>CALEFI010000045.1 GCA_937876905.1 uncultured Treponema sp.
ATCAATATTTACATTGTGCAAGTGATGGGATATACTTTCTTCATTGGAAATGCCTAAGTTCAGGCGGCCTTTACCACCAAAATCCAAAAGCTGGTGGATGAGAAAAGAAGGCGTTAATTGCCCTCTCGTCGTTGTTTGTCTTGGTAGGCTTTTAGACCAATATTTTCCAGCAGCATAAAAAGCTTTTCCACAAAGTCCTCTGGAGGAATTGGTTTGTAGTCCATAATCCATCGTTCTATACCGCAAACTAATCCGTCAGTTAAAAATAACACGTGAAAATCGTCTTTTTTTTCTGGGGGAAGAATCACCTCAACACCCTCTTCTACAAAGCTTTGAATGGTTTCGTAAAAGTAGAGGCGGAAGTAATTGTGCTGATGGGGATGCAGGACGTGATGGTAGAAATCTCTGTTGTCATAGAGGTAGCCGCACAAGTTGTGGATGTGGGCTTTCTCGTCACTCTTTTCCAGAGGGTTCGACTGGATGAATTCCGTCTGGAAGATGTATTTCAGCAGGTCATACTTGTCCTTAAAATGATAGTAGAAGGACTTTCGGTTCATGTTATGTCTTTGACATATATTTTCGATAGTAATCTTTTCCAAGGGGATTTCTTGTACCAAATCTTTTAAAGATTGAACAAGAAGTCCCTTTGTTATAGTAGAATTTGCCATTTCATGTTTAAAATACCAATGGAGAAGAATATTTTTCAAGAAAAAAACAAGTTAAAATCTGGGCAATTTTACACACGTGTCCAAAAAATCTGTCAATCCGTGGGAGTTTTTGTCGTCGGGATTTTTGTCCTCCGCTGCTCCCGCTCCAGCTGAATCCGTCGCCGCAGTTCCTCCACACCGCTGTGGAATTCGACACTGCGCATGGTGGGAAATTTCCTGATGTGACGGAGCATCTTGTCCTGCCGCTGACTCAGTGACTCCAACCGCTCCAGAAGATGCTGGTTCGCCCTGCTTTTGTCCTCCTGCAGTCGTTCCCGCACCCGCTGGAAGAGCTGGCCCAGGGACTGCTCCTTTTCCTCAAGCCACTCCTCCCCATGGAATCTATCCCGCAGGGACTCGGTGAAATCCTTCAGCCTAGTCTCGTAGATGGTGAAATCCACCAGGCCACGGATGGTGGTGATGAGGTCCAGCATGAAGAGTGCAAAGAGAGCCCAGGCGATGATGCGGGCGGTGGGCAGCGGGATGGAGAAAATCCGCGACTCCAGCCAGGGATGCAGGAAGTGGGCGATGAGGGTTCCCATCACGCCAAAACAGATGGCACCGCCCAGGAAGATTCTGCCGTGGAGGTTGAATTTCTCGTTGGAATAGTCCCACCAGCGGGTGTGGAAGAGGGCTTCCAGCAGCCAGCTGGTGAAGTATTCCAGAACCGAGACAATCACCATGCTGGCAAGGAAGAGGGGGATCCAGGTATGGGCCCAAGGCTGCAGCAGGTACATGATGAGCATCCCGCCGAATCCGTAGACAGGACACAGCGGCCCCCGCAGGAACCCCCGGTTGATGAAGTGCCCGTTCTTGACCGAACAATAGGCAGTTTCCCAAATCCAGCCGACAAGACTGTAGGCCAAAAACAGCATGAAAACGTATGAAAGGTGGATGGGTGGCATACACTAAAGTATAGGTGATGGAAATTCTGTCTTCAACAGGCAGCTGCTTTTATCTGTCCAAAAAAGTGACGGGTGGGGATTGGTGGGTGGCTATACATTCTCCTTGTGTGGCCCTAGGAATTTATCTCCGTTGAAATGTACCATGTGACTTGGGTTGTCGGCAATCCATGCTTCGGTTTCCCACGCAATGTCTTGGATGTAATGGGCAAATGTTTTTCTGTTAGGAAATGCTGAGATGTAGATTTTGTTGGCTGTCACGCTCTCAAATAAGCTTTCCAATTCGAGGTGTCGCTTGCCATCAACTGGGCCATGAGATGTGACTGCCTCTACAAGTACAAGCCATTGTTTTTTTTGTACATAAAGAATGACATCCGGCATCTTCCCATGTCTTTGTACATCGAACAAGAGGTTGCCTGCCAACTCCTGGTCATAATATCCCCATTTTTCACCGGTATCTCCAACATAGACAAGTGTACTGTCGGGCAAGAAGCGGGGGGCCATCTGTTCGATGATTTCACGAATCAACTCGCTGTGTTTGCCAGGAGAAAGTTGAATGTGGTGATTTTCCCTTATTCTTACCGCAACCATGTTTTTCCTGCGCTCATTAGCATACTGGAGTGTAAGTGCAGGCTGATTAGTGAGAAACTCCGAGAGCAGAGAGTCAAAATGAATCGTGTTGTAGGAACGTACAACTTTTAGGGCTGCTGGTGAAATTTGGTATACGGCGTTGGGGCTGTTTACAGCTCTATCAGGTTTGTCAGGATTGTAAAGTGCAATTCCCGCTTGCACCAGTTGGTGGGTGCTGAACCGTCTGAATGTTTCACGTGTATTTGGGGCGTAGTTTTTGTCGTAATATTCTTTCGCAAATGTCATCATGGGGGAAATGCCCACGAGGGGATTTTCGGCATTTTTCCAATCCTTTTCAGGCGTGATGTTTGTCAGTGCAAGGATACAATAAGCGGTTCGCTCGTTCAACTGTGCCGGTGGCATTCCAAATTTTGTCAAGATATCTATAGCATCGGCAATCTTGCTTTTTATTTGTTCCTCACGCTTCATTTCATAACCATCCTTGTAAGTTTGTCGAAGACCTCCTGACTCCATGCTGCATGGCCCTTGAGTTCTTGTCCAATGGCTTCCAATTTTTCCGTGCTTGGATAGGATAGATTCCTCAAGTCTGTAGCATTGACCTGCGTGTGACCGCTGAAAAGGCGGAATTCCTCGTCTATATAGGTGGAGTTGAGCCAACAGATTAAACCGTATGCTAGATTTTCGGGAAGAGAGGATTTGTCCACATGAAATACGTTCAAATGGTTTTCAAAAGCCATTGAGTCCTCTATGAAATCATCTGGGGTGATGATGGAAGCTACAACTCGTTTTGGTTCTTCTTTTGTGGAGAACCGTTTGACAAGGACGTAAAAGCCCTTGGGGAACAATTGTCGTTTTACTGCTTCCGACGTAATGATTGCATTGGCTTTCTTGGATTCCTGTGGCCAAGAAAGGCGGTGATTTTTGAGATGGACGGAGTATATTATGGGAACAGAATGATTCGTATGTTCCTTAAGCAGGAGGTCTTTGAATCTAAAATCAACAATGGGACCGGTTGAGACGTGCAGGTTCAGCCTTTTCAAGTCCATAGGCATTTCGAGGCATTCCCTATTCTCCTGTTTTTTGATGGGAATGTGAAAGAATTTCTCGTGGTCATTCTCATGGAGGATTTGGGAAAAGGGCAGACTGAATTCTGTCAGTCCAACAAAAGAGTCATCTTTGCAATAGGTTACCTTTACATTTTTCTGAATGCCATTCTTTTGCAACATGATGATGATGTTTTCTTGTAAGACTGCCTCGTCTTTAAATGCCTTGTCCCGTGCCTCAAAGAGGTGAATGTGTTTAATTGCACAGTTATGTAGGAGGAACTCCCGAAAGGATTTGTAATAGACTCCATTGCAGAAGCTTCGGGGAACGATGGCAACAATATGGCCCTTGTCTTCTGTCAAGGCAATTGCTGCCCCCATGAAGGCTGAATATAGATTCATTGTCTCGAATCCAAAGATTCTTGTTGCTTCCCGTTCCTTTGAATGCGTCGAAATTTTTTTGTAGGGTGGGTTCATGATTACATGGGTATATGTATCATTGATTCTCCACGAATAATCGAAGGAAGTTTTTTCCAGAAAGTCATCGGAAAGGATGTCAATTTTTGACTTGCTGAAGGGGGCGCTTGCCATGGAAATATTTTCGGCCAGTGTCGAATATATGCTTTTGTCAATGT
The DNA here is from genome assembly GCA_937876905.1 of uncultured Treponema sp. Lineage (GTDB taxonomy): Bacteria > Spirochaetota > Spirochaetia > Treponematales > Treponemataceae > Treponema_F. The sequence goes on from CALEFI010000045.1 coordinate 3,879, forward strand.
CATACGCAACCGTGTGAATGTCTGGGATACTCCATTTTTCTTGGGCAACTCTTTCCATGAAGGAGCATGACAGGGTTCCTATACCTGCTCCTGGATCCAATAGCTTTATTTTTTTGTCGGTGACAGGAAACAAGGATGACATGAATCTCGCTATTGGATAGGGGGTAAAGTATTGGCCTAATGCTTCTTTGTGATGGATGGTGACTCCAAGGGCATGACTCAAACGTTCTTTCTCCAGTGTTTCTGCAACTGAAATCATGTTGTCAGTATACTACACTTTTGTTTTTTACTGAATATCTTGCCGCAGGCTCCTCGAAATTGGCTGGCTCTTTGACAAGGAACGAAGGCTCATGAATAAGGAAGTTATGGACGAAATAGCTCAAAACACCGTGAATTTATAGTATTTCGTAATCGCAACTATAGTCCCCAATGAATTCAGCACTAAACCCCACGGTATCTTCTTCCAGGAGGACTGAATGGGAGTAAGTGGTACACAAAACTAGACAGCCTACCGTTACTTTTTTAATATCAACCCACCAATCCTAAAATTACTTGATGTTGTGTCCCGAACGAAGGACCGTTCATTTAAAAATAATAAGCCAGCAAGACAGTATCCCTCTAGAGGCATCCTGACCATCTGGCTCCAATTTCCAGAAGAATCTCATTCCTCCACTGACTGCTGTACCAGCACAATTTCTTGTCCCAAACCAACATCCGGCAGGGTGAGGGTTTCATCCTTGATGGTGGCGGTGATGGTGAGGGGCAGGGGAATTGCAGCGGCTCCCACCGACTCCAGCAGGGGAACTATGTCTGAGGCAAGCTCCTCCAAGACGAAGGTAATCTCGCCCTCTTCTGCTGGCTCTCCCGTGACAGTGCCGGCACCCACATCATTAAAATCCATCCCCACCCCAAAAAAGGTGACGGTGGTGTCCAAGGTAAAGCTTTTGTCGGAATAGATGATGAGGGTGTTGGTCAATGGGATGTCCTGGACTTCCAAGGTGCCGGTCCAAATCTGCTCCGGCACAGGCTCCGTAGACTTTTTGGTACAGCCAGTCGCTACGAGGGTCAGAATAAAAATACTGAAAACCAATCCATTCTTTTTCATACCGACTCCTCTCATGGCTTGTAGCATAGAAAAATGACTGTTTCTTGTCAATATTTTGCCGATGCCATACCATTGTTCAGCTCTTTTATAAAAAATCCCGGAACCAGCTTCTCCTTGATTCCGGGATTCGTTGTTTTTGGGAAATAGGCCCTTAGAAGCTCTGCCTCTCCAGCTTCCAGATGTCCCGCACGTAGTCCTCGATGGTGCGGTCTGAGCTGAACTTGCCGGAGCGGGCGATGTTCAGGATGGCCTTGCGTGCCCAAGCGTTGCGGTCTTGGTACTCCTCGGCAACCCTTTCCTGGGCCGCCACGTAGGCGTCAAAGTCGGCAAGAACGTAGTACACGTCGGGGCGCTGACCCTCTACACCGTAAATCAAGGAATCGTAGATTTCCTTGAACAGCTGGCAGGTGGGGTCGTAGGTGCCGTCTATGAGCTGGTTCATCACCTTGGCCAGCTGGGGGTTCCGGTCAAGGTACTTCTGGGGATTGTAGCTGTGCTCCTGCTCAATCTTCAGGATTTCTTCGGAGGTGAGTCCAAAGATAAAGGCGTTCTCAGCCCCTGCCTCCTCCACAATCTCGATGTTGGCCCCGTCCATGGTTCCCAGTGTCAGGGCACCGTTCAGCATGAACTTCATGTTGCTGGTGCCGGAGGCCTCCTTTCCTGCGGTGGAAATCTGCTCGGAGACGTCGGAGGCGGGGAAGAGCTTTTCTGCCAGGCTGACCCGGTAGTTCTCCACAAAGACTACCCGCAGCTTGCCCTTCACCCGGCGGTCGTTGTTGATGCGCTCCGCCACGGTGTTGATGAGCTTGATGATGGTCTTTGCCCGGCGATAGCCTGATGCCGCCTTTGCACCAAAGATGAAGGTGCGTGGCGGTGGATTGAAGTTGGGGTCATCCAGGATTCGATTGTACAGGTACATGATGTGCAGCACATTCAGCAGCTGCCGCTTGTACTCGTGGAGCCGCTTAATCTGCATGTCAAAGATGGAGTCTGGGTCCAGGAACTCGTTTTGCGTCACCTTCAGGTACTGGGCCAGCTTCTGCTTGTCGGCTCGCTTGATGTCCAGGAATTTCTGCTGAGACTCAGGGTCATCGGCGAATTTCTCCAGCTGCCGCAGCTGGGCTAGGTCCTTTTCCCAGCCGTGGCCAATCTTTGAGGTGATGAAGTTTGCCAGCGCCGGATTGGCGCTCAAAAGCCAGCGCCGCTGGGTGACTCCGTTTGTCTTGTTGTTGAATTTCTCCGGGTACAGCTCTGCCCAATCCCGCAGCTCGTGGGACTTGAGGATTTCAGTGTGGAGGGCCGCCACTCCGTTGACGCTGAAGGAGCCATGGATGGCAAGCCAGGCCATGTGCACCATGCCGTGGCTGATGATGGACATGCGGTCGTGCTTAGCGTAGTCTCCGGGATAGAGCTCCCGCAGGCTGATGAGGAAGCGTCGGTTGATTTCCTCCACAATCTGATAGATGCGGGGGAGCAGCCCCTGGAAGATGTCGATGGGCCACTTCTCCAGGGCTTCTGCCAGGATGGTATGGTTGGTGTAGGCAAAGGTCTTGCTCACCACGTCCCAGGCGTCCTCCCAGCTGAGGCCGTAGCTGTCCATCAGGATGCGCATCAGCTCTGGAATGGCCACCACCGGGTGGGTGTCGTTCAGCTGGATGACGTGGAGGTCGGCGAACTGGGAGAATTCGGGGCCGTAGGTGTTGACGTAGGCCCGCACCAAATCCTGGAGGCTGGCGGAGGTGAAAAAGTACTGCTGCTTGAGGCGCAGGGCCTTTCCGCTGGGGCCTGAGTCGTTGGGATACAAGACACGGGAGATATTCTCAGCATTGGTCTGCCGCTCCACAGCCCGGCTATACTCCATATTGTTGAACAGCTGGAGGTCAAAGCCATTGGGTGAGGATGCCTGCCACAGTCGCAGGGTGTTCACGGTCTTGGTATCAAAGCCGATGATGGGCATGTCGAAGGGGGTGGCAGTCACCACCTCGCCGCCGTCAATGGCAAAGTGCTCCCGGCCAGTGTCATCACGACGGACTGCAATGCGGCCGCCAAAGACCACAGAAACCGCCAGGTCACTACGCTTGATTTCCCAGGGGTCTCGGAACTTGAGCCAGCAGTCGGGATATTCCACCTGATAGCCGTTCTCGATATGCTGCTCGAACATGCCATATTGGTAGCGGATGCCGTAGCCATGGCCAGGATAGTCCAGGGTGGCCAAGGAGTCCAGAAAACAGGCAGCCAGACGGCCCAAGCCACCGTTGCCCAGTCCTGCATCCGGCTCCTCGTCCTCTATCATATTGTAGTCGATGTCCAAATCCTTCAGAACCTCCACCACAGCATCCTTGATGCCCATATTGATGAGGTTGTTGCCTAGGGCTCGTCCCATGAGGAATTCTGCGGAAAGATAGTACACCTGCCGAGTTGGCTTGGTGGCGTAGTGTTTGCGGGTTTCCATCCAGTTGGGCATTATCACGTCCAAGGCTGTGGCAGAAACCGCGTCAAACAGGTCGTGCTTGCTGGTCTGGGTGCTGTCCTTGCCGTACTGCCGCTTGAGCCGTCGGGTAAGGGCCTCCTTGAATTGTTGCTTGTCGAAAGTCATCGTCGTTCCTTGTGTGCATGGTTGTATGGGAATGCAGTGGTCAATAATTCCCGGAGTATTTAAATGATAATCTCACAAGGGGAATATGTCAAGGTAAGGGGGACGGGTGGATTTTGTTCGGCCTGGCAAAATTTTGCCTTTAATGCTGTGGAACTAAGCCTATTTCCACACGACTTTTCCTTGAGAATTGATTTCCGTTGGGAATTCCCTCATTCATTTCCGTAGAACCTTTCTTGCTGCTTCTTTATCTCCTTTACACTAATATATAAGTTATTGATACTGTCAAGACAAGTTAATTTTGAATATGAAAAAAGCCGCAAATCCATCATGCACCCTTAAACAAAAGCTCCCTTTGTATTTTTATGGAGGTGGGTTTATGTAGCTTCTGGATGAGCCTTCTCCTCTGTAACCATGGCCAGCATATCGTCAGGTTTTTGGGCAGGATTTTATCTTGCCCAAGCTCATTTTCCCACCAGTATGGCTGTGGTTCTGGCTGGCAGCACGTAGGTTTTCTGCACCTCCAGCGGCTCCAGCTGGTTCTCCGGGATAAAGTCGTCGGGGGAGGGGGCGGAGGTGTCGATGAGGCCGTGCCACTTCTTGCCCCTGGAAGGGGGAGGCAGGGTGACGGTAACATCCTTTGTGTCGGAGTTGCACATGACAAAGAAGTCCCAGTCGTCCACATCGGCTCCGGTCTCCAGCCTGCTGCCGCTGAGCCGGTAGGCCAAAAAGTGGTTTGCCTTCTCCCAGTCCGGCTCCTGGCCTGCGGGGTCGAACCAGCTGATGTCAGGAAGGGCTGAGGCGGGACCGCCGTGCCGTCTTCCCTCAAAGAATTCCAGCCGACGGAAAACAGGATGATTCCGTCTGGCTTGCAGGGCCTTTTGGGTGAAGGTAAGGATTTCCCGGTGGCTTTCGGTGAAGGTCCAGTCCAGCCAGGAAAGCTCGTTGTCCTGGCAGTAGGCGTTGTTGTTGCCCCCTTGACTGCGGCGAATCTCGTCCCCGCACAGGAGCATGGGGGTACCCTGGGAGAAGATGAGGCTACAGAGGAAATTCTTCATTTGCTGGTTGCGGATTTTTTCGATGGCCTTGTTCTTGGTTGGCCCCTCGTAGCCGTAGTTGAAGCTGGAGTTGTTGTCTGAGCCGTCACGGTTGTTCTCGCCGTTTTCCTCGTTGTGCTTGCCGTTGTAGGACACCAAGTCATTCATGGTAAAACCGTCATGACTGGTGACAAAATTCACCGAGTGGTAGGGCTTGCGTCCGTCGTCTCCGTAGAGGTCGGCACTGCCTGCAATGCGGGTGGCAGCAGCAGCGGCAAGGTAGTCGTCTCCACGCCAGAAGCGGCGGCAGTCGTCCCGGAAGCGGTCGTTCCATTCGGCCCAGCGTCCGCCGGGGAAGCTTCCCACCTGGTAGGCTCCGCCGGCATCCCAAGCCTCCGCAATAATCTTTGTGTTACGTAGCACAGGATCCTCGGCAATCCGTTCCAGCACCGGCGGATTGTTGATGAGGTTGCCATTCTTGTCCCGCCCCAGGATGGATGCCAGGTCAAAGCGGAAGCCGTCCACGTGCATCTCTGTCACCCAGTAGCGCAGGCAGTCGATGATGAGGCTGCGGACTACGGGATGGTTGCAGTTGACGGTGTTGCCGCAGCCAGAATAATTCTTGTAGTACTGCTTTTGGTCGTCCACCAAAAGATAGTAGATGGAATTGTCAAAGCCACGGAAATTCAAGGTGAGGCCGTGCTCGTTTCCCTCCGCCGTGTGGTTGAATACAATGTCCAGGATGATTTCAATTCCCGCCTTGTGGAATTCCTTCACCATCTCCTTGAATTCCCGCACCGCTCCGCCGGGGCTTCTGTCTGCGGCGTAGGATGCTTTGGGGGCAAAGAAGGCGATGGTGCTGTAGCCCCAGTGGTTTTTCAGCCGCTCTCCGGTGCGGGGATTGGTGTTGGCGTTCTCGTACTCGTCGAATTCCTGGATGGGCAGCAGCTCCACGCTGGTAATGCCCAGCTCCTTGAGGTAGGGAATCTTTTCCGTCATGCCACGGTAGGTTCCGGGAAATTTGACCTTGGAGGTGGGGCTGGCGGTAAAGCCCCGCAGGTGGGTCTCGTAGATGATGGAGTCCTTCATGCCATAGTTCAAAGGGCGGTCTCCCTCCCAGTCGAATTCGCTGTCGTCAATCACCACGCATTTGGGAAAGCCTTGGGCGGAGCGGAGCTTTTCCAGCTCCACGTCCAGCTTGTCCACTGGCGTGCGGTAGTGGGGCGGCAGGTTGGCAAAGATGGAGGTGTCTGTCAGAGCCTTTGCGTAGGGGTCTAAAAGAAATTGATTTTTGTTGAAGCGGTGGCCCTTCTTTGGCTCAAAGGCTCCGTCCACCCGGTACAGGTAGAGGGCACCGGGCTGGACACCTTGGAGGCAGACATGCCAGATGTCGCCGGTTCGGTTAATGAGTGGGTCCAGGGTATAGGAAAAAATCGGAGTGCTGTCGTCGGCATCCTCGAAGATGTCCAGGGTGACGGAGGTGGCGTTGCGGGAAAAGACACTGAAATTAACTCCAGAGCGAACAGGCGAGGCCCCATAGGGCATTGGTCGGCCGGGAAGAACAGCAATCTGACTCATGGAAAAAGTATAGCACAAAGAGGGGGCATAGCCAAGGGAAAAGATGGCGGCTATAGGTTTCGCAGGACCATAAAGACGATGGTTCCCCCAAAGATGCTGACCATGGCGTTGCCCTTCCATAAATGGCTGATTACGGTGACAGCCAAGGCCACCAATTGGGGAAGTCCGAAGGGACGGTGGGCAAAGTCCACATCCTTGAGGCAGTACACCAGGAGGATGGCCATAATCATGGGAGGGATGTATTTTTCTATGAAGCGGAGCAATGGCGGCGGCTCTCGTTTTGAAAAAAGGGCAAAGGGAAAGAGTCTGGTAATAAAGATTACCAGGGCGGACACCAGGGTTGACAGAAGGGCTGCGTTTAGGGAAAGGCTCATGTCATGTCTCCTGTGGAGGGCTCCTCTGTGGCAGTTTTTGAGGGCCGCCGTATCAGCGTCAGCACAGCGACTCCGGCCGCAAGGGCTGCCAGCAGCACGTAGTCCGAGGGAATCACAAAGACCGCCGCCACAGTTACGGCGATGCCGATCAGCGGGGGCACAGGGTCCTTGGATTTTTTCACCTGGTCTATCAATAGCACGGCGAAGAGGGCGGTGAGGGCAAAGTCAATTCCTGCAAAGGAAAAGGGAATGAGTGTACCCGCCACCGCTCCGATGAGGCTGCCTGCAATCCAGTACAAATGGTCCAGCAGAGCGATGGCTCCGTAAAATTCTCCCGGCCGGACTCCCCGTGGCACCGGGTAGCTGGTCAAAAGGGCATAGGTTTCGTCGGTGAGGGCAAAGATGAGATAGGGCTTCCAGGGGCCAGCCTCCTTGAAGGGGGTAATGAGGGAAAGTCCGTAGACGATGTGGCGGATGTTCAGCAGCAGCATGGTAACAGCGACGACAGAAAGGCTTGCTCCGGCGGCAAAGAGGGAGACAGCCAGGTATTGCCCCGCACCAGCATACATCAGGATGCTCATGATGGGAGAGAGCCACCAGGGATAGCCGGCGCTTACCAGCACGAGGCCAAAGGGAATGCCGATGGCAAGATAGCCGAAGAGGACGGGAACGGTAACTTTAAATGCCTGTATCAGAGTGTAACGGCTCATGCTTCTATCCGGTGGCTTGGTTGGGCTCGCTGAAGTGGGCAATGAGCTCGCAGGTCCTCTGGACGGTGATGTCCGCCCCGCTGACCGCCAGCCTGTCCTTGTCCCCGTAGCCTCCGGTAATGGCACAGGTCTTGGTTCCGGCATTCTGCCCCGCCTCGATGTCCGTGTGGGAGTCCCCCACCATCAGCACCTCCTCTGGGAAAATCTCGCTCTTTCCCTGCTTCATTCGTCCCTCGTTGATGTGTCGAAGGGCCAAAAGCAGCCCCTCTGGATCCGGCTTGAGGTGGCTGGTCTGCTCTGGCCCGATGACGGAGGCAAAGTACTGGTGCAGCCCCATCCTGCCCAGGATGGCGTCGGTAATTTTGTGGGGCTTGTTGGAGACGATGGCGCAAGAAACCTCCTGGATGCACAGGAGCTCCAGCAGACTTTGGACACCGGGGTAGAGCTCTGTCCCTTCAACACAGTGCTGCCGGTAATAGTTGACGTACCACTCATAGACTTCCCCAAAGGGCGGCTGTCCCGTCAGCATGGCTGGAGGCGAGAGCTCCAGGGAGGCATCGATTGAGCGCTGCAAAAGCTGGTCGGCACCGCCGCCCACAAAGAGGATGATTTGCTCCTGGGACAAGGTTCGGTAGCCAAAGTGCTCCAGTGCGGCGTTTGTGGAGCGGGCAATGTCTGCCGCTGTGTCAGCAATAACCCCGTCAAAGTCAAAGATGACGGCCTTGATTTTCCTAAAATCCATTGAATTCTCCTGTTTTCTATGGTTGCCGAGGCGATGGGTATTTTGCTGCAAAAATAGACCCCAAAATCCTGCGGACACTGTGGGCTTGGCCAAGGGAGTAGGCTCCAAGCTCCTGTCCGTCCTGACCTTGGAGGGTCACTAAGGAGTCCCCCTGCGTTTTTTGCAGCTTTTGCGGAAATCCGGTTACTATCTGCGGCTCCCCTCCCTGCCGGATATAGGTCAGCCGCAGCAGGGCACTGTGATCAAGAGCCTGCTCTGCCACGTGGACCTTTCCCACAAAATCCATGCCGCTGGCCTCCAGCTGCTCCATCCTCACCGAGGAGCCCTGCAGCTGCTCTGGAATCAGCAAAATCCTGCGGCTGATGCGGAATTGGAGACCTTCCCGTTGATGGGGAGCCAGCTCCATTTCGGCGAGCCTTCCTTCCATTTCGGCGACATGCCGCTGCTGCAGCAGCTCCTGGGTTTTCCAGTCAATTTTGTCTCCGTAGCATTCCATTGAAAAGGGCTCTACGGGAAAGGAGGCCCCTTCCTGCGAAAAGGAGGGAAGGCTGGTGGCCGCCAGAACCGTCTTTACGGAGCCGGTATTCTCAAATCCTCCCCGTGCCAGCACCTCCTGGGCCTCCTGGTCGTCGGCAAAGTCCATAAGATAGATTCCCTTTTCCAGCTCCCGCACAATGTGCCTTGCCAGGATTGGATGGGCTGAAATGTCCTTTTTGTTTTGAAGGTGCAGGACATAGCCCTTGTACAGGGTGGCGAGGCTGTAGGAGTGGTGCCAGTCCTCCAATGAAACCGAAAGGCTCTGGGGCGGGTCGTGCAGCAGATAGGCAGAAAGCCTGTGCTGAATGTCTTGCGGCGTGAGCCCCTGGTCAAAGCATTGCAGGCAGGCGTTCTTAGTGATTTCAAGGCTTATGGCCGTGTCGTAGCGCCGCAGCCGCATAAAGGTCATCAACGGGAGCAGCTGGGAAAGGCTCAGTCCCGGCAGCAGGGTGGCGGTAAGCGAAGAGTCCATGGTGAGGTGGCCCCGCTCCGGCACCTGGGCAATGTCGGGGGGAAGGTGGGGCTGAAGCACCGGCTGTATGCTGCCTGCGATTCCCTGCCCCGTGCCCAAGCGTCGGAAAATGCCCAACCGTGTCCCCGCCTCAAGGAGGCTCTTGCACCAATGGTGCGGCTTGTCTTGCAGCGGTAGGGCCTCCGGGAGGCTGTCCTCTTCCGCCGTCTTTCCGTGGTTCTGGGCAAGGCGCTTCCGCTCCGCCGTCTCCATCAGCTGGGCAAAGCGACCTCCCGCCTTGGGCCGCAGCTGGGAACGGACGGGGGCAGCAGCCTCTGCCACCTGGGGGGAACCTTGGGAAGCAAGCCATTTTTGGGGGCTTACCTGTTCCAACAGGAATTCCAGACGTTGGCAGGTGTCTTGGGCAAAGCCTTCAGGGGGGCAGAGCCTGGTCATGGCCAAAAACTGTCCAGCCTTTTTTTGCAAGTTGCCCTTGGAATCCCGTCCGCAGGCTGCCGCCGCAAGGTAGGCTGCTTGCAAGGGGAAGGGAAGCTGGGCAAAGTTCAGCCACAGCTGGTAGTCGGCACTAAATCCCCTTGCAGTCTCCTTCAACAAGGAAAGATTTTGCAGGCTGGTTATGAGGGTTTGAAAGAGCAGCAGAACCTCTTCCGTGAACACAAAGGGAAAGACCTGTGACAATTGCTGGACAGCCCGTTTTTTGAGGCTGCCGTCCTGTCTGCACAGGCTGGGGAATTCCCGGATGAAGGAAAAGACTGCGGCTAGCAGGGCGGGTGTGAGCGGAGGGAGCGGGCTTGCTTCAGCCTGACCTTGGAATTCCTTGGGCGGGGGAAGAAGGCAAGCTGGGTGAATGCGACTGAGGAGCACTGGCTCTAGGATTGGATTGATGGCGAATGGCGGTATTTGGCGTGGTAAAAGGCCAATGGTGTTGCGGAAGATGACCAGCCGCTCCTCCAAACTCATAAGATTTTCGTGGAGCTCGGTAGCGGTAAGCTCGGCGGCAAACAGGGCCTCCAGCGTCTCCTGGCTCGGCTGGTCCAGCACAGCGATTGCGGCAAGAAGCTGGCATTCCTGGGGAGAAAGCAGCAGCAGAATGGTCTTCTGCACCTGCTCCTTGTGGAGGAAGGAGCTGAGCTTCTGGATGAGGTTCTGCTTGTTGTAGGGTGTCTTGATTTCACCCAGGTACATCCGCATGAGGTCAAAGAAGATGGAGTCCGGCAGCTTGGTCAGGCATTCACGCCACAGCACCAGCTTTTGAGCCTGCTGACTCTGTTGCTGGCGGCTGTCTGCCGTCGGGGAGATGGATTTTTGCGGATTGACTGGACTGCTCAAGACTTGCCTCCTGACGTGGGCGGGACGGAGGGAGTGCCACAGCTGCAATCCGGCAGGGATTCCTGCAGCTGGTCCAGATCTGCTGGCTCGGTATAGCGGATGAGCTTGTAGGCGTATCCCTGCTCGGCCAAAAACTTCTGGCGGTTGGCGCTGAATTCCTCCTCGCTGGTGTTGCGGGAGATGAGGGTAAAAAAGCGGGCGGTGCGCTCCTTGGGGCGGAGGATTCTGCCCAGCCGCTGGGCCTCCTCCTGTCGGCTGCCGAAGGTGCCTGAAATCTGGATGGCCATGGATGCGTCCGGCAGGTCGATGGCAAAGTTGGCCACCTTGGACACCGCCAGAATCCGAAGCTTTCCGCTACGGAAGTCGCCGTAGAGCTGGTCCCGCTGGCCGTTGGGAGTGGAGCCGGTGATGACGGGAATGTCCAGCAGCCGTGCAATCTCTTTCAGCTGGTCAAGGTACTGACCGATGATGAGAATCTTGTCTGTGGGAAAGCGGCGCACCAGCTCCTGCACCACTGGAATCTTGGCGGGATTTTCGCTGGCAAGGCGATGCTTGCTGCGGGGGGCTGCCACCGTGTACTCCAGCTCCTTGTGGGGGCTCAGGTCCAGCCGCAGCTCCACGCATTCCGCCGTGGCAATCCAGCCTGACTGCTCCAGCTCCTTCCAGGGCACGTCGTAGCGCTTTGGCCCCACCAAGCTGAACACGTGCCCCTCGCAGCCATCCTCCCGCACCAGGGTGGCGGTCAATCCCACCCGACGGATGGCCTGCAATTCTGCCACCACCCGGAAAACTGGGGCGGGCAGCAGGTGCACCTCGTCGTAGATAATCAAGCCCCAGGGCCGCTCCCGGAACAGCTGGAAGTGGGGATAGGGCGACTCCTTGTCCGGCCGCCAGGTGAGCACCTGGTAGGTAGCCACCGTTACCGGCTTGATAACCTTGTTCTCGCCCGTGTACTCCCCGATTTGGTCGGCCGTCAGCTCCGTCTTGTCCAGCAGCTCCCCCATCCACTGGTGGACGGCAGAGATGTTGGTGGTGACAATGAGGGTGCTGGTTTGGAGCCGCTCCATGATGGTCATGCCCACGATGGTCTTTCCCGCTCCGCAGGGCAGGACGATGGTGCCGAATCCAGTGCCCGGCCCCTTGTTGCCCACCAATGCGTCGGCGGCGGCCTGCTGGTACTGCCGGGGAGCGAAGGGGGTGCCAGAAAGGGTGGTTTTCCGCAGCATGATTTCCAGCGGCTCTCCCTCCACCAGGGGAACCTCGTCCTTCACCGGCCAGCCCAGCTTCAGCAGCTCCTGCTTTACCGTTCCCCGCAGGGTGAGGGGCAGCAGGAAGTTCTGTGTGTCTCCGATGGGAGTCAGCAGCTTTTTTAGGGCGGGAGTGGCGGCAAGCTCCCGGTAGACGGCCGGATGCTCCGTAAAAAGGTGCAGCTGCTCCTGTCCTGCATCGTCAGCGGGAGCTGGCAGGAGTACCAGCTTTCCGAATCGTCCGGCAGTCTCTTGAATCCACACGGCGATGGCCGGCGGCAGCTCGTAGCGGGCGAAGTCCTCCAGCACGGCAATAGCATCCTCCGGGGTAAAGCCGGCGCTGGTGGCGTTCCACAAGGAGAGCGGAGTGAGGCGGTAGGTGTGCAGGTGCTCCGGGGAGCGCTCCAGCTCGGCAAAGGGGATGAGGGCCGCCTGGCACTCCTTGGCACGGGGGGAATGGACATCCAGCAGGATGGTTCGGTCGCTTTGGATAATCAGGGGATTGTCGAACTGCATAACAGGATATTCTACCAGAAAATAGGGGCCTGCCGCAACTGTAGGGCAGGGGTGGAGGGTGCAGGCAGCCGTGTTCCCCTTGGATTTTTCGTGTTTTGGTCCGGTGAACGGAAAACTCTGTGGATGCAGAATCAGGTGGTCAAAACCAGCTGGCGGACGGTGTTCAGCGGAAGCCCTGTCCCCTGGGCAACCTGTTCAAGGGATAATCCCATGGTCAGGAATGTTCTCGCCGTCTTCACCTTCGCTGGAAGCTGCGCACTGCGGGCGCTTCTTGTGGTGGTGTTTTGGGTGAGATTTTTGTTGTGCATCACCTGGGAAAAGATGAAGTCGTCGGTAAAGGTGAGGCTCTCCCACTGTTTTTGTAGCTCTGCTTCTGTCAGCATTGTTCCTCCAAGTTTGGGTCTCATATATATTATTGTGTGAATCTGACAAAAAAATGCGTTTTTGCGGGAACTGGTTTGATTTTTTTACAAACTGATTCGCAGGCGGCGGGAGCCGCCAATCT
>CALEFI010000046.1 GCA_937876905.1 uncultured Treponema sp.
CCTGCCGCTGGAAGGACTCCAGCAGCGGCACAACCTTCGGGGCGGCAACCAGTGTGGACGAATTGGGGAAGGCCACCTCCAGGGGCAGTCCCCGGTACTGGTAGAACCTGCCCGTCACAGGAATGGCCTTGTCCTTGGTGAGCGTCCACCCGTTCTCCTCCTTCAGGACAAGGCCAAGGGCAGCCTTGGGGAAGGAGCCGGTGGCGACAGCGGAAAGCTTCCTGCCATCCACGGCACCGTAGATCATGTCAAAGCGGTCTGTCAGCCTCTGCAGGTCTTCCCCTGTCATGGAGGGAGAGACGGACGACACCAGACGGCCGGCCAGCTCCCTGTTGTCCTGCACCGGAAGGCGCAGGTAGATGTCCGCATCCTGCGGCAGCAATGCAAGATAGTCCGCCTCCGACACCAGCCCCCTTTGGCTGGCACAACCTGCCAGAAGTCCAACTACTACAGCAATAAAAGCTATCTTTTTCACAACATGCCTCCTAACACTCATACCCTCTCAAGGGCCAGCCTCCAAAGAATCTCCCCGGAGTCCACCTGGCTTGCGTTGGAAGCATTCCAGTCAGACTCCTCCACCCAATTGAGGCTCTCCGCCAGGGTCTCCCCCTTGATGAAGTCGGCGAACTGGCTGCATGCCTCCTGAAGGTCCGGGCTGCCAGAGCCAGAGACCTTCAGATGGATCCTGTCGGTGACGGAAAGGCCGCTTTCCTTGCGGAGACTCTGGATGCCACGCACCAGGTCACGGACATAGCCCTCACGACGCAGGTCGTCGGTAATCTCGGAGTCCAGGGCCACGGTGAGGGTTCCCTCGTTCACCACCTTGAGATTGGCCTTCTCAATCCTGTCCACCAGAATCTTGCTGGAGTCAAGCTCCACCGGCTTTCCCTCCACCTCGATGCTGAGGGTGGAGCCCTCCAGAATGGACTGGATGGACTCCTGCTCCAGTTGGACAATGGCAACGGAGGCGGCCTTCATCAGGGGGCCAAGCTCCTTGCCCAGGGTACGGAAGTTTGCCTTGGCCTTGTATTCCACAAGCTCGTCCTCCCGCTGGTGGAAGACCACCTTCTTCACGTTCAGCTCCTCCCGGATGGACTCCTCCATCTCCAGCAGCACCCGCTTCTCGTCGGGATTCTTGGTGACGAACTCCACGGACTTAAGGGGCTGGCGAATCTTGAGGTTGTACTGGTAGCGCAGGGATCGTCCCATGGAGACGGCCTTCTGCACCGTCCCCATCTTGAACTCAAGCTCCAGGTCACGGTGGGCCTCATTATATTCAGGATAGTCGGCCAGATGGACTGACTCAGGGTCATCCTTGGTGCGCAGGTTCAGCCAGATGCTCTCCGTAACAAATGGTATTACGGGAGCCGCCACCCTTGCAAAGGTCTTGAGGGCCCAGTAGAGGGTCTCGTAGGCCTCCTTCTTGTCCCCGTCATTCTCGCTCTTCCAGAAGCGGCGGCGGCTTCGGCGGATGTACCAGTTGTTCAGCTGGTCGATGTAGGAGACGATGGGGTCGATGGCCTTGGACAGGTCGTAGGCATCCATGGCCACGGTGACATCCTGCACCATCCTCTGGGTGATGGAAAGGAGCCAGCGGTCCAGGGGATTCACCGGCAGATTGTCGGCAAAGCCGTGGCCGGCAGCCTCCACCCCGTCGATGTTGGCGTAGGTGACAAAGAAGCTGTAGCTGTTCCACAGGGGGATGAGGATGCCCTTCAGCACGTCACGGACACCCTCGTCGCTGTACTTCAGGTCGTCGGCCTTCACTGCGGTGGAGTGCATCAAAAACAGGCGGATGGCATCGGCCCCGAACATGGCCACCGCCTCGGCGGGGTCGGTGTAGTTCCGCAGGCTCTTGGACATCTTCTTGCCGTCGGAGGCAAGGATAAGGCCGTTTACCACACAGTTCTTGAAGGCGGGACGGTCAAAGAGGGCGGCTGCCAAAACGGTGAGGGAGTAGAACCAGCCTCGGGTCTGGTCCAGTCCCTCGGAGATGAAGTCCGCCGGGAAGTGGCTTTCCAGGTAGTCCTTGTTCTCGAAGGGATAGTGGTTCTGGGCGTAGGGCATGGAGCCAGACTCAAACCAGCAGTCCAGCACCTCCGGGATGCGGGCCATGGTGCCGCCGCAGTCACAGGGAATGGTAATCTCGTCCACAAAGTGCTTGTGGAGGTCTTCTGGATACACGCCGGACAGCTCCTTGAGCTCCTGGCGGCTTCCCACACAGTGGGTCTTGCCGCAGTCGGGACACTTCCACACCGGAATGGGGTTGCCCCAGTAGCGGTTGCGGCTGATGGCCCAGTCACGGGCTCCCTCCAGCCACTTTCCGAAGCGGCCGTTCTTGATGTGGTCGGGCTGCCAGTTGATCTTCTGGTTGGCCGCCACCATCCTGTCCCGGATGTCCTCCACCTTCACGAACCAGCTGCCCACGGCACGGTAGATGAGGGGGCTGGAGCAGCGCCAGCAGAAGGGATAGGCATGGAGAATCTGGTCACGCTTCACCAGGCTGCCCTCGCCCTTGAGCCGGTCGATAATGTCCTTGTCGCAGTCCTTGACGAAGCGGCCCCGGTAGTCGGGAACCTCATCAGTGAACCTGCACTCATTGTCGATGGGACAAATGGTTGGAACACCAGTTCCCTTGAACACCAGGTTGTCGTCCTCGCCAAAGCCGGGGGCCGTGTGGACAATGCCCGTTCCGTCCTCGGTGGACACGAAGTCGGCGTTGAAGACACGGAAGGCACCGATGGAGGCTGGATTGCCGTCAGAGCCGTCGGTGGCCTCCTTCAGGTGGGCAAAATAGGGGAACAGGGGCTGGTAGCGGGTGCCCACCAGCTCGCTTCCCTTCTTCCGCCACAGAATCGTGCAGTCCTCCGGCTTCTTGTAGTAGGCCCCCAGCCTGCTTTCCGCCAGGATGTAGCACTCATCGCCGTCGGCCACCTTCACGTAGTCGATGTCCGCTCCCATGGTGAGGCCCAGGTTGGAGGGCAAAGTCCAGGGGGTGGTGGTCCAGGCCAGCAGGTAGGTGGAGCCATTGGCCAGCTCAGGGTCATTGCTGTGGGGGCCGGCCTCCGTCACCTTGAAGCGGACAGTGATGGCCGGGTCATGGACATCCTTGTAGCCTCCCAAGGCCAGCTCGTGGTTGGAAAGGACGGTGGCGCAGCGGGGGCAATAGGGCAGGATGTAGTGGCCCTCGTAGAGGAGCCCCTTCTCCCACAGGCTTTTCAGCACCCACCAGATGGACTCCATGTAGTCGGGGTCCATGGTCTTGTAGTCGTTGTCAAAGTCAACCCAGCGTCCCAGCCGGGTGATGGTCTGCTCCCACTCGTTGACGTAGCGCAGCACGCTGTCACGGCAGGCCTCGTTGAACTTGGCCACGCCGTAGGACTCGATGTCGGTCTTGGAGTTGAGCCCCAGCTCCTTTTCGATGAGGTTCTCCACCGGCAGGCCGTGGCAGTCCCAGCCGAAGCGCCGCTCCACCCGGTAGCCCTTCATGGTCTGGTAGCGGGGGATGATGTCCTTGATGGTGCTGGGAATGAAGTGGCCGAAATGGGGCAAGCCTGTTGCAAAGGGAGGGCCGTCATAGAACACGTACTCCTGGCTATCCTTGCGCCGGGCAATGGACTTCCTGAAAATATCCTTTTCCTTCCAGAACGAAAGGACCTCCTCCTCCTGGGCGGGAAAGTTCGCCTTTGGGTCAACAGGTCTATACAAAGCAACTCCTCCTGGGTCCGGGACAAGCCGCAGCAAGGGGATTCCACAGGGAAACCAAGCGGCCCATGCCCATACGTCTATCCGAAACAGTATGCCACAGAACGGGAAAAAGATAAAGTGGGAGGACTGGCGGGGGATGGCAATAGGAAACCTGGATAACCAACTGGGGTAGGCAAACAGGTTGTATCAACCGGCAAATTTTTGTGATGGCGAAAGCAATACATTTTACCAACACAACTTATTTAAATAAGGAAAAAATCCTACAGTCCAAAAACATTATCCCTACAGTCCAAAATCATTATCCTGACAGCCCAAAATCATTATCCTGACAGCCCAAAACATTATTCCTACAGCCTAAAAACATTATTCCTACAGCCTAAAAACATTATTCTGACAGTCCAAAAACATTATTCTGACAGTCCAAAATCATTATTCTGACAGTCCAAAAACATTATTCCTACAGTCCAAAAACATTATCCTGACAGTCCAAAATCATTATTCCTACAGCCTAGAAACAGGGACTGGGGGTACGGACTGTGCCTACAGGACAATCCGCCCTGTCCCGACCTTAAATGCCCAAAAAAAGGGGCCTTCAATTTCAGAAGGCCCCCTGCTATTACTGGACCACCATAACTCCAGCATTCAACTGTTCCCAAGGAATCACCACACAGAACTTGTCTTCCTTGAAGCCCTGGATTGACGATGCGGCGCCACAGATAACAGCACCAACACCAGCACCCGGCCCCGCACCAACGCCACCAACAGAGGAGCCGATGGAGGCTCCCAGGATGGCGCCCACAGCGGCACCAGCAGCATCGGACACCGCCATCATAGCAATCTTGTGCTTGTTGGTGTCCCACCATTTCTGGAGGCTCCAGCCCTCATTCCCACCAGTGAGGGTGCCGAAATTTTCGGTCCAGAACTCCAGGGAGGCCTTGGCAGTCTCCGCATAACTCATCACCTGGTCAAGCTCCGTGCCCTCCAAGGTGGCGACGGCATGAGCCTGCACCTCCACAATAGCCTGCTCCATCAAGTCCCTGGTGGAGAGGGGATTCCTCAGCAGGGCTTCGATGCGTCCAAGAAGGGCTGCGGCATTCTCGCCCACCAGCCGCCTCTCCGCCAGGGCCTGAACCACTGACGAGCCGGCGGCATTTCTTCCAGTGGCCATATCTCCAAGGTAGATGCACTCCACCGTCCCATACCTATCCTCTACAGCCAATGCCTTGTAATCCACAGGACCCGCCGAACGGCCAAGGCCTGCAGGCTGGGAAAAATAAAACCGCTCCAGCTCAGCATTGTGCTGTCTGCCAACATCACTATAGCGGACGATGGCATCCCGCACCTTTGGGGAGACAGCATGGCCGGCCGCAAACTTCACATCCTGGCTGCAGCCAGCTACGAACAAGACGACCAAAGCACCAAACGCCACAATACTACCCAACCGATTCATACCTGCCTCCTTTGTCAGCTGAAATATAGGTTCATTATAAGGTAGCAATAGCTAACTGTCAAATTATTTTCTTAAATTCCTTTTAAGACTACTTAATTTCATAAATTCCTGCCACCCCGCCGCACAAGGGGGCAAGGCCCCCTGCGCCCGGCTAATACACACGCCTGCCCTGGGCATCATAAGCACGAAAGGCTACCACGTTGCCGGCGCTGTCGTACTCAAACTCAGCGATGGCGACACCATCGCTGTCCGCCACCAGTCGGCCGTCCGCTCCGTAGGTAGCAACCCAGGTCATGTTGCCGGCGCTGTCGTACTCATACTCATAGATGGCGACACCATTGCTGTTCAAGGTCAGACGGCCGTCCACTCCGTAGTTCTCCTGCCGGATCCTGTTGCC
>CALEFI010000047.1 GCA_937876905.1 uncultured Treponema sp.
CAAAGCCGAAGGCGCTGAGCGCATGGTTCGTGCTGTCGCGCAGGTCGTCCAGCGTATCGAGCAGCGTGCCGTCCAAATCGAAAAGAAGCGTATCGTACTTCATGCTTTTCCTTTGCCTTGCCCCGCCGCGTGCGGTGTCGGCAGGCCATGCGAAAGGGGAAGGGCTTGCGCCCTCCCCCTCAGATGCCGGTCATGTTCGGGCCTAGAAAGGCTGGCCCATGGAGAATTCAAAGCGGCCGCTGCTCGGCTTCTCGCCGTTGGAGAACTTGGAGAGCGGGTAGCCGTAGGCGAAGCGCAGGTCGCCCATCGGCGAACGCCAGCGCACTTCCAGACCGGTGGACGCGAAGACCTTTTCGGTCATTTCGGAATGCTGGTCGCTGTCGGTATTGAAGCCCACGTCGTAGAAGGCACCGCAGTCCATGCAGTTGTTCCGCAGCACGCTGCCGTGGAGCTCGAACACCTTCCTGCTGCCCGCCGCCTGGTGCAGTCCGTCTATGTTCTGGGTCACGACGCCCGTCAGCCTGCCGGCAGCCTCCAGCTCCGCCAGCTTCAGATGGGCGGCGTTGGGCTTTGCCTCCAGACAAATCATCTTCTCCCGATAAAACCGGTAGAACTCCCCCGTGTTCCGCATAAAAAAGCTGTGGCTCAGGATTTCCTCCGGCGGGTACCGCCACTTCTGGGAATACAGGCCGTCCTGGGAGCGGAAGTCCGGAATGCCGCTCTCCGTGGAAACACCGGCACCGCCAAAAAAGGCGATTGCTGTGCTTTCGTCAATAATCTTCTGCAGGGCTTCTACACTCATGTTTTCCTCCGGCTGGCAGTATAGCAGGGAGGGCAATTCTGAGCAATGCTTTCCTCTTGTACAGATAAACTCTTTTTGCTATTATCGAATTTATGGCAACAACATCAAATATCCAAGTTCTCCTGCGATCATACGCAGCAAGACAAAAAAGTGCCCAGGTCAATGTGGTGGAATTTTGTGATTACATAAAGAAATATGCCCAGCACCACGGACAGGAGCAGCCCGACCTGATTCCCTACATCACCGAAGCTTCCGAGCTGGTCAAAAAGGAACTGGAACACCTGGCGAGTGAAAAGCAGGTGTATTTTTCCTCAGAATCCGAAAGAAAAGAGGTTATCGTCGTCGCCTACTACATCGACAGATGCCTCAATGTCTACCAGAAGGCCAAGGCAAATCCAGCCCTGTCCTATCCCTCTGGCACCGGCCTCCCCAAGAACATCCCTGATGAGATGGTCAGGAGGGATTCCGCCAGCAACTATCTGGCAGAGACCCTGGGCAAGGAGCCTTCTGGGGATGCCTTGCTGTATTTCCTCCAGTTTCCACGGGCCTTGCCGCCCATCTTGTACCCGGCCGCCCTCCCCTCCGAGGAATTGCTGTCCCTTGCGCTGGCAAAGTTCCAGCTGAAGTTCCAAAAGGATGAGTTCCACGACTATTTCCAGAAAAAATTGCAGGTGGCCAATCCCGGCAAGGAGCTGTCCGTCAGGAATTTCTTTTCCATGGTGGTGCAAAAGCACGAGGAGGCCATCCGCTCCATCAAAAACGCAGCGGACACCTTCTACCAGTGGAACCAGCTCTGCTTTTTTGTCCGCCAGGACTTTGAGAAGATGACGGATCTGACGGCGGAGGACATCTCCCTCCTGCAGTCCGTATACATCCTGGAATTCTGCATAGCCTTCTATCGGAACAACGCCCAGCAGAACCTTCAGCGAGAAACCGCCCTCAAGAACCTGGAGCTGAACCTGAACAAGCCCCCCTACTACTTTACCAAGGAGACCATAAACATGTTCTCCGACTCCAGGGGCATCCCCTTGCTGGGCCAGTACAGCGACAAGGACTTGTCGGAATACCTGCACAATGCCGCCACAGAAAGCCAGGACAACAAGCTCCCCCAGCTGCTGACCTTCAAGGGAATCAACAGCACCAGAACCTACATCCTCAAGACCAAGGTGTTCCCCCTGATTGCCCGCCTCTGTACCGATGTCCGCGAGTCGATACGGGACCAGATTACCAAGGACTGCTTCAACAAGCTGAAGAAATTCATGCCTGTCCCTGAGATGAAGAGCCAGGAACAGTTCGAGAAGTTGCTCGAGGACGCAGTGAAGACAACCTCCCCAATCCTCTACCTCCTGCTGAACGCCGGATTTCTCAGGGCCCTGCAGCTGGAGACACAGGGAATCGTGGACTCGGGTATGGGGAACATCCACCTCTTTACGGACGGGGAGATCTCACCCTATAGCGAGCTGCTGCTGATCAGCAAGGAGGAGATTCTCACCGATGCCAAGATTATGCTGCCGGTGTGGTACACCCTTCCCGGCATAGCCTGGCTCATGTCGCTGCTCAAGGGAAGGCAAAGGCCACAGAAGCAGAAGCCCCAAAAGCAGGCCACACAAAAGAAGATGCTCGCTCCCAACGAGGCAGACGGCCTCGACCACGCCCCATCCCTCTCAAAGCCGGAGGGAGCCTCCTCCCGGAAGGAGGAGCTAAGAAATGCCGCCCTCACCGCAGAAAAGCACTATGTTCCCGAAGGCTCCACCCTGGAGCGGGAGCTCAGCTCCTACGAGCACACCTGGAACAGGATGCTCGACAAGCAGGCCAAGGCCAACCTGACCGAGGATGTAAATTCCCTGATTCGGGACTACACCAGAAAGGTGCTCAAAACCCTCAAGGCCAGCAACTTTACCCCGGAGCGAATCAGCAATTTGGCAGATACTTTGGTCAAAACCCCCGGAATGCAAAAGATTCACGACCAGGCCGAGCTACAGATGTACGTCCAGCTGTACATGGTCAAGCTCATCAAGGGATTGTAGGAGTTCCTGCCAGACGATGCACCATCCAGTTCCAGCGGATGGTGCTTTTTTTTCAGAAAAAACGCATAAAAATTCCCCAAAAAAGCGAATAATGTATGTGTCAGGGCTGGGGCCCGGAAGCGGAGACTTTTCAGAATGCTTTCGGATGCCTGCAACCTGCTGCCAAGTAGCTACTGGTAACTACAACATTATTCGCAAGGAGTTTTTATGGATGACTTTAATTCAATCGTATTGGAAGGCAATATTGTGCGGGATCCGGAATCCCGTGAGACCCCCAAGGGAACCCAGGTCTGCATGTTCTCCATCGCCGTGAACAAGAACTATCGGACCCTGCAGGGAGAGCGGAAGCAGGAGGTATCCTTCTTTGAGGTGGAGACCTGGGGTAATCTGGCCTCCAACTGCGCCCGCTACTGCACCAAGGGACGGGGAATCCGTGTAGTGGGCCGCCTGAAGCAGAATAGGTGGCAGGACACGGAAGGCAAGAACCACTCCAAGGTCAGGATTGTGGCCGAGCACGTGGACTTCAAGCCCCGCTTCTCAGGGCAGAGGGAAAGGCAGCAGGAACAGCGGATGCTGCCCAATGCCCACCAAGAAATGGCGGCTCTGGCAGAGGCAGCCCTGGCCAACAAGGTCAACACAGGACAGCTGGAAACCTACGAGGCCGTGTTCTAACCCCAAGGGGCGGGGTCAGGAAAACCTGCTCCGCCCCTCGTTCTTCCATACTAGCGAGGCTTGCGGGAAGCGGGCCTCTGACCGGCGTTTCGGTGAAGTCCGGGTCGGGAGGAGCCCTTGCTTCCAGCCCCCTGGCGGCCTGCGTTGAAGGCAGGCTCCCGCCCAGTCTTCCGAGGTCGGCTGGATTGTCCTTTGAAGCCCCCCCTGCCAGCAGCGGCCTTTCCTGTCTCCTGGGCACGCTGGGTGGCGGCCTTGTACTCGTCCAGCTTTTCCTGGGAGTAGAAGCCGTCCTTCCAGTTGAAGTTGCTGGTCTCCGGCAGCATCTGCCGCTTGGCCATGGCAGAGACAATCTGCCTAAAATGCTTCTTCTGGACGTGGGTCTTGGACATGTCGATGAGGTAGCGGGTAAATCCTGCCGACTTCAGGAACTGCACCTTGTCCACTATGGAGAAGGGATTTTCAGGCATGACGAAGGAGCCGTCGGGGGTGGACAGGGCCTTGAAGGTCATGCCCTCCTTGTCGCTGAAAAAGGTAAAGTCATAGGAGTCCGGCAGCTTGAACCTCATGCGGAACAGGGCTGGATAGGCAAAGATGGGCACCAGGACACGGCTTCTCAGCGGCGGCTCAAAGGTGGCCTCCAGATTCCTGCGGGAATTCTCCAGAGGACTGATGAAGGCACCGATGTCCTGGTTCTCCAGCCAGGAGGCGGCCCACCGGTTGAAGGTGTAGAGATAGGGCCCCGCAATGATAGAGGCTCCCCTCCCCTTCAGCATGTTGATGTGGGCCAGGTTGTTCACAATCCAGCCCTTGAAGCCCATCTCCACCAGGGTCTGGATGGTCAAGTCCAGCTCCTCCTCCTGGGCGGCGGCACAGAAGGGATCCAGGGAGATGAATACCTGCTTCTTGGAGAAGGGAAGCACCACCTTCTTTTCCAGCAACTCCCTTTTGGTCTCGGAATTCGGCTCCAGAATGACACGGACAGGAGCCTCACCCTGGATGGCAAACAAGTCCTTGACGGTGGACACCTGAACGTAGAGTCCCTCCGGGAAGTAGGAAAGCTCGCCCCTGGCCACAGGAGTCAGGTCCAGAATGGGCAACTCCTGGGCACCGGGCTGGCGGCGGAAGGGAGAGAGGTTGTCCGGCAGCACATGCTTGTAGCGCTTGGACATGGACTTGGTTTGCAGGAGATAGACTGGGTCCCCCTGAGTGAATCCTTCGGGAATGTCAATCCAGCGGCGGCCTTCATCCTCCTCCACAAGCTTTACCTTGTGGCTGCTGCGGCCAGTATCGTCCTTGCGATGGAGGCGGATGGAGTCACCTGGGTCGGGATCATAGCTGCCGCCACTCAAGGTGGCCATGGTGACTGTGCCATTGGCTCCCTGGACCTCCTCTTGGGAGAGCCTTGTGGTACGGATTCGGTCGATGGTGCCCAGATAGATGCCAGTGCCCCCCGCCTGGGCAGGATTCAGCACCTTCTCGGCCACCTGCTCCTCCTCCTCCGGATTAAAGTCGTACCAGAAGGTAGTCTTGGAGCGGGCAAAGTCGGTGGAGAGGATGCGCTGTGCCGTGGCAATAGCTCCCTTCTTATCCTCCTCCCAGTGGTCCAGCACGTAGCGGTAGGCTGCGGTGACGCTTCCCACGTACTCGGCGCTCTTCATGCGGCCCTCAATCTTGAAGGAGTCCACACCGGCCATCACCAGGTCGGGAATCTTCTCCACCAACTGTAGGTCGCCGGGAGAAAAATAGTACCCCTGCTCCATGTCGTTGCTGGTCTCGGCGGTGTAAAAGCGGCGGCAGGCCTGGGTGCACATGCCACGATTGGCGGACTTGCCTCCCAGATAGCTGGAGAACAGACAGAGGCCGGACTCGCTGACGCAGAGGGCCCCGTGGACAAAGACCTCCAGCTCGGCGGAGGTGTTCGCCCTGATGTGCTTGATTTCCTCCAGGCCCAGCTCACGGGCCAGCACCACACGGCTCACTCCCTGCTTGCTCAGCAGGTTCACCGCCTTGGCACTGGCCACATTCATCTGGGTAGACGAGTGAACGGTGAGCTTGGGGAAGAATTCCTGAACCATGCGGATGACACCGAAGTCCTGCACGATGATGGCGTCGGGGCCCACCTTTTCCAGATAGGCCAGGAAGCGGTAGAGTCGCTCCATCTCCCGCTCCTCGCTGACGGTGTTCACTGCCACAAAAATCTTCTTGCCCAGCCGGTGCACCGACTGAACCGCCGCCTCGAACTGGTTCCAGGCGAAATTGGTGGTGCGGGCACGGGCATTGAATGACTTCAAGCCTAAATATACTGCATCGGCTCCCTCGCCGATGGCGGCGTCCAATGCCTCAACATTGCCCGCCGGTGCTAATAGTTCTGCCATAATGCAGAGATTATAGCACAAATGTCAGCAGGCAGTAAAGGATGACAGCGAACACAGGCAAAACCGGATGGGCACTCCTGCACCCTCCTCCTACCGAGCCTGGAGAAAGTCCCAGAGCTGGGGCACGAATTCCTTCCTCAAGGTGTCCTCAATGGTGCGATACGCCCGCTGCACTGCCTCCTCGTGGGTAACGTGGGCCTCCCTTCCATTCTTGGAATACGGGAACAGCGTCTTTCCAGCATTAAGGTCGTGCAGATTCACATTTGCCACAAAGCGCACGTAATGGTACTTCGAGTCGTTTTTTAGCGGCTCCATGACGACGGTTCCCTGCAAGAGATAACGGGCGGACTTGGCTGCCGCACCTTTTGCTACCTTCAGTCCATTGTCAGTCAGCACACCCTCCAAAATGGCGGCGACACGGCCATTGGAGTCCCCCGCCACCTCAACCGCAATCTGAATCTTCTCCTGGTGGCGGCGCTCCAGAGCCTCCACAGCTGGGACCGAAACATAGTCTAACGAAACTATGCGATACAGGTCAGGATGGATGCCCGCCAGCATGTCGATGTAGCCTTGCTGCTCACCGGCGGCGGTGGCAGCGGCACGGAGGGCAGCCAGTGCCTCAAAGGTTCCCTCATTGGAGGAGGCAAAAAGAAGCTCGCTTTCCACCACCGCACTCAAGTCGCTGATTTTCTGCCGGTAGAATCGGCCTGCCTCCTCCCGATTCAGCAGCGCAAGCATGTAGACCGTCCCATTTCCAGCAACCCAGGACTGGGGAAACGAAACGCCCGGCACATCCTTGATGCTGGAGGCCGTGGCCACCTGTCCGGCAAAGTCATAGTCAACCGCAAAGCCCTCCGCATCATTTCCCGCCACCTTCTTGCTGGCCTCCGTTGTAGAGGCGACGGTCTGCTGGATGCTCCTGACCAACAGGGAGAGGGCGTCATTCTCCGCCGTCTTCCTGTTGGAACCAGAACCCACCGCCCAAAGGTACACATCGGAATCGTAGACCCCATCAGGATTTGTCACCCATTCCGGGGCAACAGAGGAGGTTGAGGCACAGCCCCACAACGAAACAAGGAGGAGGCCCAAAGCCACCACAAAATTCATCTTAAACATAAGGACTCCACTAAATTCAAGCCAGTTGAACTGACCTGTATGCTCTGCTCATCCCAGGCGACAAGACCCCCGGAAGCATTCTTGTACTCAATGACAACCCGATATTCTCCAGGCTCCAGGCTCATGCCTGCCACCCAAGCCAGTCCCGGAAAAAACCGCGAACAGCGGACATCAGCCCGTTCCGTCGTCTCCGTGGCAACTGAGGAGGCAAGATGGAGGACAGAAAACAGCAGTCCGGCATCCGCACCGGAGGCAGTGTCGGAAAGGCCGCCCCATACCGCATTGGAGACTGCCTTGGTGATGGAGCGGATGGTCGCCCGCAGATAAATCAACGCCTGACGCTGGGCAAAGGTGTCCACCGCGATATTGCCGATACTCTCCAACGGCTCCATGGACACAGACAGCGCACCCTGGTCCGCCACGACAGGGCGGCCATCAGCCGGAATTGCAGTCACATCCACGGCGGCAATCGAAGAAGGGCGGCGATACATCCGAGGATAGGCAACCTTGTAGTAGAAGTCGCCCCCAGGAGAAAGGAAGCGCACACCGTCCTCCACCTTCACCGGGGCAAGACCGCTGAACACCACCAGATTCAGTCGGGCCTTGTCCCCAAGAACCTCCAGCTCCTGGGACAGCGATTCAGGCTTGGGAAAGTCATAGAGATCGGGCTGGCTGGCAAAGGCCGACTCAAGATACCGCATGTCGATGGCGGCGGAGTCAAGCTGGCCTCGGCTGCGATACAAAATCATGCTGAGGTAGCGGGCCAGGGCCGAGTTGTGAAACTCCATCTCAGGAACCTCAACCACATCCCCTCCGTTGGAACCGCTTTCCAGGTTCGCCTGGGCAATCAGGTCGGTATACTTGGCGGAGGCGGCACGCAGCTTGTTGTCGAAGCGTCGAATCTCCACAAAGGCTCCCTCGATGTCCCCCAGATGGATGTAGTTCAAGGCCATAAAGATGTTGGCATAGATGTCCTCGAAGACCTCGCCGGAATAGTCCATCACCGTGTCATTCACCAGGTAGGACGAGATGGCCTGGGTAACACTCTTGGTGTAATACTCCTCGATTTTCCGCTCCGCCCCCGCCAGCTCCTGGTTGGAGCGCTCGTACTCTCCGGCATAGTGGGACAGAATCCCCCTGTCCAAGCCCAGCAGCACCTCGTCACGGGAGGAATAAATCTTCCCGCTGTCCTCGTCCAGCTGCTGGTAGGCAGCCTGATAGCCCCCCGACTCAAGAGAATGGTCTATGACAGAATAATCGTAGTCACCCATGGTGGTGCAGGAAACCAGCAGGATTCCCGCCACCGCAGGCGACAAAAGGAGCCTTCTTCCCATCTATAGCCGTGTTTTGGAGCGGGTGATAACCTTCTTGATCTCAGAATTCTCCCCCAGCCACAGCTTCCTGTTAGACTCAATGTCGATGAGCTCGGCATAGACCCAGTAGGTTCTGGTAGAGGTGTTGTCCAGCTGATCCACCATGGTCTTTACCGAACCGATGAGCATAAAGTCCGCACCAGTCTCGTTGGCAAGCCGCTTGGCAGTCTCCTCGCTGGCCCAAACCTGCTGCTCCTCCCGCTCCTGACGAATCTCACCACGCTCAGAGGAGCTAGCCACAAAGTCCACCTTGCCACTATTGATGAGGGCAGTCTCGAATTTCTTGGTCAAAATCGAGGTGTCGATATGCTCGTCGCTGTCATTGCGGAAACTTCCCACAATCACTACCGGCAATTTTCCATTACTGCGGATGTAGTTGGTGATGGCGGGAGCGTTCACGCAGTCCTCAATAAGGGACTCCGCCACGATGCGCACATCGGTGTCGTTCCAGTAGCCGCTGAGATCCACCACCGTGTCAGGATCCACCCGCTCCACCCTGGTGGACCGGCAGCCAGCCGTCAACACCAGCACTACGGCGAAGGCCATCAGGACAATCCAATTACTCTTTTTCATTACTTCCTCCAAATCGTATCATACCCCGGAGTACGCTTCCCCAAGGAAAACCACTTCCGAGGAGCAGAATCACTCCTGCATCATCATGTAGGCCATCACCTGGGAATCGTGGACAAGGTTCTCGATGACAGTATACTCGTTGGGCTGATGGGCGGTCTCGTCCATGCGGCTCCACACCACCGCCTGGTAGCCGGCCTGCCGCAGGTAGGCCCCCACGGTACCGCCGCCAATGCCGATGGGCCGTGCCTCCACCCCGCTCACCGCCTTGACAGCCTCCGCAAGACGACGGGCCACCGGTGCGTCGGCAGGTGTGGCGGGGGACTCCACCGCCTGGGGCTCCGTGTAGCTAACGGTAACACCGTACTTTTCCTCCACCTCCGCCACACAGCGATTCACCTCGGCACGGACCTGGGCCAGGCTGTAGCAGGGAAGGATGCGGCAGTCCATGCAGAACACGTCCTCACCGGGGATGGTGTTGATGTTGGGGACATTGGACTCCTTCTTGGTGGGCTGGAAGGTGGAGTACGGCGGGTCAAAAAGCTCGTCCCGCTGGTTGAACACTGCCTCCAGTCCGTTGAGCCGCAAAGCCAGGTCGCAGCCAGCCAGAGAAGCGTTGATTCCCTGGTCAGGACGGCTGCCATGGGTCTGCCTGCCGCTGACCACAATCCGCAGCCACAGCAGGTTCTTCTCCGCCACCTCAATGGTGGAGCCAATCTCATCGCCGCCATCGGGAATGACGATGATGTCATTGGGGCGGAACAGGTTGTGGTTTGCCAGCAGGTACTTGATGCCGTATTCGGAGCCCACCTCCTCGTCGGCCACAAAGAGCAGCTTGACGGTATGAGGCGGCGTCACCTTGTTCTGGACCAGGGCAAGGGCGGCAAAGACCCCGGCCACCAGTCCCTGCTGGTTGTCCTCCACTCCACGACCGTAGAGTCGGCCGTCCTTTTCCACCACCTTCCAGGGATCGGTGCTCCAGAGACTGATTTCTCCCACGGGAACCACATCGGTGTGGGCCATAATCCACAGTCTGGGGGCGGTGGAGTCGGCATCATCGGCTCCGGGGATGGTGGCCACCAGATTGGGGCGGATGCCACTTTCCACCCGGCTGTCGGGAGCATCAAAGCGCTCCAGCTGGGTGATGCCCCGCTCCTTGAGCCAGGCCTCCAGTGCCAGCACCTTCTCCAGCTCCCCCTGGCCGCCGCTTTCCGGTGCCAGTGCGGGATGGGAGGTGAGGAGTGTCTCCAGCTCGATCATGCCGGCGGTGCTGCCAGCGATGCAATCCTTTACAATAGAAAAATCCATCTTATTTCTTCTCCTGATGCTTGCAGTATGCTCCCCACGTTGAGGAAACCAAGGTGTCCACGTCGGAATGGTTGGCCTGCCAGCCCAGGGTCTCCCGGGCATAGGCCGAGGTGGCGTAGAGGCAAGCTGGATCCCCCGCACGGCGGCCTACAAAGTCGGCGGGAATCTCCTTGCCGGTGATGCGGCGGGCGGGAGCATAGCGGCCGGTGATGGAGCCGTCGTTGAACAGCAGAACCTTGGCGTCCGGCTCCAGGCCAAACTCCTCGCCGCGGTAAACGGGCATATCGGTCACGACGGTGCCCAGATTTCCCACCAGGGTCATATCAGCCAGCTCATCATCTGGCGGAGCTCAGCGCCCACCTTTTCGAGCTGGTGTTCGGTTTCGAGGCGGCGGGTGGCAAGGAACTTGCCCTTGCGGCCGGCGCCCATTTCCTGCATGAATTCAGAGGCGAAGGTGCCGTCCTGGATTTCGCGGAGGACCTGACGCATGGCCTTGCGGGTCTCTTCGGTGATGATGCGCTTG
>CALEFI010000048.1 GCA_937876905.1 uncultured Treponema sp.
GCCCGTGGCTACACCGCCTGGGATCCCACCTCCCCCGCCTTCATCAAGGACGGAACCCTCTGCATTCCTACCGCCTTCTGCTCCTACGGCGGCGAGGCCCTGGACAAAAAGACTCCCCTGCTGCGCTCCATGGATGCCATCGACAAGCAGGCAAAGCGCATCCTCAAGCTCTTTGGAAAGGACGTGCGGCGGGTCACGGCTATGGTTGGTGCCGAGCAGGAGTACTTCCTGGTGGACAAGACACTGTGGGAGCAGCGGCGGGACTTAATCTACACTGGCCGCACCCTTTTCGGAGCCATGCCTCCCAAGGGACAGGAGCTGGACGACCACTACTACGGCACCATCCAGCCTAGGGTTTTGGCCTTTATGAAGGAGCTGGACGAGGAGCTGTGGAAGCTGGGAGTCTCTGCCAAGACCCGCCACAACGAGGTGGCTCCCGGTCAGCATGAGCTGGCCCCCATCTACACCACCACCAACATCGCCGCCGACAACAACCAGCTCACCATGGAAATCATGAAAAAGCTGGCTCCCCGCCACGGGCTGGTGTGCCTGCTCCACGAAAAGCCCTTCCAAGGGGTCAACGGCTCCGGCAAGCACAGCAACTGGTCTCTCTGCACCGACAAGGGGGAAAACCTGCTGGAGCCGGGCAACACCCCGGAGGACAACGCCCAGTTCCTGCTGGTGCTCTGTGCCATCATCAAGGGAATCGACGAGTACCAGGACCTGCTGCGGATTTCCGTGGCTTCGGCGGGCAACGACCACCGTCTGGGAGCCAACGAAGCGCCCCCTGCCATCATCTCCATGTTTCTGGGCGATGAGTTGGGGGCGATTCTTGATGCAATCCAGAAGGGCAAACCCTTTGACCGCAAGGCAAAGCAGGTGATGCAGCTGGGAGTGGACGCATTGCCCGCCTTCCCCAAGGACAACACCGACCGCAACCGCACCTCGCCCTTTGCCTTTACCGGCAACAAATTCGAATTCCGTTCCCTGGGCTCCAGCATGTCCATCTCCTGTCCCAACCTCACCCTCAACACCATCGTGGCAGAGGAATTCCGCCAGTTTGCGGACATTCTGGAGCAGTCATCGGACTTTACCAAGGACTTGAGCCAGCTCATCAAGACCACCCTGACGAACCACCACCGCATCATCTTCAACGGGAACGGCTATTCCCAGGAATGGGTGGAGGAGGCGGAGCGACGAGGGCTTTTGAACTTAAAAACCACTTCCGATGCCCTGCCCCTGTATTTGCAGGAAAAGAACATCGCCCTGTTCAGTGGCCATGGCGTGTATTCCGAGACGGAAATGCGGGCCCGCTACGACATTCTGATGGAGGAGTACGCCAATGTGCTGATGATAGAGGCACGCACCATGCTGGACATGACCCAGAAGGAAATCCTCCCCGCCGCCTTCAAGTATGTGGCGGTGCTGGCCACCTCCCTCACCCAGGTGCGGGCCACCATGCTGGGATTGGAATGCCGTGCCCAGGCCGAGAACCTGCGGCTGGTGCAGGAGACCATCGACGAAATCCACCGAAAGGCTGGCTCCCTCAAGCAGATTCTGGCAGACACCAGCGGTAGCGATGACCTCACCGCCACGGCAGCCTTCTACACCACCTGGATTGTCCCGGCAATGGAGGACCTGCGCCAGGCGGCGGACCAGCTGGAGACACTGGTGGGCAGGGAGTACTGGCCCTTCCCCACCTACGGAGACCTGATGTTCACCAATTAGGCGTGCATCAAGGGCGGGATGAGGCCATGCCGACAATCCTTGGCTCCAATGCGAGCCGAGGATTTTTTTAGCCTTGGGGGGACTCCTTTTCTCCCCTTATTCCTTGCATAGCAAGACCCTATCTATATAAAGAGATGCATCTCTTTATATAGATAAAAAATAAACTATTTGTTTTCGGCAATTTTCGTGTTGTCAAGAATCATTTCGTCATTTATACTTAGACCTATCTTCACTAAATTACTGTACCAAAGGAGGAAGTATGGCAAACAGTAATGAATTTAAGTGGATGGTCGGCATTGGTGGTGCCAATGGTAGCCGCCATTCTGGAGCGGACAGACTGCAAGGATGCTCTGTCTTGAAAAGGAATGGGGGGTGACGATGAATCCACAGGAGCTTTATCAACAGCGTAAGAAGACGGCGGAAGAGATTGCCCAGCTGGTGGAGTCCGGCTGGAGCTGCTGCTCGGACATTGGAGTGGCCATTCCCCCCGGAATCCTCAATGCACTGGGCAACCAGCTGATGGCGGGCAAGGTGGACAATCTGAGACTGCACACCTTGCTGGACTTGTTTCCCCTCTCCCCGCTGTCAGCAGAGGCGGCCAAGGGCATTGTCCCGGTCTCCTGGTTTTCCGGCGGTGGCCTGCGGACTGCGGTCAATGAGGGAAGGGGGGACATCATGCCCTGCTACTACCGTGACATGCCCTCCCTGTTCCGAGACTATGTGGAGGTGGATGCCCTGTTTGCGACGGTCTCCCCCATGGACGAAGAAGGCTGGTTTACCACGGGGGCTACGGCCTCCAACAGCGAGGCGCTGATACAAAAGGCAAAGCGGATTTACCTTGAGGTAAATGCAAACATGCCCACGTCGGTGTCAGGCCCCAAGGTGCACATCTCACAGGTAACTGCCCTGTGCGAAAATACCCTTCCACTGCCCGTTACCTCTGCACAGGAAATCGACGAGCTCAGCAAGACTATCGCCGGATACATTGCCGAAGAGGTCTGCAACGAGGCTACCATCCAATTTGGCATCGGAGCCATTCCAGAGGCCGTTGGATTCGGGCTCAAGGACAAGCGCGACCTGGGCATACACACGGAGCTGCTGACCGACTGCATGGTGGAGCTGGTGGAGTGCGGTGTCGTCACCAACGCAAAAAAGCCCATCAACACCGGAAAGACCGTGGCCACGCTAGCCTTCGGTTCCGAGCGAATCTACAAGTACATCGACAAGAATCCTTCGGTGGCAATGCTGCCGGTAGACTATGTGAACAATCCTGCGACCATTGCCGAGCACCCCAACTTCATTTCCGTCAACAGCGGTTTGGAGGTAGACTTCTTTGGTCAGGTCTGTGCGGAGTCCATGGGAACCCGCCACGTGTCCGGCTCAGGCGGCCAGGTGGATTACGTCCGTGGAGCTGTCCAGTCAAAGGGCGGAAAGAGCTTCATTGCCTTTCCCTCCACGGCCAAGAATGACACCATCAGCCGCATAACGCCAACGCTGTCGCCAGGGGCAATCGTTACCACCAGCAAGAATGACGTTGACCATATCGTTACAGAATATGGAGTTGCAAAGCTGCGTGGAAAAACCTTGTCCCAGCGGGTCAAGGCATTGATTTCAATCGCCCATCCCAAATTCCGGGATGAGCTGACTTTTGCTGCAAAAAAACAGAACATATTGATTTAAGGAGGAAGTTATGTTCGAGTTGACAGAGAATCAGAAGGCCATCCGTGATTTGGTCAGAAACTATGCGGAGGACAAAATCAAGCCGCTGGCCGACGAGCTGGACAAGACGGGAAGGTTTCCCACGGAGACCATTGCGGATCTCACCGAAATGGGAATCATGGGCCTGAACATCCCGGAGGAGTATGGCGGACAGGGCATGGACGAGGTGTGCAAGGTGCTGGCCATCTCGGAGATTTCACGGTGCTGTGCCAGTACCGCAGAAATTGTAGCCGTCCATCTGCTGGTGAATGATGTCATCCTCAACCAGGCTACCGAGGAGCAAAAGAAGAGGTTCCTGCCGGAGGCTGCCCAGGGAAAGATTGGCTGCTTCTGCCTCACTGAGCCGGGAGCCGGTTCCGATGCGGGCGGACTGAAGACCAGGGCTGTAAAGAAGGGCGACAACTACGTCATCAACGGAACCAAGTGCTTTATCAGCAATTTTGGCCCGGAGGAGGGCAATCATTTTGTAGTGATTACCCTCACCGACCCCGAAAAGAAGACCCGTGGCGGCATGACCGCCTTCCTGCTGCCCAGGGATACCAAGGGACTGTCCCGCGGCAAGACCGAAAGCAAGATGGGTCTGAACGGAGCCACTGTTTCCGAGGTTATTCTGGAGGATTGCGAGGTTCCTGCCTCCGCAGTCATGGGCAAGGAGGGCGACGGCTTTAAGGTGGCCATGAGCGGACTGGACGGCGGACGGATTGGCATCGCATCCCAGGCCCTCGGTCTTGCCCAGGGAGCCTTGGAAGAGGGCGTACGCCATGCCAACACACGGGTACAGTTCGGAAAGCCCGTCTCTTCCAACCAGGGACTCCAGTGGTACATTGCTGACATGGCAACACGGGTGGAGGCGGCACGTTTGCTCACCATGCAGGCTGCAATCAAGCGGCAGAACGGGGAGCCTGTTACCAAGTATGCTTCCATGGCAAAGTACTATGCATCGGAGGCTGCCGGATATGTCTGCGACCTGGCGCTCCAGCTCCATGGTGGCTATGGCTACATCAAGGATTATCCCATCGAGCGGATGTATCGTGATGCCAGAATCATCAGGATTTATGAGGGCAGCAGCGAGATCCAAAAGATTGTCATCTCCAGGGAAGTAATCAAGGAATATCCTGCGGAGTAACCAAGGGAGCCGGGGAAAGAAGCGAGCTTTTCCCGGCTTGGTTTTTACCAGACTTTAATTTTAATATTCTTAATTATATGGAAGGAAAATTGATGAGAGATGTAGTGATTGTAAGTGCTGCACGTACTCCCTTTGGAAAGTTTGGCGGTGGCTTAAAAGGCTTCAAGGCGACAGAGCTTGGTGGCCTTGCCATCAAGGAGGCTCTGCAACGGGCGGGCATCAGTGGCGACCAGGTGGACGAGGTGGTCTTTGGCACAGTTCTCGCCGCCGGGCAGGGGCAGGTGCCAGGCAGACAGGCTTCCGTCAAGGGGGGCATTCCCCACACAGTTCCTGTCGTTACCATCAACAAGGTCTGTGGCTCCGCTTTGAAAGCAGTGACCTTGGGAGCCCAGATTATCAAGGCTGGTGATGCGGACATCATCGTGGCGGGCGGCATGGAGAGCATGTCCAACGCCCCCTACCTGGCCGGCGACCTGCGCTGGGGAGCCAGGATGAACGACGTGAAGATGAAGGATGCCATGGTAAACGACGGGCTTTGGTGCCCTGAGAACAATGTCCACATGGCGGTTATCGGCGGAGCGGTTGCCGGTGAATATGACATCACCAGGGAAATGCAGGATGAGTGGGCCTACCGCAGCCAGCAGCTTTGGGACCAGGGAGAAAAAAAGGGTACCTTTGACGAGGAGCGTTTTCCCATAGAAATTACAGGAAAGAAGGGGACGGTTGTGGTGGACAAGGACGAGGCTCCCCGTCCGGAAACAACCCTGGAGGGCCTGGCCAAGCTGCCGGTATTGTTCACCAAGGATGGCACCATCACGGCTGGAAATGCGCCGGGCACAAATGACGGCGCTTCTGCAGTTGTGCTGATGAGCCGAGAAAAGGCCCAGGAGTTGAATGCCCCCATTCTGGCGACAATCAAGGGCTATGCACAGGTTGCGCGGGAGTCCCGGTATATCGCCACGGTTCCCGGACTTGCCATCCAGGACCTGATGAAAAAGCATAATCTGACGGTCAAGGACTTTGACATCATGGAAATCAACGAGGCCTTTGCCGCCGTCCCCCTGGTAAGCTGTCTGGGGATCCTGAAAATGGATAAGGCCGAGATGGAGGCAAAGGTCAATGTCAACGGAGGGGCCGTGGCAGTGGGGCATCCCATCGGAGCAAGCGGGGCTCGCATCCTGATGACGATGATTTACGAAATGAGGCGCAGCAAGAAAAAAAGCGGTGTGTGCGCCATCTGTTCTGGTATGGCACAGGGAGATGCCCTGTGGGTTGAAGTGGAATAAAGGAGGAAAACAATGAGTATACATACAGTAATGGTAATCGGGGCGGGTCAGATGGGCGGAGGAATTGCCCAGGTTATGGCCCAGGCCGGACGGAAGGTCTATCTGAACGACATGAGCATGGACATTGTAAAAAGTCGGCTTGCCTTCATCGAAAAGCTTTTGACAAAGAACGTGGAGAAGGGCAAGATGAGCGAGGACGAAAAGGCGG
Organism: uncultured Treponema sp.; assembly: GCA_937876905.1. Taxonomy (GTDB): domain Bacteria; phylum Spirochaetota; class Spirochaetia; order Treponematales; family Treponemataceae; genus Treponema_F. The sequence goes on from CALEFI010000048.1 coordinate 6,068, forward strand.
CGACACTCGCCAACCTGATTCCGTCAACCGACCAGAAGGATGCTGCTGACTGCGATCTGGTTGTGGAGGCCGTCGTGGAAAACATGGAGGTCAAGGCGAAGATTTTCAAGAATCTGGATGAAATCTGCAAGCCCTCGTGCATTCTGGCCTCCAACACCTCTTCCCTGCCGATTACAGAAATTGCCGCCGCCACCAAGCGCCCGGAAAAGGTAATCGGTATGCACTTTATGAATCCGGTTCCGGTTATGAAGCTGGTGGAAATCATCCGTGGGCTTGCCACTACCGACGAAACCTACCAGGCGGTTCACAACGAGAGCCTTGCCCTCAACAAGATTCCGGTGGAGGTCCGCGACGTGCCGGGCTTTATCTCCAACCGTGTCCTGCAGATTATGATTAACGAGGCAATCTACTGTCTGTATGAGGGTGTTTCCACTGTGGAGGACATCGACAACGTGATGAAGCTGGGAATGAATCATCCCATGGGGCCGCTGCAGCTTGCAGACTTTATCGGACTGGACACCGTTCTGGCAATCATGGAGGTGCTCTACGACGGATATGCCGACTGCAAGTATCGCCCCTGTCCGCTCCTCCGTCAGTATGTAAAGGCTGGTTGGCTTGGCAAAAAGTCCGGGCGTGGCTTCTACAAGTACGACAATTAGGAGGAATAGTATGAGTGAGTGTGTCAATTGTACCCTGAGCAATGGCGTGGCGGTGGTGGAAATCAACCGACCAAAGGCCCTGAATGCCCTGAATGCCGAGGTGCTTGCCTCTCTGTATGAGACCATGCAGGAGCTTGACCAGAATCAGGCCGTCAAGGTGGTGATTCTGACCGGAAGCGGAGAAAAGGCATTTGTGGCCGGGGCGGATATTTCTGCCATGCAGGAGATGACCAGTGAGCAGGCAAAGGAATTTGCCAAGATGGGGCATCGCACCATGAACAGGGTGGCGGCCATGCGTCCGTTTACCATCGCCGCAGTCAACGGGTTCGCTTTGGGTGGTGGCTGCGAGCTTGCCATGTCCTGCGACATCCGTGTGGCCTCTACCAAGGCACGCATGGGTATCCCGGAGGTTACGTTGGGCGTAATTCCTGGATTCGGAGGAACGCAGCGGCTGCCTCGTCTGGTTGGCCTGGGCAGGGCAAAGGAGCTGCTGGCAACCGGACGGCAGGTCAAGGCTGAGGAGGCCATGGCCATCGGTCTGGTGAATGCCGTAAAGGAGCCGGAGGAGCTGTTGCCCTATTGCAAGGAGATGGCGGAAAAGATTGTCGCCAACAGCACCACCGCTATCAGCTATGGCAAGAGGGCCATGGACTTAGGGACGGAGATGGGGCTTCCGCTGGGACTTGAGCTGGAAATCGACCTGTTTGGCGAAACCTTCACCACCCCGGACCAAAGAGAAGGTATGACGGCATTTGTGGAAAAACGCAAGCCGAACTTTGCATAAGATGGATTTGAGTCGGGAGCTGCCTGGAATGGTTCACTTGTCTTGGGGCTCCCACCATCTTTGAGTAAATGTCATGGATTCCAATTGGAATTCATGGCGAGATTAGGAGGAAATTATGGTTCATACCATCAAGGGGCAGAGCCCCAAGATTCACGAAAGCGTATTCGTCGCATGGAATGCTGAGATTACCGGAAACGTCACCATTGACGAAAACGCTTCCATCTGGTTCTCCGCCTCAATCCGGGGAGATATGAACAGCGTCACCATCGGGAAGGGCTCCAATGTCCAGGACAACTGCGTCATCCACACCGACTCCAACCGAGGAGCCGTCATCGGGGACAACGTGACGGTGGGACATGGTGCCATCCTTCATTCCTGCACCATCGGCAACAACACCACCGTGGGCATGGGGGCCATCGTGCTGGATGGGGCAAAAATCGGCGCCAACTCCATGGTGGCAGCCGGCTCCGTGGTTCCCCCCGGAAAGGAATTCCCCGATGGCAGCATGATTATGGGCTCTCCTGCCAAGGTTGCCAGGGAAATGCGGCCGGAGGAAATCGAGGGCTTTGCCAAGAACTGCCAGTCCTATGTGGGAATGGGGCAGATTTACCGGGCGGAGTGCAAGTAAAAGAAAAAGGGTGGCGCAAAGGCCACCCTTGCTAGGATTTAACAACAATCCCAGGTGTATAAGACTCTGGAAAAATCCAGCTGCTGCAAATCTTCTGGGGTAATGAAGAAGTTTCCCACTCCCATATCTCCCCATAAAATATCCTCAGAGCTGTCCATTTGAAACAAGAGCCTAGTACAGGCAGCATAGTCTGGGCGAGAAAAACGAGGGTCATCCTGAGTAAAGTAAGGATACCCACCGAGCCAATGGCCTTCATTCCAGTCTGCCATCTGATTATACATGTCTTCACAGAATATATCGTAAAGGCTTGTTCCTTCTGGGGGCAGAGGAAGTCCAACGGCAACAAGGGCTTTTTGTAGCTCCTGCTGAAAATCGTCATGGGAACAGGGCCCCAGCCAAGTGTCTACCAATTCAAAATCAAGCTGGAACTCCCCAGCAAAGGGAAGATCCGAGTCTTCTTCACTACAGGTGGTAGGAAGATGTAATTCTTCCACCATAGCTTGAGTAATGGAAGCATCCACCACAGGGTGATACACCACCCGCCAATTTTTCTGATTCATCTGGTTATCAAAATCCAAGCCATAGGCATCATCATTGCTGATAAAAAACTGGAGGAGACCAGCTTTGGGAAATCCTTCCAGCGGTGGCAGCTGCTGACAATCAAATTGAGCAAGCAGAACCAAGGGGCTTCCATCCTCATTTGTTGGATAGGTCTCAGCAGGATTCCAGTAGGGGATGCCACCGAACTTGCTGGCAGTAAGAGCCAGTGGTGATGCAGCCTTTGTGGGATGAAGCCGAATGGCTTTTCGTTGGGTCTGCCGCTGAATCTGAGCCATCAAGAGCTGCTGCTGCTCCAAGCTAAAAAATCCGTCTTGCTCCTCACTTTCATTTGAAGCGGGAGATGGCGTTGTTGTTGGTGCCGCTTGGACAGCCTTTTGCTGAGATTTTCCGAATTCAAAAAGCTTTTGTATCAGTCCCTCCATTTTACCTCCACAATTATTTGTCACTACTCCAGCAAGTGTACCACGAATTTGTCGGCTGGACAACTATTGGGCAATGCCTATAAAAGCATGGGTGCTGGCAGTCAATCTGTCTGCAATACTTTTTGATGGGCGTGCTCCCTTTTAATCAAACCCTACCATTTACACAAAATTTTGGCCAAGGTTTCTATCCAACTGAAAGTTTCTGTACACTATGCCGTTTCATGCACCATTAAATATATCTATAATTTCCTCATATTCCTTATCAGTTAATATTTTAACCCATAAACCATAATGAACCTCATCAAATCCTGCTTTAAACATCATCTCCTGGTTAGGGCTGTCAAGATAATACAAAGCAGGTTTGTCCTCTCCCCTGATACGGTAAGTGCCTAATTTGCACAAAACACCTTTATAGCGGCCTTTCATAGATGCACTGCTTCCTCCACAAAATGCAAAGCCCTGCCTGTCCCCAGACTCAAACAGAAGTCTGAACGCTTTTTTTCCCCTTAGTGAAACAGATTATTATCCACAATATATTTCAGATTGCATCTGTCCAGCATCCATGATTTATTCCGTGCCCCACTCTGATATTGCACAACCTGTTCTTTCCATTCGTCAGACAATCCCTCATATATTTGCTGTGCTTTGTGTTTAATTATTTCCTGACCTAAATTGTCTGCCACAAAGTCAAGATGCACACTATATTTTTCAAATCCTTCAAAGAAAAGATATTGTATAGCCGCAGTATAATCTTCATCGAATCTGTTGGCCAAATCCATTGCAGTTTCTCGAAATGATTGCCCTAATATATCCTTCGTTTCAATCAATTGACCTTCCGTGGATATATCATACCAATATCCCCCTGGCGGTCTATAACTCATGGATGCCACTATATTGTTGACATTGCTTGGTAGTTTTCCGTATTTTTTATAAACAACCCTCAAATCAGCATTTACTTCAATGCTTTGACCAGATGCATTCCATTTTGAAGAGAAAAAGTTTATCTCAAACACAATGTCTTTTATTGTTTTCTTCAAAATACCACTTTTTAAACACTTGAAGCCCGTTATTGTTGCCAATTCTCCTATTAGTCTTGCTTTCGCTTCCTCAACATTTAAGACACCTTCCATCTCTTTCTCCATTATCATGCATACAAAAATTCAAATTCTGCCTTCAATTTAAACACAGCGGCTTGCTGAAAGCTGTCCCACTTTATTTCCCAAACATCAGAAAGACTCTGCAAACTCTGCAAATACCTCCTTTGCATCACGATTTGGATTTAGTTTACTCACATCCTCTTCCGTCAGTTTTTCCTGGTTATACACTTTTTGCACTACCTCCCGTGCAACCTCAACTTCATAATATTCTTCCGCCCAGGCACTCCACTCCTCCGGAGTCTTGCGAATATATCCTAGCAGAAATTTTTTGCCACCATCGTTGTTCTCTATTTCATTCTGTGTCCATATATCGGTATCATCCATGCACCACATGCAAAAAGTTGTATAATCCCTATCATCCTCATCCAAAACCTTTTCAAATTCCTCTGGTAGTCCTGCAAAAATGTGTTCAAAAAAAGAATTGTCCCATTTATCAGCCGCAAATTGATTCAGCTCATTTTCATGGTCAAAGCCTTTCATCAGCACACCATTTTCGGTAAACATTACCTTAAGGTCATCACCACCTCCATTGTCCACAACATAGGTATAGAGCTTTTCGTTTTTAGAAAAACTAATCAGTCTCAGCCAGGCATTCTCTTTGGAAAGCATAATAATATCCAGCATTGCCATAGCTTTTAGATACCTTTCTAATTCCTTTCTAGTAGCTTGCATTGTGGGCGCTACCTCCTCCATCTTGTATGGACAGTGTATCACTCTTACTAGGATAAATTCAATCTAATTTTTACTGTATGATTTCTATAATCCTTACCACATCACCCAGCACCTGCGAAATATTTCTATGTGACCTCATCTGAATAGTGAATGCAAAGCATTTAGTACTTCTTTGATAATATCATAAATCTCTCTGCCTATAGGAGCGCTACTCCTTTTGAGCTGCCATCCAGTTAATCGTTGGTATAGAAAGTAGTTTTCCAAAAAAAATTAACCAAAATTAAGGAGAGTCTTTCATGCTCTCCAATTTATGCTTGAATTGATTGGGTGTCAATTCCCCCAGTCCTTTTTTCGGGAGGTTCCCGTTGTAGTTTGTGAGATGAACCGCACTGATGATATGAACATTTTTCTCCTGCTCACTGGGGAAATGCAGGTGAACCGACTCTCCCTATTAAATATTCTTGCACTTATATAATTCCCTGACTTTTTAGTGTATTTTCAAGCTTTTTTCTCCTTTGAATTTCATTTAAACTTTCCCAAATTTTATGTGTAATAATAGGATACTCAATATCAACTATTTTTCTGGCTCAAGAAGATGCGCATCAAAAGTATGTGATGCGCAATAATTACATTTTCTTTTATTATCTCTAAAATCTACTACACAGTTTGATATTGGATCACACGTAATTTGAAATAAATCGATAATTAATGCATCATCTACACTTTTATTATTCTCTTCCATAATTTCATTGAGCAATTGCACAAATTCATCATAACTACTATCCTCGAAAAGATTAATAAATGCATATTTTCTTCCTTTATCATATATAATCAGTTTTTCGCCATAGGAGAAATCAGATAAATAAAAAAGATCATTTGCTTTTCTACATTTAGAGCACTGAATCGTTTCTTTCCTAACTTTCATTTTTATACTTTTCATGCACTATTACTCCTACTCTACTGGTACTACGATTCTAGGTGCTGTACAGTCTCTATCACCCACTCTCTGAATCTGGACATCTGTGGCAAAGCCACAGATGCGGATGTACTCATCCCCATCCTCGCCCTTCATGCAAAGGGTCAGCAAGTCGTCCTATAATATAATGGGAGAATGTTCTTGTTTAGCTTTTTGAAAAATTTCTTCAGCAGATAACTCTTCATTGGTCCAAAAAAGTAACTTAATTATCTTTTCATAAAAAGGAAAACTATTTTTTATACAGTCCATCCATTCTTCCTGTTGTATGTCTGTCCCCTCGCCTTTTTGTAATTTACTGATAATTTCTACTGCATCACTTTGACTCAATTTCATACTCGTTCTCCTTATTTAGACCTTGTTTAAAAAAGACTCAAATTACTTACATGTTTTTTCTCTTTCCAAGATGAGTAACTTAGTATAATCTCCAAAATCAGGAAAATCATCCCAGTTACAAGATACATCAACTACTACCTCTCTCTCTTCTATCTCTCCGCTTAGCAAATCCCTTTTTTCCATACACAACTCGCCATTTTTTTTAAACCCAAAAACCACTAACTCAATTTCTCTTTCTTCTTCATAATTATGATAATATGCTGCATTTAAAAATAGTTTATCATTTTCTTTCTGAAAAGCATATGTAATATAATTTATTTCATTATCATTCATAAAATGAACAAACACATCGTTTTTTGCTATTTCCACTACATAGCTTACCATATTATTCTGTTTCAAAACAACAGTATAGTCTTTACCATTCAAATGATTATTTCTTGCGGTTTCTTCATTCAAAATTTCAATGGCTTTCTTTCTTGGAAACCACCATTTCTTACAATAAATCTTTTCCATATAATTACATTCCTCTCCTTTAACATCCCTGATTATTATTCACATAATCAATCACACTTTGTGGAATTGGATGCTTTTGTTCTGGAATTTCCAAAATCAAGTTTCCTGTCAGACCCGCCGGACAAGGTTTATAGCTCCGTTTTATCTGCATCAGGGTGTCCAACTCGCACTTGCAATTTACGTAGCAATAATTTTACCTTGAAATTTTATTTATATACCTAAATTCCCCTAACATTAAATATAATCCCGCATTGATTCATACAAGATATACGATAAGATGACATATTTCCAATATACTGTAGTTTTCCTCTACACCGCGGACACGTCTGCTTTATTGTCCCACTTGTTTGATATTCATCAGCTGCTTTATATAGCACCGCTTTCTCATTCTCAGAAAAATTTTTTATATCCATGCAAAATCCTCCATCACTATTCCACCATGGTGTAACAATTTTTTGGTGAACATCCTCAATTCCGTGTTTTCAATATCCTGATACGAAAGGGAGGTACTCGGACACCCCCTGCCCTATCACTGTCATGGATCCCCATCGCCGTTTTCCCCAAATGTGGCTAGGATGACACCCGCAGCCGCCACCGCCGCCTACAACCGCTCGGTGGAGCTGGGGTAAGTTTTTCTTATTGCTCCAGGTAGCCTCCGAAAATCCAGCCTTCCACAAGGCTGCCGTCCTCAAGATGCGCCCTCACCTGGTACCATGGAGCCTCAACTCCGTCAATAACCTGGGGTCTTGCCGTGGTGGCAACGATGGCAACATCGGTCCCTTGGGATAGCTGACCAACCACCTGACTCTCGCTGCCGGTTCCGGGGAAGGAGCGGACATTCACATTGTCTCCGTCCCCAGTGGCAATCACTCCGTTGCCGGGAAGCTCCAGGGGCATGATGTCCTCCTGGGTAAAGGCTACTGGCACAAGCTGCCGGACAAAATCCTCCACCAATGTTTTGATTCCCATAGTGGTGTTCAAGTTCATTGCGCTGTGGAGCAGCTCCTGCTGCACCTCCGTGTCCTTCATGGCGGCAGCCTTTTGCAGCAGCTGCACCGCCTCCACGTCACCCCGGGCGGAGCTCACCATGGGTGAGACAACGTAGCGGCTTCTGATTTGCCAGGCGGCAGTGTCAAAGAAAAACACCTCCACAAAATCGACTCCGGTGTGGGACACTTGGTTTCCCGTCACCACGATGCTGCCCGCCTCCAAGAGGGCGTTTCGGAAGTCGGAGATCCGGGGCCTGGTGAACAGCACGGCATCCTCGACTATGACTGCCGCCTGAGCGGCTGGGGCGGCCTCGCTGGCCCGGACGAAATAATCCTTCCCCTGATACCGCACCCGGTAAAATTCCACGTCTGGAGTCGTCTCGCTGGTAGTGACCAGGTTCATCTTCACCGGAACAGGATCAAGGAGCTCCAGCTTCTGGCCGGCGAGCACCTCCAGCGCCCACACAACGCCCCCCTTGCCATTGTCGCTGCGGAGGGGTGTATTGTCCCGCAGTGCAACCACCGACTGGGCTGTCACAAGGGATCCAAGCACCAGGCTCAATCCCAAAGCCACAAAGAATTTATTCATTTTCTTTCTCATAATTTACCTCTTATTACAGTCCTTCGCCAAAAAGATACTCCCACACATCGGGTGAAAGCTCCATATTCTCGCACAACGCCGTCACCTGCTCCAACACCTCCGGCTTCAGCTTTGCGTCGGGGTTTGCAGCCAGCTCCTGGAGCCGACTCATGGTTTTGATTGCAGCCACATCAGCGGGGAGCGTTACCAAGGCATCAGACTTGAGGTACACCTGTCGGCCGAAGGGGGCTCCATTGTAGATGGTCACTTGGCGGAAGCCGTCTTGGTCCAGCGCACCCTGACTCACTGCCAACATATCCCCCGGCTGCACCTTCTCGCTGGTGATGCCAATGTTTTCCGGGGAGCTGTAGATGAAGGCCTCCTCAATCACCGTGCAGACACCATCCGCATCACGAGCCACAAAAATGTCCCGTGTCCAGTACTCCTCACCATCAAACGCCACCAGCATAAAGTTCATGGTATCTTCCTTGCCGCTGGAAAGGAGGCGAATGGCTTCCCTTGCCTCAATCTGGTTGGTGCTGGCATCATAGTACACTGAAAGCACCTCGCCCTTTGCCACCTCGTCTGCATACACCATCTTGCCCTCTCCATTTTCCCGATACAAGGGAGTGCCGCCAGGATACAGGCTCACCCCAGATTGCTGGACAAAGGTTTTTTGCGGAATGACAGGCTTTGTAGACTCCTGGGAAGCCGAGGTAGTCCCCTCCTGCTTGCTGCAGGCGGTCATGAGTCCCACAGCACAAACAAGTCCGAGAATCAAAAATCTCTTGTTCATTGTTTTCTCCTGAATTGCAATCAAATTATCTGCGTGATTTATAAAATTATATTGACAAGGTGTGAGTTTTTCAAGGCTCGCCATGGGATTAGCTGCAAGCAGGCTCCTCGCCGCCGCACGGACAAGTTTTCCAAGGAACCGCTGTTTCCACTAGTGGTTTTCCTCATTTCCTAATGAACTCATCCGCAGCTTTTGATGGTAACGCTGCCATCCAGTTAATCGTTGGTATAGAAAGTAGTTCTCCCCCAAATGTGGCCAAGGTGACACCCACCAAGGGCAGCTTAAAAGTTATAATAGAATAGGTTTGTACATCAATGCAATATCAACAATTTCCTCCGCCGTTTTTTCACTATGAAATATTAAATCACTTACATCTGGATAAATAACATTCTTTTCTAATGTCAAAATCATACTATCAATTTCTTCTTCCGTCCCTTCACAGTGTATAATCTTATTAACTAAATCAATTAATTCTAGTCTATTCATAATGTTCTCCTTCATTTTCCAAGCAAGCCCTAAATAGATTTAATATTTAAACACATCATTCAATGTTTTGTCCAAGTTATGCTCAGATAAAAAGAAAAATATCATATCACAAAGCAATTTTAAATCACTTCTCTTTACTACATAGCTTAAACATTTAAAATTTCCTTTTTCACCATCAATCTCAAATCTTATCTTTCTATCTTGAATTTCTTCTTCAAACCCCCACATTCCCATTGGCATAATAACATTATAGCCCTTATAATCAACATAAACTCTACATTTATCTTCAAAATATTCAATTTTAGAGTGCATACATTACTTGTCCAAATATCAAAAGTTTCTTTTGTTTGTACTTCCCACATTCTATTTTCCTCCATGATAAACATCATATAATCCTGTACATGTATCCATTCCTGGATTACCTCTAACTGTAACATTGATTATTTCTTCATAAAACCGTATTTTTCTAATGCCTGTTCCAAAGACATACCCAATTCATTTCCATACGTTGCTAAATTACTCTGTCTTACAATTTCAAGTCCCTCACTTATTCCCTCAAAGCCTTCTTTCTACTACATAGTATAGTCTGGAGGGTGTCAAGGCTGTATACTCCGCCCTCACTTTACCAAATCCTCCATCTGCTATAAAATACCTTCAATATGAAAGCTTCCAATACATTGATTGCCACTCTGCGGGAAGTGCCTGCAGAGGCTGTTGTCGCCAGCCACCAGCTGATGCTGCGGGCGGGACTCATTCGCAAATTGGGCAACGGCCTGTTCACCTATTTTCCCTTGGGCCTCAAGGCCTTCCGCAAGGTGGAAAATATTGTCCGGGAGGAAATGGATGCCATCGGGTCGCTGGAATGCAAGCCCTCCGTGGTGGTGCCGGGAGAGCTGTGGCGGGAGTCGGGCCGCTGGGAAACCATGGGAGCGGGAATGCTCCGCATGAAAAACCGGGTTGACCAGGAGCTGGTGGTGAGTCCCACTGCCGAGGAAGCCTTTACTGCCCTGGTGCGGGACGAGCTGGAGTCCTACAAGCAGCTGCCCCTCACCTTGTACCAAATCAACACAAAATACCGGGATGAAATCCGCCCCCGCTACGGCGTAATGCGCGGCCGCGAGTTTACCATGAAGGATGCCTATTCCTTCCACACCACGGCGGAAAGCCTGGACGAGACCTACCTCGCCATGGAATCTGCCTACAAGCGGATTTTCAAGCGGCTGGGGCTTTCCGTCATTCCCGTTTCCGCCGACTCTGGAGCCATGGGTGGCAGCGGCTCCGAGGAATTCATGGTAGAGAGCGCCGTGGGGGACGACACCCTCATTCTCTGTCCCAACTGCGACTATGCCGCCAACACCGAGAAGGCTGCCTGCGCCCCTGACGTGGCCCTAGACAAGGAGGGCAAGCCACTGGTGGCCACGGAGCTCCCCATCGAAAAGGTGCCCTGCCCCGGCGTGGAGACCATCGCCCAGATGGAGGAATTCTTCAAAATGAGCGCCACCCAGTTTATCAAGGTGCTGATTTACAAGGTGCATAACTGCGAGCTGGACCTGCGGACTGCCCCCGGCGGCCAGGGCTTTAAGCGGGAGGTGGAGGGCGGCGTGCCGGTGTATCCCGTATGCTTCTTCGCCGTGGCCATCCGTGGGGACCTGGACGTGAACGAGGCAAAGCTGGCTGCCAGCCTGAAGGCCAGCGAGGTGGAGCTGGCGGAGGAGGCCGACGTCATCGCCTATTCTGGCGCCCCCCACGGTTTTGTGGGACCTGTTGGCCTCACCAAGCTGCCCTTGCTTGCAGATTTCAGCGTCATGACCCAGAAGGAGGACGGCAGCTTTGAGGCCCACCTCCACGACACAGTAACTGGTGGCGGCTCTGCCGACGTAGACAACATCCACGTGGAGCCCATCCGTGACTTTGTTCCCTTCATCACCGCAGACGTTCGCACCGTGGTGGCGGGCGACAGGTGCCCCTGCTGCAACAGCGAATTCTACAGCAAGAAGGGCAACGAGCTGGGGCACATCTTCAAGCTGGGCTACAAGTACAGCAAGTCCATGAACGTCACCTACCTTGACGAGAACGGCAAGCAGCAGGTTCCCATCATGGGCTGCTACGGAATCGGGGTGGACCGTGCCCTTGCCTCCATCATCGAGGAGCACCACGACGAGAACGGAATCATCTGGCCCATGAGCGCCGCCCCCTATCAGGTTGCCATCGTGCCGGTAAAGTACGACGGACAGATGAGGGAGGTGGCAGATTCCCTGTATTCCCAGTTACAAAAGCTTGGCGTGGAGGTTTTACTAGATGACAGGAACGAGCGTCCCGGCGTAAAGTTCAAGGACATGGATTTGATTGGCATTCCCCTCCGCATTGTAGTGGGCGACAAAAACCTGCCCAAGGTGGAGGTCAAGTTGCGCTCCCAAAAGGATGCCCAGCTGGTGGAAGCAGATCGGGCTGCGGAGGAGGTGGCCGCCATTGTCCGGGAGGAACTGGCAAAACTGGACAGCTAGGGATGCAGTTCAGTCAGGCTAAAATCCGTTTTTAACCTGACTGGGCTGAAGCCTTCGAGAGACGCCCGTCGCTCTGTCAAAATCTTTTGTGAGCAGGAATGAAATGAAAAAAACAAGCTTTCTTTCCCTATTTTTTTCCTTTGCATTGATGGTGGGGGCAGTTTCCGGCCTCTTTGCCTTCCCCGGCATCCAAAGCTACCTGAAGGACGAGTCCGGCCAGTACGTGTACTACCGTGACTACACCTTTCCCTACGAGGCCTACGTGGGCTTCCTCCACTACGACGAGGGAACCTACGGAGTGCGGTTCTACGCCCCCAATCAGCCTTTGGAGGGAGCCTCCTTCGAGGCGGCCCAGCGGAATGCCGGAGCCAAGGGCGGCGTGGTGGGCGTGCCCAAGTCCGTGGAGCTTCTGTTTACCGTGAACACGGAGACCAACGTGACGGAGATGACCGGCGAGAAATTCCTCACCAGCATCAGCGGCAGCGACACGGACATTGTGAACTACCTCCACGACCTAATCTACGAATTCTCCGCCCGCCGCCGCAAGCTGGCAGACCCCGTGGTGACAAAGGCAGCTTCCAGCCGTGAGGATTTTCCCCAGTTTGGCGGCCCTGTCACCATGAAGTACGACTTTGACATTCCCATCTTCAACCTGCAGGAAATCATCGATGCCAACGGAATGCCCGCCTTCCAGGTTGCAACCGTGGGAATGCTGGCCTCCTCCAGCGACAACAGCTTCTTTGAATTCACCGGCTTTCCCGCACCCATGCAGGACAAGCCCCGTAGCTTCATCTCCACAGAAAAGAAGCCGTCCAAGAAGATACGCTTTGAAAGTCAGGAAATCAAGCTGGACGACCAGTGGACCCAGGCCGCCGAGAACATGTATCTGCTGGGAGATGTGGCCATGGTTGCCATGACGGAATTCCAGCCCTCGGAGCAGGTGGCCGCCGCAGGAAGCGCCGCAATCCTGGATGCCTTCTGCCGCACCCTTTCCCTAGGCTCCACCGGCTCCTACACCGACTGGGGCAACCGCAAGATAAAGCGTAGCAGGAATGAGCTGGAGGTAAGCATCCGCACCCACCTGCCGGAGGACAACTCCGTGTCCCAAAACTTTAAGTTCATCACCAAAAACAAGGCCGGCGGCTACTCCATCCTCACCCTCACCGTCTTTGACCGGGCCTACAAGGACAACCGCTCATACTTTGATGCCATCGTCAAAAGCTACAAAGTGAAGTAAATCGGTGGGTTGAGACAAGCGGGTGGGATTCCCGCTTGTTTTTAAATATACATCACGTCTTATGCTGTCTGATTTTTTGCGTATTTACGCAGTTATATACAATGAGTCCAAGGGCTATTTCCGCAGGGAATGCACTAGGTGTACTAGGGCATTTTGGTCTGCCGCAGGGAGCCTTTCAAATTCAGCTAAAAAATCCAGGGACTTTATGGTGTGGGATGCTGCCAATGCAGGCTGGTCACTTCCATTCACCAAGACCTCTACCGTCGTATGCAGGGCGGCCGCAATCCTGCAGGCATAGTCGGCAGGGGGCATGCTGCATCGGGCATTCAGGTAGTTTTCTATGGAACGCTTGGATATTCCCGTCTTGAAGGCAAGCTCCTTCACTGTCATGTCATGGTAATCCAGCATTTCCCGCAGGTTCTCTTTGAATGAAGTTCCCATATAGTACAGGATACTTCAAATGAAGTAACGGTTTTCTTGGCATACTCAATAAGAGTATTTTAATATACTAATAAACACTTTAATTGAAGTGTTATACCTCATGTTATTTTAACTTTCAGGAGATTTTTATGTCATCGGAACATGCAACATACTTCAAGTCTGCATTTGAAAAGATTAACAGTAAAATTGACACGCTGCTTTATAAAAAAGATGAGATGAAGGGATGGTGGATTTTTAAAGCGCATAAATACAGTCAGCAAGAATTGTTTGAGTCAAATGAATACAAGACTATTCACTCTCTGGTTCTAAAAATAGAAGAGATATTGGTCACTGGGAAAATTCCCTGTCCATAAAGGACAGGGCCATCTACAATACCAACAGGGACTTATTGGAGGAACGACTTGAATATGCAAGGAATTAAATAGAAAACAGGGAACCCACCACCTGGGAGAAGGTAAAAGGATTCTTCATCAAATTCGTCGAATTTATTATAGAGCATCTGCCTACAATTTGGAACGGCTTGAGAATTGCGGCGAAAACAATCGGGAAGCTTCCTCTTTTGCAACCAGTGAGCAAGGCTTTCCTGGCTATCGACAAAACGATTGGCAGGTTTATTAGCTCCCGCCTCCCTCAACAATACAAGTATATCACTGAAACAAGAATGTAATTGCACGGGCGTTGCCGTTGCTATGTCCGCCCCATTACCGCCCGATACAGTTCCTCCAGCTCGGCCCTGTCCATCAGCACCGGCACGGGATACAGGGGATTCGCCTCCCTGTCCGCATAGCGGGCCATCTGGGGAATGTCCTGCTCCTTGATTACGTCGAATTTCTGCGGGATTCCCATGGCCGTGTTCAGCTCCCGGATGGCTTGGATGAATTTCTTGGAGGCGGTTTCCGCCGAGTCAGACTCCCGGCAGACTTCGGCAGCCAAGGCCAGCTGGCGGAGCTTCCGGTGAACCGCCGTTCCGTACCGCTCCAGCACCACCGGCAACAGCACGGAATTGGCCAGCCCGTGGGGAATGTTGTAGCGGCCGCCAAGACTGTGGGCCACCGCATGGATGTATCCCACGTAGGATATGGTGAAGGCAACCCCGGCCTTGTAGGCTGCCTGCAGCATGGATTCTCGGGCGGCGTGGTTTGAGCCGTCGGTGTAGGCCGCCCTGATGTTGCCAAAAATCAGGCGGATGGCCTCCAGCGCCATCTGCCTTGTTTCGCTGGTGGTGGAGCCGCCTATAAAGGCCTCCACAGCATGGGTCAGGGCATCCATTCCCGTGGTGGCCGTAAGCTGGGGCGGCAGGCTGTAGGTGATGGTGGGATCCAGCACGGCGTAGCGGGGGATCATGGTGAAGTTGTTCATGGTGTACTTGTGCCTTTTCTCCGGGTCGGTGATGACTGCTGTCACCGTCACCTCGCTGCCCGTGCCGGCGGTAGTGGGAATGGCCACCAGAGGCGGCAGCGGCCGTAGCACCCGCAGAAGCCCCTTCATCCTAGCAAGGCTCCGTCCCGGATACACCACGCAGGCTCCCGTCGCCTTGGCACAGTCCATGGAGGAGCCGCCACCAAAGGCCACCAGCGCCTGGCAGCCACCGTCACGATACCGCTCCGTAGCCTCCGCCACATTCTGCACCGTGGGATTGGGCTGGGTTCCGTCGTACACGTGGCAGGCAATGCCCCGCTCCGCCAGAGCATTCTCCAGGGCGGCGGTAGCGCCCGAGGTCCGCAGGAAGGAGTCCGTCACCAAGAGCACTGACGTGATGCCCAGCCCGGCCAATTCTTCCGCACAGTCCGAGATGGCGGGAAGAATCCGGGGCTTGCGGTAGGGCATGAGGGGAATTGCCAGCTTGAAGGCAAGCTGGAAGCAGCGACAATAGACTTTTTTCAGTGGATTCATGGTCTGTCCTCAACCAATAGTTTTTCTAACAAAACATTATAACGCAAAATCCGGTGGAAGACGAGGGACGGAATGGAATTTTACCGCTTTTCAAGCCGGATTGTGCGGCATACCTCCGCCACCTCACGCACCAGCCGGCAGGTCAGCTCCTCCTGCAAAGTCCGCCCATACTCCTCCCGGAAGCTGGACTGGATGGAGGCGGGGTTTCCGTGGTCGTCAAAAAGAGTGCTGGGATGAACCCCCAGGGCGGAGGCAATCTTGTCTATGGTCTCTGCATAACTTATACAGTTAAATGATACATAACTTGCTTATAGATACAATTTTAAACTAGAAATTTTTTCGTCTGTTTTTCAATCTCTGTCTTATTCATATTAATTGATGAAGTCTCCCCACGGGCATCTTTTTCATTTCCACCGCCAAAACTTAGCCAGTTAAAACTTCCCATAATCATAAAACTATCATCACAAATAAGGATTTTTGAATGGTCATCGACCTTTATAAGGTGGAAACGGTTTTTATCAAGTTTGTCAAAGAAGCGCTTGGATTCATCATCAATTCCTACCTTATCAAAGCGATTCCTGGGCTTCATCCCATATCTTATGGTAACTTTCACGCCTTTTTTAACAGCATTTTGAATATGGTCTTTGTACATCTGAAGTGTTCGCCAGTTTATCCAAGGGGACTGAATATAGATGTTGTCCTTTGCATTCTCAAGTACATAAATGAAGTATTTTTTATGTTCATCAACTTCTATCGTTTTTCCATCTGAAATTTCAAGTTGTTCAACAGGCTTGATTTTTTCTTTAATGATTTCAGGAGTTGATTTTTTAAATTTCTTTTCACTTTCTTCAAGAAGCTCCTTGCACTTTACTGAAACATACTCGCTTGTAAACTTTTGTTCATCCATAAGCCTGTCAAAGAGTTCTGTTGCATAACCATCTATTTCATAATCATGATTGAGTACTAATAATTTTTCATTTTCCTCCGCATCTTTATAAAACAAACAAATATATCTTTTGAAAAATTTGTTTGGAGAAACTTCCAGAATACTAGTTACATCTTTATCTTTGTCTTGTAGACTTTCAATCAAAATTTGCCGTAGAGTCTTGTTGTCAGAAAATTCTTCATCCAAGTATTCTATTCTTGGACGTGATTTTACATACGGCTTAAACTCGATGGAGCCTCCTCTGGCTTTTTTGTCATTTTGATTAATTTTTCCGTTATCATGCAAAACAGTCCCGAAAATTCCATCAAAATTGATATGAGCAAAATCCCTTTCCGTTATAAGCTCTTTTTCTTTTTCAAGAATTTCTTTTCCGTTTGTTGATAATTTTAAATCATCCTGTTTCAGATAACCCTTTGTAGTAATTTCTGCAAGAATACTGTCCAAAATATCTTTATCAAGTTGTGTAATATTCTGCAATTCCAAATAGGTGTCTACTTCCTGAATTCCTTCTAAAAATCGAATGATTCTTAAGACATCTTTAATGATGGGATGAATCTCTTGAGCCTTTGTGTATTCATACACAACTTTTGTCTTGTATGCAGGATAATCTATTTCACGCACATCATACATGTAATAATCAGGGTACCAATCGCTATATTTATGAGTAAGCAATTCCAAATCAGGATTTTTAATCTGCTTCGATGTCCTTTTATTTTCTGCCATTTGATTTCTCCTCGATTATTTCATAGGCATCCTTATTCTGCGCAATGTACTCAATGATACTCCTAAACGGATTGTTTTTATCTGAAACCTGAGCCTGATGCAGAAAATCCATATCACCGACAATGATTAAAAGCAGCTTCGCCCTTGAAAGAGATACATTAAGACGCTTTTCTTCCGCAATAAAGTCAATCTTTGCTTTTTGTTTCAGTTTACTTGAACGAACGCAATCATAAATGATTATATCCCTGTCACTCCCTTGAAAACTGTCTACCGTTCCGATGTCAATCTTATAATCTGCAAAATCTTTCTTTATTGCAAGCTTGTTACGAAGCAGCTCAGTTTGTGCCTTGTAGGGAGCAATAATCCCAATATCGTAGGATGTGTTTTTTTGAATCATCTCATCTTTGAGCTGACTCAAAACTCTTTTGATTATGGTAACATTACATGGATTGATTTTTCCAGTACC
>CALEFI010000049.1 GCA_937876905.1 uncultured Treponema sp.
TTTTTGAAAATAATTCTTGAAAAATAGAACGGCTGGTATCACCGACACGAAAATACCGAGATTTTTCTGTACAGAAATATGGTAGAACATTCTGGTCTTACACCCTTTTTTTACATTTTCTTAAACTCGAAATTAGGGCTAAATTGATGTTTGAGAATGAGGAGGAATCATTTTGTTTTATTGCATCTCGTGTCGAAAAATCAAATGGTGGTAGGGGGCTTTTGAATACCATTGAGACGATGATTGTGAATCCTTTATCACTGTGGATTTTTGACCACATGGGAAAAATTGAGGGGAGAACGATAAAAATCAAGCTATCAAAACCTTATTTTGAATTTGAGTTCGAATGATGGACGACGAATATCTGAATATTGCGGCTATCAGGCCATGTACAGAGGCTGAAGGTCCTGGCAGAAGATATGCGATATGGGTACAAGGTTGTCTACAGCGTTGTCCTGGTTGTTGCAATCCTCACATGCAGGAAATCAAGCCTGTCCACATTACCAAGGTTGCGGATCTTATCTGCCACATAGAGGCCGCAAAGACTCAATATGGTCTTGAGGGAATTTCTCTGATTGGAGGCGAGCCCCTGTTGCAAGTACGGGGCTTGAGCCAATTAGCTTCTTGGTGTCAGTCGCATCAATTGACTGTACTTGTTTTCACAGGCTTTTTATATCAGGATCTGATTGATTCGAACGATTTGTATATCAATACTTTACTGGCAAATGTAGATATTCTGGTAGATGGATTGTACGATCGGAATTTGCCGGATACAGAGAGGGATTGGGTTGGCTCAAGGAATCAGAGAGTCGTTTTTCTGACGGATAGATATTCCAAGGGGGTTGAGGTTCAGAAACATGAAAGGATGGTGGAATTTCAAATTACGGATTCTACTATTTCGATGAATGGCTGGCCATTCTAGTTGCTGCGCCCATTTACTCCATTCCTTCCGCTCTCTCCACCATCGTCATTGTTTCCGCCCGAAAACTTGACAGCTTCCGTCATTTCCCATTACAATTGGAAGACGGTATTCCTCCGTTGCCTTCCTAATTGGAAGGTGCCTGTCCTTTGTGGCATGGGGGAGTCCGTCCAGTGGTTTTTGTGGAAACAGCGTATACGATAGTCGTGCCGGACCGGGATTTGCTGTCCCGGCTGTGCGGCACCAATGACAGCAACCTGCATCTCATAGAACAGCATCTTGGCGTGCCGGTGTTCACGGAGGGGAACGAGCTCTCCCTAGGCCGGGCGGACGACCAGGTTGTCCGGCAGTTCCAGCACATTGTGGACAGAATCATGGACGAGGCCGCAGCAGGATTCGACGTGGGCCCTGACCTGATGGCCTCCATCCTGCAGCTGCGGGGGGACAAGCTCTCTCCCGATGATTTCCGGGACGGGGGCATCGTCATCCCCGGCGCCGTGCGGAAGGTCTACCCCAGGACCGGCAACCAGCTGCGGCTGGTGCGTGCCATGCGTTCCTGCGACATGGTGTTCTGCACGGGACCTGCCGGCAAGACCTTCCTGATGATGGCCGAGGCCCTGCGCTTGGTGCTTTCCGGCAAGCTGCGCTCCCTCATCCTCACCCGTCCGGTGGTGGAGGCGGGGGAGAGCCTGGGCTACCTTCCCGGCGACCTTGAGCAGAAGATAAATCCCTACCTGCGGCCCCTCTTCGACGTGATGAATGTCCTCCTTCCCCCCGGCTCCGGCAAGAAGCTCATGGAGGGGGGCGTGGTGGAGGTGGCTCCCCTGGCCTACATGCGTGGCCGCACCCTCAGCAACAGTGTCATCCTCCTTGACGAGG
Source organism: uncultured Treponema sp. (assembly GCA_937876905.1). Taxonomy (GTDB): domain Bacteria; phylum Spirochaetota; class Spirochaetia; order Treponematales; family Treponemataceae; genus Treponema_F. The sequence continues at coordinate 1,799 of CALEFI010000049.1, forward strand.
CCCAGAATACAACCCGGGAACAGATGAAGATGTTCCTCACCCGTATGGGAGAAGGGTCAAAGGTCTTTGTGACCGGCGACATCACTCAAATCGACCTGCCACGGCGGACACCCTCCGGCTTGGTCCACTGTCTCAGGATTCTCAAGGGAATTCCTGAGATCGGCATGATGGCCATGGAGTGTGGTGACGTGGTGCGTAATGAACTTGTGAAAAAGATTGTACAAGCCTATGAAGAAAGAAACGACAGTGAAGAGGAGTAGCCTCAAACTTATATTGGATTCCATCAGGGGAACCCTGACCAAGAACTATGGAATTTTGCTGGTGTTCCTGGGCTCCTTTGCCTCCTGCGTCCTGGTCTCGTTCTTTGTGATTTCCTCGTCGCAGACGGTGATGGCCCATCCCGCCGCAGAGTTCGAGGTGGGGCAGATTGCGGACAGGACCATCGTCTCCGATGTGAGCCTCCCGCCTGACGCAGCCCACCCGGTTTCCGTGGAGGAGGGGGAGAAGATTGTCAGAAAGGGCTTTCCCGTGACGGAGGTGGGCCTGGCAAAGCTGGAGAAGCTGGCCGCCGCCCCGGAGTACATCGACTACGAGGCCCTCTCGGACACGGTCCTGTACCTGATGCTCCTGGCCGCCCTGACCTTCTTCCTGTTCAATCCCATCTTCAGCGGGACGGCCGTATCCACAAAGGAGGCCGTGCTCCTGGGAGTCTTCCTTGTGGCCACCCATGCCCTGGTGGGCTTCGGCAGCCTGGTGCCGCCCTTCTCCTCCCCCTACAACCTTCCCGTCATCATGCCCGGAACCTTCTTCGTTCTGATAGTGCTGGTCCTGTTCGGCCAGCGGCACGGCGCCATCTTCTCCTTCGTGCTGGCCTTCAGCGTGCTGAATGCCCGTCAGGAGAACATCATCCCCTGCCTCTTCGTGCTGGCCTCCTGCCTGGCGGCCACCCGCATAGTCAGGAACACCACCCGCCGCATTGACATGGTGATTGTCTCCCTGCTGATGGCCGTCCTGAACGTGGTGTTTATGCTGACGCTCAAAATCATCTTCCTGACCTCCTTCAGCGACATGGCGTTCACCCTGCTGATGGTCTCCCTCAACGGCTTCATATCCGGCATCCTGGCCCTGGGCTTCCTGACCCCCTTGGAGTCATTGCTGAACACGGCCTCCGCCTTCCGGCTGATGGAGCTGGGGGACACCCGCAATCCCATCTTGGAGGCTCTCAACAGCAAGGCCAGGGGGACCTACAGCCACACCATCATGGTGGCCGAGCTGGCGGAGAAGGCATGCCGGGCTATCGGGGCCAATGACATCCTGGCACGGGTGGGGGCGCTCTACCACGACATCGGAAAGATGGAGCACAGCGAGTACTTTGTGGAAAACCAGCAGGGCGGCCCGAATCCCCACGACAGCCTCAAGCCCAGCATGTCGGCCACCATCATCCGGGGACACCTGAAGCTGGGAGTCGAGAAGGCCGAGCAGATGCGGCTGCCCCAGGAGGTCATTGACATCATCGCCGAGCATCACGGGAATGGGCTTATCTATGGGTTTTATAAGAAGGCAAAGGAATTGGATCCCAATGTTTCCGAGGCGGACTTCCGCTATCCGGGAAATCCCCCCTCGTCGAGGGAGTCCGCCGTGGTGATGCTGGCGGACACGGTGGAGGCGGCCTGTCATACCCTGGACGACCCCTCCGTCCCCCGGCTGAAGAAATTCATCCATCAGCTGGTGGTGGGCAAGCTGGAGCATGGCCAGCTGGACAATGCCAACATCACCTGTACCGTTGCC
>CALEFI010000050.1 GCA_937876905.1 uncultured Treponema sp.
CTATTTTCCCGTTCCTCCTTGTTAAAAAAATTCATGTTTGCTCCACCAGAAGGTCATTATTCCGATTCTCAATCTTACTTTCCTAGGAGTTTTTTTAGTTTGGTGGCATTTTCCTGTCCGATAATGTCCTTGATTATTTTTTTCGCCGAGCCCTCCAAATCCGAGTCTAGGTTTTGAAGGAGCTTTATAGCCTCGCTCTCATCTTCTGGATTGGTAAAAACCTCGAAAAGAATCGGTTGGTCTGCCATCTGAGGCGAGACGAACTGCTGGTACACCGCCTCAAATTCCTCCTTTGTGGAGGCAGCCAGATATTTTACCCCAAGGCTTTCTGCATATCCTTTTACAAGGCTCGGACTCTTGTTGCCAAAGTGACCTGATGCCGCCATAAAATAATCAGTGTCGCTGCCAAATCGGGCGGCGGGATGATTGTATATCTTAAACTCCACTCCCGTCCCGTTGTTCACCAGAAGAATCCGCAGGTTCCTGCCAATCGCCCTGTTGCCCAGTGCGTTCATATCGTAGAAAAATGCCAGGTCACCAATAACTCCAAAATACAGCCTGTCCTTGTTGGCAAGGGATGCGCCAATCAGTGAGCTAAGCCCGCCGTCTATGCCGAATCCGCCGGTGTTGGAGTAGCAGCGGATAGATTTGTCCATCTTGAAGAAATTCCAGGAGCGCAACGAATTCAAGATTCCCAGATGCAGCACACAATCTTTAGGCAGCAACGGGGTAAGTTTTTGAGCAAGCCAAGGATTGCTGAATGGCAGCGGTGGAACCAGTCGCTCCAAGCGCTCATACTCCTTCCTGCACTCCTCATACAATGTCCTTCTTTCCGGGCTGTCCTCATTGGATGTGTACCACCTGAAAAACGCCGACTCTCCCATTTGGAACACCCTTGTCAACTTTCCAAAGGTATCCCGCACCACTCCGTCCGGGTGCACCCGCCATACCTGCTTGGGCTGGTAGCGAGGATAGCCTCCGGCAACCATGCCCAGATGAATCAGCAAGTCCATCTTACACAGCTTGGAGGTATAGTGCTGCTGGGTACTAAAAATTGAATCCCGAATTCGATACCTTCCATTGTAATTGCAGGTGTGGTCTCCAAAGACCACAGCATCATGCTGCCAGCAAAATCTCTCGATTGTCTCAATTTCATCTGGTCTAAAGGGCCGGTGCGAACCTATGTAAATAACCTTCCTGCCCGCAGGCAAAGGAGGACGTTCCCCTCCTTCCTCAACCAGCTCAATCTTTCTTACCTCTGGCAGCTCCTTGACAGAATAGTCTGTGCTGTATCGTGTCTCCACATTCAGATGGACTGGCCCCCCTCCGTCCTTTTTGAGTTCCAACAGGGCCCTGTTGATGTTGCACTGGCACCACCGCTCCTCCTCAGCGTCATGGACGAACCCCACATTCAAAGAAAGCTTTACCACATCTTTTTGCACCACAGACCGGTCGATTACCTGTGGAATATAATGGCCATATTTCCCCACATTCTGCGTTGCGGTGATGGCCAGCACCGGAAGCTGGCGATAATAGGCTTCTGTCAGACCAGGAAGGTAGTTCCTGCTGGCGGTGGCTCCAGTACAGCTGATAGCCACAGCCTCCCCCGTCTCTGCCGCAAGGCCACAAGCCATGTAAGCTGCTGAGCGCTCATCCACAGAAGAATAGATGGTAAAGAAAGGGTCGCTCTGAATTGAAGCGACGAATACAACATTTGTTGCCCCTGGACTAACAATAACATACCGAATTTTATGTTCTTTTAGCAATGCAATCAAAATTTGCACATGCTTTTCCGATGTGTAATGTGTATCCATTTACTTTCTCCCCTCATTTTAGATGCAGTCGATATGCAAGGTATCGTAGCTTGTCCTTCCAGCCTGGAATACCTAAGATGTTTTGCCAACCACCATTTTCCCTGTCATACCTTGCAAGATTTGTCCAGCAGCCAACACGAAAGCTTCGGGTTTCATCAGCAAGAAATGCCTCCAAGCACAGGGCAAGCCTTTTGAGAACAGCATCATTTTCCTTGTCGCAGCATTCAAACTTCTCTACACAAAATTTTCTGTCATACAATCGGTCATATACAAGCTGATATATGCCCATCCCACCCCTTTTGAAACGCAGAGACCTTTCTGTCCATAAAACCTCAATTTCTTTTCCAAGGACACGCTCAAGAACCTCTACATAGGTAGCCAAGACCTGCTCCCATGTAACGGCCTGCCCCGACGTTAGATGATATACAGCTCCCAGGGCATCATCCCTTTCCATCAAACGCACCATTCCCTTGGCAACATCTCTTGCATAGGTTAAAGTCGTTTGCTTTTGGGCAATATCATGGGAAAAGGGGATTACTCCACGTTTGAGCGCAATGAACAGCCACTCTTCCTTTTCCATCTCACCAAGCTGGAGCCGCTGCTCACTAAAGGTGATATAGGGCCGAATGATTGTCCAATTTTTCCTTTTATTTGCAAACAAAAGGTCTTCCTGACGGGCCTTACTCAAAGCATACTCATCTGTTTTTAGGTATTCTGCATCTTTACAGGAGTCAACAAGCCGTGGACTGTCTTCCCTCAGCGGCTCGCTGGAATTTGCATACACTCTGGAAGAGCTCAAAAAGATATAGCGAGCTGTGCCATCCAGCAGCAAATCTACCCTCCGCGCAAATTCATCTGTCGTGTATGCCATAAAATCAACAATGCAATCCCACTTTTCTTTCAATATTTGAGCAAGAAATGTTGGGTCATGGCCATCACCTTTCACATACACAAGATTGTCACCACCACTTCGCCCCTTCCTGCTAGTAACAACAACATCATTATTCTTATCTTCCACCAGTATTTCCACAAGATGCTTACCCATGGCTCCGGTTCCACCCAAAATCAAAATCCTTCTCATCGCCTTGCAAACCTCCCTTTGATTTTTCTCATAACAAATAACCTTTCCTCCCTACCAAACCCCACACTCCACAGGGCAAGACACGAAAACAAGACGGACAACAGACCCCCCAAGACAACCCAGACAAAGGTATCTGGCAGAACAGATGCTACATACCAGGAAGCACATCCTGACAAGCCGGCTGCCACCAGAATACGGGCCAGTACCTGTACCACAAATTGTGTGGCAGGAAACCCCAAAAGCCATCTTACCAGTATGAGCCTCACCACAAGCATCAAAAGATTACCCACAGCCGCAACGATATACACTACATAGGCTGGCGCATGGAAAAAACGAAATAGTATGAAGTCAGCAATAAATATGCACAGCTGTATCGATCCAAGAGAAAGCTCATACTCCCTCATTCTACCCGGAGCCCTGGCAGCCGTGCCTAGCGGAAGACAGACCGTGTTCACCACCACCTCAACCAGTGTAAGGCGTGTAAATAGAACCGCTGCCTGCGGTGGACTGCCTAGCCACAGCTCCAGCACAAATTCCATCTCAACAAAAAGTGGCAGGGCAACAATCCATATCAGAAAAAAACTCAGCCTACATCCCCTGAAAAGGAGGGAAAACATTTTCTGCCTATCTCCCGCCGCATACTCCTTTATGATGGCCGGATATAGGCTCGTGTTAAAATTTGTTGCAAGAATATTCGCCGCACTGCTTACCTGAACTGCAACGGATCGGGATGCCACCACAAGGGGACTGAACATCTGGTTCACAAGGATGGTTACTGCTTGGGTCCGTCCCACGGTGGTCAGTTGTCCAAACAAAGACCATCCGGTAAAAGCATAGATTTCCCTAAACAATCTACTATCCCAGTGAAAGCTCCTGAACTGGCACTCTCTATACCTTCTGGTGCACACGATAATATAAATCCCTGTGCTTGCAAGAGAAACAAATGACAGCAGCGCTCCATAGACGATGAGCTTATCAAATGATACCCAGCCCAGCACAAACACCAGCAGCAGCTTCATCACTGTATCAACAACCGAAATACACGCATACAACTGCATATCCTCGTGAGCTATGATGATTGCTATAAAGGGGCTAGAAAAAATGCTGCATACAAATGACAGAACAGCCAAATGAAATATAGCTATGCCAGCCTCCTGCCGCCCAAATGGTATGTTCAGCTTGTTCTGGACAAACCACAGTCCTACTGTCTCCAGCAAGAGGATTGCAAATACGGCTATCCCCGCATACACCACCAGGTTGACACAGAAGATTCTGTCCAACCTCCCTTGAGCCCCCTCTCCCAAGGCATAGCTAAAAAAACGCTGTGTTGCACTGGCCATCGCCCCGCTCAAAAAGCTGAACATGGTCACCACCCCGGCCACCACGTTGTAGATGCCGTAATCCTCCGCCCCTAGGGTATTCAGCACCACCCGCACCGTGTACAGGCTCACCACCATTATCAGAATCTGGCGGAGGTATAGCATCAGCGTGTTCTTCGCTATCCGCCTGGTTGAGGAGCTTGTCTTGTCCTGTATTTTTTCTTCCATAAAAGATAAATGCACGAATCCCGTCGCAATACCATTTTGAACTTCAAACTAATACTATCTAGAACTTCGAATTAACACTATTTCTTATAATTCTTCCACCAGTTTTACTGGTGCTTCCTCAATTATTTATAGCTAACAAAATTTAAATCTTTAGACTGAAATTCTCGTTGAATTCCCTCATACAAAAAAGACTCAACCTTGTCATACCACTGTGGATTCTTTTCAAGAAAATAGATAATAGGAGCTGTATCCAAATAAACACGTGACCCCATGGTCAACCTCTCCCAGAAAATCCCCTATCTTCTCTTAATCTTGAAACATACTCCTGAGCATCCATTCCCTCTGGACAAGATTGCCCTTCACTTCCAACAAAACTTCGCAATTTCTCCAAGGTAATTTTTTCCCTTTGGGGTTTATCCTCATCCAATATAGTGATAATCACTTTTTGATTAGGTTTTACTTCAACAGGTTCCAGTGCCACGTATGCTGAACCATTATAATATCCATGAACACTATGCATAAATCCTCCCAATCCTTTGAATTGCTTCATTGAATCTTGCAGAAATTATACATCTTTTCTCCCCGCCCAGCAAGCCAGCCCATCATTGAAGAATCAGCCCTTTGTTTTGGGAAAAGACATACAGAAAAAGTATTAGTTTTGTGAAAGTCTATTCATCCTTTCTGTCATCAACGACATAAAAGATGATTTTTCGCTTTCACAGATGAAAGAGTCTGCTACGACTGTCAAAAGTTTTTCTTTCAAAGAAAGAAGTTTATTTATCATTTTATAAGCAGCCTTTTCTGGAATCTTACAGCTTTGCGCAAATGTCAAAAAATCAGCCTTCCTGATATTTGCCCTCTTGCCGTTCATTGTCAATGCAAATTCCTCTGTATCTTCTGGCATTACAATAGTAACGGGAAGTAAGTCATAAGCCGGAGACAGTACAAAATTTCTTGATTTGGGTTCAGCTTCGATTAAGGAAAAATTCTTTAAATGCATGTCGGAATTCCCGGTAACAAAACAGAAAACTAATCGATAGAAAAGTTCTGCACTATCCAATCCAATATTAGAAGAGTATTGCGAAATAATTTTAGCACAGCGTTCATAAGACGACTTATATTTTTCCTCTGTCAATCGCTCTGATAACTGGCAAAAATCCTCCATTGCAAACAGCTCAGTCCCAGATTCTGAAGAAAGCCTGTCTATTCGCTTTGTAATATATGCAAATCCATCCTGTAGTTTTACAAGTGCATTCGGCACCGTTTTTATTCCTGCAACCTTTGCAAGCATCATTACAAGCCGCTCCATTTCAGGAAGATGCATAAACTCTTCTACTTGCGGCTTTAGGATGTAGCCTGCTGGATACCCCACAATAGTAAGCCTCGTTTCTTTTTCTTTTGACAGATGTAAAGAAAGCTTTTTCTGGACTCCAGCAATCGTAAAACCTTTTGAAACAGTCTCTGAGACAAGGAGCTCCAACTGCTCATTTGAAATTAAAATTTCAGGAAATTGATTTGTTCCAAAAAAAGACTTTACGCATTTTTTATGCCATTGATTCTGTATTTCAGATGAGTCCTCGGAGAGTATTTCTTTTCCACAACAAAGGCACATTGTCTTCATTATCTTGTAGTCCCGACAGAAACATCTCCGATTGTATCCTTGCAAGCTACAAGCAAAATTCCAAATCTATCCCGGCTGTCTATTTTCCAGTTTCTAGAAACAACATTCAAAAGCCAGCCCTCAGGAATGAGACCATCAAAAAAAGAAAAGAGCGTCTTGCTTTCAAAGGGTTCTTTTTGTAGAGGAAGCGTTAAGCTTACCGCCAATGGATTTTCAATGGAAAGATAATCCTTGTCATATTCAAATTTGTATCCAGAATCTGTTTCGCTTACCACTCCTGCAAATATATTTTGAACAAAAACAAATCCCTGTCTATATGCGGAAGGCATTATTCAACACCTCCGCCTTGCAACGAAGATTTTTTAATAACTCCCAAGCAGCTTCCAAACATGGAAAGCGCCTGATTTACCTTGTCCATTCTACAGCTTTCTTTGCCCTGCTCAAGCTCACGGATAAAACGAAGACCAAGACCACTTCTAATTGCAAATTCTTCCTGTGTGAGCCCTGCATGCTTGCGTTCTCTTTTGATGAACTCAGCGATTGTATCATTCATATAACCATTTTACACCCGATTGGGTATAAAATCAAGGCTTACAATCATAACTACACCCGATTGGGTATAAAATCTACAACACGTACAATTCAGAGTATTCTAGGTAATATGAATCCGTATTAAGCCTGTGTTTGTCAGGGTTTTATCAAATCGCAAGGTTTCTGAAAACTTTGAACTGCCTCCATCCGCCAAGGCAGACCACTCCCAGTGGCACCCCGCCCGCTGAAACCAGGAGCCTAAAAGAAAACTGTTCGCCGCCGAATCCATGGGCCAAACCACCCTTCGTGGATTCTGTTTTGTTGCAGAACCTTACAAGCTCCCGCAACCACGGCTGCTTTGGAGAGACGGATTATTCTTCCAGCAACTCCGCATCCTCATACAAAAGGTCGAATTTCTTACCATCGGGACTCAGGCTGGAAACCACGGTAATCCGCCGCTTCTTTTTGTTCACCTTGTACACGCTGCCCTCAAGCCCCACCAGAGGCCCAGACACCGCCCGGATTTTCTCCCCCGGAAGGAAGACCACACGGGAAATCCCCAGCAGCTCGCCGTGCCCCATCAAAAGCCGCAGCTCCTCCAGCGCATCCCCACGGATTGACCGGGGCTCGGCATTGCCCGGCAAAATCCGGCAAAAGTCACGTACCCCTTTCAGAAGTCCAAAAAGCTCAGCCCCCAGCTCCTCCACCTGCAAGAACAGGTAGCCGGGAAACAGCGGCAGCTCTATGCACTCCCCCCGCCCGCGGCTAAACTTCCGCCGGAAAAAATACAGCCGTCCCTCAATCCCCCTGGCAGCAAGGGCTGCCCCCGCTCGCTCCTTAAAGCGTGCCTCGCAGCCCGTCCGCACCATCAGGCAGTACCACTCCACACCCACCCCTCCATCCCAAAAGCCCTCCGGCAGAAATCCCCACCCGTCCGGGCCGAAACACCGTGGCGGGGGGAATGTTTTACCAAGGGAAAATGGTCAATTTATTAAAATATATTAACCATATTTTTTAGTATTCTAAATTTTAATCAGCGTTATGTCAATATATTAAATTTACTGGGGAAAAATGATTAGAATTTTAATACAGTGAGTCATGTCCTTTTGGCGTAACGTGGAAGCGGAATTGGAATATAAAAATATGTCTCGCAAGGAGTTGGCCCAGAAGGCCCGCTTTGCCGTCAGCGGAATGTCCCTAGGACTGGCAAACAACAGCATGCCCAGCGTTGACGTGGCGGTGCGGATAGCCGATGTCCTGGATGTCTCCGTGGAATATCTGGTGACGGGAACGGACAAAAAGATTTGCCAGCAGTCAACCTCAAGGCAGTTCTTCCATCTCATCAATGTCTTGAGCAAGCTTTCCCTGTATGACTTGAACACCATCCACCTCCTGGCAAGCCGGATGCTGGAACGGAGGGAAGGGGAATGAGCGGCTCCCCTTCCCTCCCTTGAGGAAGAGTGCCCTTCGTGGTATACTCCTAAGCTGTCTGAATCAGGACGAAATCAGCTTTGCAGAGGAAAATCATGGCTAAATATCCCTTTGAATCAATCGAACCCAAGTGGCAGGAGTATTGGGAAAAGAACAAGACCTTCAAGGTGACGGAGGACACCAAATTCGAGCCGGCCAAGCGGCGCTACGTGCTGGACATGTTTCCCTATCCCTCGGCCCAGGGACTCCACGTGGGCCACCCGGAAGGCTACACCGCCACAGACATCTACTGCCGCTACCTGCGGATGAACGGCTACAACGTGCTGCACCCCATGGGATACGACGCCTTCGGCCTGCCTGCCGAGAACTACGCCATCAAGACGGGAACCCATCCGGCCACCACCACCAACGCCAACATCGACCACTTCACCAAGCAAATCAAGGCCCTGGGCTTTTCCTACGACTGGGACCGCTGCGTCTCCACCTGCACCCCGGACTACTACCACTGGACCCAGTGGATCTTCCTCCAGCTGTACAAGAAGGGACTGGCCTACGAGTCCGAGACTCCCATCAACTGGTGTCCCAGCTGTCTCACGGGCCTTGCCAACGAGGAGGTAAAGGAGGGCTGCTGCGACCGCTGCGGCACTTCCGTCACCCGAAAGACCATCCGCCAGTGGATTTTGAAAATCACCGCCTATGCCGAGCGGCTTCTGGAGGATCTGGACGGCCTGGACTGGCCTGAGTCCGTAAAGCTGATGCAGCGGAACTGGATTGGCAGAAGCGAGGGCGGCGAGGTGTCCTTCAAGATTGCCGATGCCCAGGGAAATCCCACGGACCGGGAGCTTTTGATCTACACCACACGGGCGGACACCCTCTTTGGCGCCACCTACATGGTGGTTGCACCGGAGCACAGGCTTGTTCCAGAGCTGACCACCGCCGAGCAAAAATCCGCCGTGGACTCCTACATCGATGCCGCCGCCAAGAAAAGCGACCTGGAGCGCACCGACCTGGCCAAGGAAAAGACCGGCGTGTTCACCGGCTCCTACGCCATCAATCCCGTCAGCGGGGCAAAAATCCCCATCTGGATCTCGGACTACATCCTGGTGTCCTACGGAACAGGCGCCATCATGGCCGTCCCCGCCCACGACCAGCGGGACTGGGACTTTGCAAAGGAATTCAACCTGCCCATCCTGAAGGTGGTGGCATCAAAAGAGGAAGTCGCAAGCCTTGCAGACGGGGACGAGGAGGCTGGTGCCGCCAAGCTGCTGGCCGCCGCCAAGGACGAGGCAGCCTACCAGACGCTGGTGGCCGCCCATCCAGAGGTGTTCAATGTGGCAGCCCAGTGCACCGCCGCCGACGGCTACACCATCAACAGCGGGGACTTCACCGGCATGGCCACTGCCGCCACCATTCCGGCCATCATCAGCTGGCTCACCCAAAAGGGAATCGGCAAGAAGGCGGTGAACTACAAGCTCAGGGACTGGGTTTTTAGCCGCCAGCGGTACTGGGGCGAGCCAATTCCCCTGGTCCACTGCCCAGACTGCGGCTGCGTTCCCCTGAAGGAGGACCAGCTCCCCCTGAAGCTACCGGAGGTCAAGACCTACCAGCCCACCGGCACTGGGGAGAGCCCCCTGGCGGGCATTACGGACTGGGTGAACTGCACCTGCCCCAAATGCGGCGGGGCGGCACGGCGGGAGACCAACACCATGCCCCAGTGGGCTGGCTCCTGCTGGTACTATCTGCGCTACCTTGACCCCCACAATGACAAGGAATTCGCCTCCAAAGCCGCCGTGGACTACTGGATGCCGGTGGATCTCTACGTGGGCGGTGCCGAGCACGCCGTGCTCCACCTGCTCTACGCCCGGTTCTGGCACAAGGTCCTCTTCGACCTGGGGCTGGTGAACACCAAGGAGCCCTTCCAGCGGCTGGTGAACCAGGGCATGATCACCTCCTTTGCCTTCCAGCGGAAGAACAAGACCCTGGTTCCCGCCGATGCCGTGGAGGAGACCTCCCCCGACGTATTCATCGAAAGGGAGACCGGCGAGAAGCTGGAGCGGGTCATCGCCAAGATGTCCAAGTCCTTGAAGAACGTCATCAATCCCGACGACGTGGTTCGGGACTATGGCGCCGACTCCGTCCGCATGTACGAGATGTTCATGGGGCCCCTGGAAGTGTCAAAGCCCTGGAACACCAACGGCCTCATCGGAGTCCACCGCTTCCTGGAAAAGATTTGGACTGTCTCCGAAAAGCCCATGGTTGACCTGGACATGGCAGGCCAGCTGGAGGGCAAGCTGGCGGAGCTGCGCAAGCTCTACCACAAGACCGTCAAGAAGGTGAGTCAGGACACGGACACCCTGAACTTCAACACTGCCATCAGCCAGATGATGATCTTCATCAACGAAGCAGCCCGCATGGAGTCCCTGCCCAAGGCCCTGTGGAGGGGCTTTGTGAAGCTCCTGTCCCCCTACGCCCCCCACTTGGGCGAGGAGCTGTGGGAAAGGCTGGGCAACACCAACACCATCGCCTACGAGAGCTGGCCCACTTACGAGGAGGCCCTGTGTCAGGACGACAGCTGCACCATCGTGGTACAGGTGAACGGCAAGAAGCGTGCTGAATTCCAGGCCGCAGTCGGCACGGACAAGGACGAGCTGGAGCGGCAGGCCCTGGCCTGTGAGTCCGTCATCAGGTTCATGGACGGCAAGTCTCCTGTCAAGGTGATTGTGGTACCCAACAAGCTGGTGAACCTTGTCGTAAAATAGGCAATGGAGCAACCGCAACAGAACGAAAAAAAAGCGGCCATCTCCGGTCAGGCTGACTCCTCATCACGGATGCGGCTCATCGCCCTGGCCGGCTGGATTGCCCTCCTGGGAAACCTGCTGCTGGCGGTCATCAAGGTGGTGGCGGGCATCGCTGCCGAAAGCCTTGCCGTCCTTGGCGACGGCCTGGACTCCGCCACCGATGTCAGCATCGCCTGCATGACCCTGATTGTCAGCAGGATTATCCAGCGTCCCTCCGACCAGAACCATCCCTGGGGACATGGCCGTGCGGAGACCACCGCCACCATGGTGGTGGCCTTCATCATCTTCTATGCCGGAATGCAGCTGTGCCTCTCCTCTGCAAGACAGCTCTTTCTCCTCCTCACCAAGCCCCCGGAGCAGCCCAGTGCGCCCAGCGGCAACCTCGCATTGCTGGCCACCGCCATCTCCATTGCGGGGAAATTGCTGCTGGCCTGGTCCCAGTTCGACCTGGGAAAGCGCTGCGGCAGCATGATGGTGCTGGCCAACGCCAGGAACATGGCCACTGACAGCATCATCTCCATTTCGGTTCTGGCAGGGCTGTCAGCCGCAAGAATCCTCCGGCTGCCCGTCCTGGATCCGGCAGTGGCCTTTCTGGTGGGGCTGTGGGTCTTGAAGAATGCCATCTCCATCTTCATGGAGATGAACCTGGAGCTGATGGACGGCAACCACGACAAGGAGCTGTACCGGAAGCTCTTCAATGCGGTGCGAACTGTGGAGGGCGTGTCAAACCCCCATCGGGTGAGAATCAGAAAGATTGCCGCCCGCTGGGACATCGACATGGACATAGAGGTGGACCCCCACATCAGCCTCCACGATGCCCACGAGCTTTCTGAGCAGGTGGAGCTGGCCGTGCGGAAGGCAATCCCCGACGTGTATGACATCGTAGTGCACATGGAGCCGGCCGGCCACGGAGACCACCATTCCGAGGAGCAGTTCGGCCTTTCGGAGGCTGACCTCCAGAGCGACAGCTAGCCCCGCCCGCAGCCTGGGAACCCAAAGCCCGTGGATGAGGACAATTTACTGGACTGTCCGCCAGGCGTGGATGAATTCCAGCATAAACTGCTGCACGTCTGAGAACCACTTCCGCTGGAACTCCACCGCCTCCACACCGATATAACGATAATGCCAGCATTCCCAGCGATAGCCGGTGACATCCTCGTAGCCGTCGGGAAAGGACAGGGACCAGCCGTAGGTGCCAGCATTGGCAGCCAGCCACCTGCCCTGCTTAGTCTGGGCAAACTCATCGGTGATGGAGCCAAAGTCCACCGCCACCCCCAGCTGGTGCTGGCTGGCTCCCGGCGGAGCGGACTCCCGGTCTGCCACCTCCTTTCCCAGCTGGCGGACGTTGCGCTCATACAGATTCTTCTGGTAGTCGTAGGAGCGGTAGGTGGAGCTCACCACCAGATTGATGCCCTCCTTCTTGGCGGCGGCAGCCATCCTCCGCAGGCCCGCCTCAACGGGAGTCCGCAGGGAAAGGTCGTTGCGGTTCAAAAGATAGAAGTCATTGGGCTTCAGGGCCACAATGTCGGCAGGAACAAAGTCCGCCGCCAGATAATGCTGCTTGTCCACCAGTGTCAGCAGGTCCTGGGTATCCGCCGCAAGAACTCGGTGCAGGTCTGCAAGGAATTCCTCCGGGCTCCCGTTGACAATGCCGTCCCGGGTCCGCCTGGACAGGGAGGCAAAGACACGCTGCAGCCTCTCCAAGTCAGGAGACAGACCTGCGGATCTGGCGGATGCAGGCAGCTGCGCCACCTGCTGGCCCTCCAGCGGAACAGCGGGCGCTGCTCCCTGCCGTCCACCAGACGGAAGGCCCTTGGCAGGAACATCCCATGAGCCTGCTCCCTTCTCCGGGACAGCCCTTCCTCCCTGGCATGAGGCCGAGGCCACACACAGCAGGGCAACAAAAATCACAGCCATCAATCTGTTCAATTAGACAACCTCCGTAACGCTATAGATGATGTTGAGCATATCCATAAAACCCGTGGACTCAAGCGCCCTCCTCGCCCCTGCCGAGGGACGCATGAGGTACAGCCTCCTGCCAGCCTCCTCCCCCAGCGTGCTGGAACCGAGGATGACGCTGAGCCCCGACGAATCCATGGAGGTCAGGGCCGACAAGTCCAGCACAAGGTTTTCCTCCCGTATCAGGGCAAAGGCCCGCTGCCGCAGCTCGGTAAAGCTATAAAAGTCAAGGGCCCCCGCCAATTCCAGCAGGCTATAGTTGGCGCCCCGCTTCTCCTGGATTCTAAGCTGTTCCATCGGCCTCCCCCTTCCCAGAAAGAATCTTCAAGGCAAGGCAGGTGATGTCCGCCTCCTGCTCCCTAGAGGTGAACTCCCGCAGGCTCTCGCAGGTAAACCTGAGCAGCTTGTCGGCCGAATAGCCCAGGTTGTCCACAATCGACTTCTGTATCCGGGCCTTGCCGAAGGACTCTCCCCGCAGGGACCGGGAGTCAATCAGGCCGGTGGTGCAGGCAAAAACCAGGTCTCCGGGATTCAAGCGTATCTTCTTTACCTTCAAATACTTGCTGATGTCCGGCACAAAGCCCAGCACCCTGCCGTCACCCTGAATTTCTATGACGTTGTTGTAGGACCGGGAGTAGAGCATCAGGGCGGGCACACCGCAGTTGATGTAGTACATGGTGCTGTCCGCCAGGTCCAGCAGGGCAAGCACACCGGCAAAGTAGGTTCCCCTCGGCAGGTCGAACCTGACAAAGCCGTTGATTCTCTGGGCCAGCTCCTTGAAGTCCTTGGTCTCCATCAGGAAGGTTCTGATGGCGGACTTCATGATGACCATGGACATGCTGGCAGTAAGGCCACGCCCGCTCATGGCCCCCAGCACCACGATGTGCCGGGTGTCGGTGAGCTGGATGAAGTCGATGAACTCGCCGCCGATGTGCCGGGCGGGACTCATAAGGTAGCCCACATCAACCTTGGGACTGCCGATAAAATCCATGTTCTGCTGGATGGAGCGGATAATCTGGTCGGACATCCTGACCTCCCGCTCAACGGTGCTGACAACGCCCTCATTGGCGACGCTGTTCATATAGTAGCCCACCATAAAGAAATAGGGATACAGCATGGTAAAGGTGGCATAGTCGTAGTCGGTGTAGTCGTTGCCCAACCGCTTTTCCCCCAGCAGGATGAGACCGAACACCCGGCAGCCCTCCGCCAAAAGGATGCATCCCTGGGAGCCGCTCGCCTCGAAGAACTCCTCCAGGCCCTCCCTCGCCGGGGCAAGGGCATGGCTCTCCAGCTGGTTCCTGAAGAACACCAACCGCCCCCTCCCTGTCATCACATCGAAGGCCAGGCAGTCCAGCGGCAGGACTCGGACGGAGGGAAAGGAACGGTAGACGCTGGCAAATTCCATCCCGTCGCTGATGAGGATGTTGACCCCCGTAACCTTTACCTCCCCGGC
This sequence comes from uncultured Treponema sp., assembly GCA_937876905.1. Taxonomy (GTDB): domain Bacteria; phylum Spirochaetota; class Spirochaetia; order Treponematales; family Treponemataceae; genus Treponema_F. Next base: position 14,236 of record CALEFI010000050.1, read on the forward strand.
AAGGATGGTGTCCACCTGTCCGCCGAAATCCTCCGGGGGCAGGCCGTAGTCCAGGCTAGACAGCCTTTTTTCCAGTGACTCCGCATATCCAACGGCAAAGGCCAGATGGCGCCGGGAAAAGATTCTTGGCAGGGCGTGGGTTCTTGAAAAGACAGCCACCAGCCCGCCCAGGAGCAGGGCCACAAAGAGCTCCGTCCTAGTCTCCCGGTAGCCAAGGACCAGGACCACCACCACCCCTAAGAGAACAGCGGGGACACCATGGAGCCAGACGACCTGGAGACCCCGTACAAGAAATGACCTGGCATCGAGCAGGGCATGGATTCTCGAAGCCCACCAGACCAGCAGCAGGGCCAGGAGGTAGGCGTAGGGAGTCAACAAGGAGAAGAAGGGGGCAATCCCGGACCCATAGGCAAAGACAGGGTGGGAGCCTGCAATGACGGCAAGGGCCAGGAGGTTCACCGCCAGCCGCTCCCTGGACAGACGGGTGCTGGTGCTGGAGGGCCGCACGATTGCATACAATGCGGCAATTCCTGGAAACACATAGTGATACAGCACTCTCCAGACATCCTGCCATCTGTAGGCGAGGCTGGCAGAAAGGTACCTGGTATACAGGACGACTCCCGTTTCCGGAGAGCTGACGAAGCTGAGGGAATTGTGCAGGACGCTGTATCCCAGCCAGATGACCATGACAGCCTCCACCAGCACCACCAGCGGGTTCTTTTTGACAGCGGGAAAGACCATGACGTTGAGGCAAAAATTCAGGATGAACACCTTCTCCAAAATCTCCCTCATTTGGACCAGCACAAAGGTGATGGTATAGTTGGAAAAGCAGTGCACCATCACCAGGACGAAAAGGCTGCACAGCGAGCAGGAGAAGAGCAGCAGGATGCTGTTCACCATGATGCCCTGGCCCGCATCATCCTTTTCCACACGATAGGAAAAGACAATCAGGACAACAACCAGCAGGCCCATCAGAACCACGTACACCATCAGCCAGCAATCCTTGCCACCAGCATGGTAACATCATCCCGGAGACTTCCCCCGGAATGGGACATGACCAGGCTGGCCATGTCATCTACAAAGTCGGAGACAGACTTGGAGGCGGACTGTCTGACTGCGCCAAGGTAGCGGTCCGAGGCACCCAGCTCCACGCCCTCCCTGTCCATAGCCTCCGAAACACCGTCAGAGGCCATCAAGATCAGGTCCCCCCGGAACAATTTCTGCTCGGCCACCACCACATCGTCCAGATCGATGATTCCCACCAGGGGGCAGTTGGAGGCAAGGGGCTTGATTCTGTAGCCCTCGGGAGAACGGGTGATGATGAGGGGCTCCGGCATGGAGGCATTGACGTACCTGAGAGTCATCCTCTGCGTGTCGATGATGCCAATAAACAGGACCGTGTACTTGTCCTCCAGTCCCATCCCCTTTATGGCCTGGTCGATGGAATAAACCACTCCCGACAGATCCTCCTTGTCATCCACAATTTTCACCGTGTTCAGCACCAGCCCCATCACCAGGGCGGCGGACAAGCCCTTGCCAGACACGTCCCCCAGCAGCACCAGGGTCTTGTGCTCGTCCAGGGGCAGCACGGTGTAGTAGTCTCCAGAAACATTTACCAGCGGCTGGAAATGGGATGCCAGCTCCAGTCCCGGAACCTCCGGCAGCTCCATGGGCAGAAAGGATTTCTGCACATCGGCAAGCATGGCCCATTCCCGCGAGAGCTCCGTAATCTCGCTGAGCCTGGCAATGACCCCCTGTCGCTTCAGGAAGCGGACAAACTCATCCTGGAGCCTTCCGTAGATGCTCCTGTCAAAAAGGCGAGCATACCGGCAAAACACGTAGAGATGGAAGCTTTCGTGGACAAAAAAGAATCCCCGGGCGGACTTGCAGTCGGTGGTGAGTCCAAAGTCCCCGTCAAAAAAATGGAGCGCATTCCCCCTCAGCTCCCTGAAATTGGACTTAAGGGCCTCCATCGTCTCATCCTTGCAGGTGAGCCTGTTCGGACTGTTGTAGATGACATAGTCGGTGTCCCTGTCGATAAGCAGCACAGAACAATCGGCCTGCTCCTCCAGAATCTGGGCTACCGCATCAAAGAAATCCTCCAGGGAATAGCAGAACCGAAGCCGCATGATAAACTGCGAGAGCAGGCCGGTAGGTCCCCTGTGGAGGACATCCTCCTCAATCCTGGCAAGGAGGTGCCTTGAGGCCGCCTGGCCTGCAGCCTGCAAGGAGATAAAGATGACAGCGGCGCAAATCCCAGAGAAGACAGGATGGCCATCAGGCAGGAGAAAAAAGGCCAGGAGAAGAAAGGAAAGACCGATGACGCCATCGATGTAAATCAGACACAGACACTGCCGGGTCTTGAGCATGGGGACACCTCATTGCAGGGATGAAGACTGCCTGTGATTGTAGCATACAATCCCAAAAAATGAAACCTTGCAATGACGGAAAATCGAAAAGACGGGGAACCAAGCTCCCTAGAGGGAGTCTGGAAGGCAAACGGAGAGATTGCAGTCGCAGGGCAGCTGACATCCTGGCCGAACTGATTTCCGGCCAGAACCAGGCCTAGCGCTCCAGCTCGGACAGGGGCTTGGGCATGGGGGAGTCGGAGGGCTTCTCCAGCCTGATGAACTCCTCCAGCAGGTCCCGTTGCTTGGAGGAAAGCTTTGTGGGAACCTCCACCAGCACCTTGATGTACAGGTCCCCCTTCCTGCTGGTGCCGCTGTAGGGCACACCCTCGTTCTTCAGCCGCAAAAGCTTTCCGTGGGGAGTCCCCGCAGGAATTTTAAGCTTTATCTTCTTGTCGTCCAAGGAGGTGACGTGAATCTCGGCACCAAGGATGGCCTGGGTGGCGGAAATGGGCACAGCGCAGTACAGGTCATTGCCGCTGCGCTCGAAGTATTGATGGCGGGCAACGTGCACCACGATGATGAGGTCTCCGGCGGGGCCACCATTGCGACCGGCATCTCCCTGGCGGGGGATGGTAATCCGCTTGCCGTTGTCGGTACCGGCGGGAATCTGGATGTTGATCTTCTTGCGCTTTGGCTGGAGGCCGGAGCCACCGCACACCTTGCAGGGATTGTCGATGACAGAGCCCTCGCCACTACAGGTGGGACAGGTCTGGGCAAAGGCAAAGAAACCAGTGTTCCTTCTCACCTGCCCGGAGCCACCGCAGGTACCGCAGGTCTTGCGCTTTGCCCCGTCAGCCCCACCGCTTCCCTTACAGGTCTCGCAAGCCTCAGTGTGCTGGAACTGCACCTGCTTTTCAGTGCCGTAGACCGCCTCCTTGAAGCTTATCTCCATGTCGTAGCGAAGGCTGGCTCCCTGGTTGGGGGCATCGGGTGAGCGACGGCGGCCACTACTGCCTCCACCACCTCCAAATATGTTGCCAAAGATGCCACCCAGGTCGAAGCCCTCAAAGAGGTCGCTGAAGTCGGCATAGGCGTGGGAATATCCTCCACCGCCGCCGCCCATACCCTCAAGTCCGGCGAATCCGTACTGGTCATAAATCTGACGCTTCTGCTCGTCGGAGAGCACCTCATAGGCCTCGGTAGCCTCCTTGAACTTCTCCTCCGCCTCCTTGTCCCCCGGATTCTTGTCAGGGTGGTACTGCACCGCCAGCTTTCGGTAGCCCTTCTTTATGTCATCCTTGGTAGCGCCCTTCTGAACTCCCAGAACCTCGTAATAATCCCGCTTCGCCATCACTTGCCTTCCAAACACCGGGAGTCTTAGAAAATCTCATCCTACCCCCAGCTTCTATAAAAATCATCCAATAAAAACACCGCCGCTATAAAAACGGCGGCATACGGCGGAAATTCTGCCGGCAGCAAAAGCCAGCCGACAAAACCCGCCCCACTCTCTCGTGGACTTACTTGTCGTCGTCCACAACCTCGTAGCTTACATCCTCAGCAGTACCCTTGTTGGGGCCTGTACCACCGGCATTTCCAGCGGTGCCGCCCATGTCAGGGCCAGCTCCGGCTCCAGCGGCCTGCTGCTGCTTGTACACTTCCTCGGCAATCTTGTAGGAGGCCTGCTTCAACTCTTCGGTCTTGGCCTTGATCTCCTCAACATTATCTCCCTCAAGGGCACGCTTCAGGGCGGCAATGGCATCGTCAATCTTCTGCTTGTCGGCACCGCTTACCTTGTCCCCCAGCTCGCCCATGCTCTTTTCCGTGGCGTAGACCAAGGAGTCCGCCTCGTTGCGAACCTCCACCTTCTCACGCTCACGCTTGTCTGCCTCGGCATTGGCCTCCGCCTCCTTCACCATGCGGTCAATCTCGCTGTCGCTGAGACCGCTGGAGCTTTCGATGCGGACGGACTGCTCCTTGCCGGTACCCAGGTCCTTGGCGGAAACATGGACAATACCGTTAGCATCGATGTCGAAGGTAACCTCAATCTGGGGAACACCACGGGGGGCGGCAGGAATTCCCACCAGGTCAAAGCGCCCCAGGGTGCGGTTCTGTCCGGCCATCTCCCGCTCTCCCTGCAGCACGTGGATGGAAACAGCAGTCTGTCCGTCGGCTGCAGTGGAGAAGATCTGGCTCTTGCGGGTAGGAATGGTGGTGTTGCGGGGAATGAGCTTGGTGAACACCCCACCCATGGTCTCGATACCCAGTGAAAGGGGTGTCACGTCCAGCAGCAGCACGTCCTTCACATCGCCGCCCAGGATTCCGCCCTGGATTGCAGCGCCAACAGCCACCGCCTCGTCGGGGTTCACGCCCTTGGAGCCCTCCTTGCCAAACAGCTCCTTCACCACCTGCATGACCTTGGGCATACGGGTGGAGCCACCAACCAGCAGCACCTCGTCAATCTGGTCAGCGGAGACACCGGCATCCTGCATGGCCTTGCGGCAGGGCTCCTTGGTGCGCTCCAGCAGATCCTCGGTCATCTGCTCGAACTTTGCCCGTGTCAGGGACTTCTGCAGGTGCTTGGGTCCAGAGGCATCGGCAGTGATAAAGGGCAGGTTGATTTCCGTGCTGGCCACGGCGGACAGCTCAATCTTTGCCTTCTCAGCGGCCTCACGGAGACGCTGCAGGGCCATGCGGTCCTGGGACAGGTCGATGCCGGAGTCAGCCTTGAACTCGTCGATGAGCCAGTTGATGATGCGGCGGTCAAAGTCGTCGCCTCCCAGATGGGTGTCACCGGCGGTGGACTTTACCTCGAACACGCCGTCCCCCAGCTCCAGGATGGAGATGTCGAAGGTACCACCACCCAGGTCGTAGACTGCGATGGTCTTCTCGGACTTGGACTCCTTGTTGAATCCGTAGGCCAAGGATGCGGCGGTGGGCTCGTTGATAATGCGCTTCACGTCAAGGCCGGCAATCTTTCCGGCATCCTTGGTGGCCTGGCGCTGGGCGTCGTTGAAGTAGGCGGGAACGGTGATGACCGCCTCGGTGACGGGCTGGCCCAGATAGTCCTCGGCAGTCTTCTTCATCTTCTGCAGGATGAAGGCGCTGATCTCCTGGGGAGAATACTCCTTGCCCTCGATGTCGATGCGGACATCCTCCCCGTGGTCCACCACCTTGTAGGGAACCATCTTGGCCTCGCCAGTCAGCTCGCTGTAGCGATGACCGATGAAGCGCTTGATTGAGTACACAGTGTTCCCAGGATTGGTGACCATCTGGTTCTTTGCAGGCTGGCCAACAATCCGCTCGCCCTTGGCGGTAAAGCCGACGATGGAGGGAGTGGTACGGCCACCCTCCGAGTTCTGTATGACCACAGGCTCGCCGCCCTCCATCACCGCAACGCAGGAGTTGGTTGTTCCCAAATCAATTCCAATAATCTTTCCCATATCTTTATCTCCTCTAGTTCGCTAGAAATCTTTATTCGGCAGCGGCCTCGGCATCCCCTTCGCCGCCAGCATCAATACCACTGACAGTCCCATCGGGCATCTGAACCATGACCTTGGCATAGCGGATAATCCGCTCCTTGAGCCGGTATCCCTTTAAATATACTTCCGAGCATACCGGCTCGGCAACCGGCCCGGACATGCTTCCGATGGCCTCGTGAATGCTGGAGTCAAAGGCATCGCCCTTCTCGCCGTAGCCAGCCAGATTGTACTTGTTCTCCAGCATGGACACCAGCTGGTTCTTGATCATCTTCACCCCATCCACCACGCTGGCAACGTCAGTGGCGGAGGCAGCGGCATCCAGAGCACGGTCAAAGTTGTCCAGACTCTCCAGCAGGTCGGAAAGAAGGTTTTCGTTGGCGTAGTCGAAGGCCTCCTGCTTTTCCTTGACCATCCGCTTGCGGTAGTTGTCCAGGTCCGCACGGGCCATGAGGTACTGGTTGTGCAGCTCCTTGTTCTTGGCCTCCAGCTCGGCCTTCTCCCGCTCCAGCCGCTGGACAGGATCCTCCTCTACCGCATCGGCGGCCACAGCCTCCGTCTCACTGGCACCTGCCGCAGCGTCGCCAACCTCCTGCCGGACCGACTCATTTGAATCTGCCGGGGAAGCCTCCTGCTGCTCCAGCTCTTCCTGATGTTCCTGTCTCTTCATCATTCGCTTCCTAATAGTATACTTTGGCCCGCCATCCTGTCCGGCGGCCAGCATCCAATTGCTTTCTGTCTAAAAGATACTATTTGCACTATTTAATCGTCAATAAATTCGGATGATTTTTTTCAGGCGGAGCGAGGGGAAGCAGGGACGGGCAAAAACGAGGGGACATCAGACGACGGCAGCATCGGGATTCCGCCCTTGCCTTTTGCGGAAAAAGGTGCTACCCTTCCACAATGCACCCACAAGACAAGGAGCCCCATCATGCTCAGTGAATCCGACATCCTCCAGCGGGCCAACCGGCCCGGCCTGTTCAACTCCCATAACGGCATCAGCGTCACCGCAGTCCGTGACGGCAGGGGCCGGGGAGCCCTGGAGGTCAGCGACACCAGCCTGAATCCCCACGGCACCGTCCACGGCGGCTGCCTGTACACACTGGCGGACACAGTGGCAGGCTCAGCCGTGGCATCAGGCAGCGGACAATCCTGCGTCACTGTCAGCGGCACGCTGGAATTCCTGCATCCTGCCACCGGCCCAAAAATCCAGTGCTCCGCCAGCCCCAAGAAGACGGGCCGCAGCCTGTGGGTCATGCAGGTGGAGCTCACCGACCAGCACGGCAAGATGGTGGCCACCGGCACATTCATCTTCATGCTGGTGCGTCCCGCCGACGGCAAGCTGGCGGGGGAAGCACGGCAGCCTTAGGCCCCATTGGGGCGAACCATGACATCCCCCACCACCACACGGACCCGGAATGCCCGTGGCACTCCTTTTGGCTCTTCCGTTCAGGCAGGCATCCCGGTCCCTCCTCCATGAATCAACACCCGCTCCTCCCCCGCTGGACTTTGCCCAGCAAACCGGCCCCATCTCCCCCTTCCAAAGGCAGCCCCGTCATACCATACAGCACGTGCCTTGTCAGTATCTCTCCCCCGTCAAGAGGCGGAAGTGGAAAGCAACGAATGCCCCCTTTAAAACCATCCGCTGAAAGTGCTATACTGAGGCAACTCAACTGGGGGAGCATGGGCTGTGATTACGCTGGATACATTCAAAGATGTGCTGGACAAACTTGGTTTTACCAATGAACACGATATGTACACAAGGCATTTTGACACGGTGGACTGTGACTTGAAGGCCGACTTTAGAAACAAAAGGCTCATCTATCCTACAGAAAAGGGCTTTCAGGTAAACGATGGAACCACGAGCAACTTTGCCCATCCAGAGAATTTCGTCGTTTTTGAATGCGTCGCCCGCCTCTTGGAGAAAGGCTACCGTCCAGAACACATAGAGCTTGAGCCCCGCTGGACTCTTGGACACGGCGGAAAAAGCGGCAAGGCTGACATCTGCGTGAGGAACAAGGACGGCTCACCCTATCTTTGCATTATCGAGTGCAAGACCGCCGAGTCGGAATATAAAAAGGAGCTTTCCAACATGCGGCAAAATGGCGGGCAGCTGTTCTCCTACTGGCAGCAATCAAAGGCCACAAAGTGGCTGGTGCTGTATGCAAGCGATTTTGACCAGGAAACCCAAAGGCTCACCTCCACAATTGCCACGGTAAGCTGTTCTGATGATGCAAACCTTGTTGAGCTTGCAAAGGACGACAGTTCGCTGAAGCTTTACCGGGATGCCGCTACAGTGGAAGGTCTTTTCCAGGTCTGGAAGGAAACCTACGAGCAGAAATTCTACGGCGACATTCTTTTTGACGAGGAGACAGTGGCCTATGACATCGGCGTTCTGCCCCTCAAAAAGAAGCGTCTTGTTGACTTCAGCCGTGACGACAAGATTGTCAATCAATTTGAGGAGATTTTGCGGCACAACAATGTAAGCGACAAGGAAAACGCCTTCAACCGTCTGATTGCACTTTTTATCGCAAAGCTCCACGATGAAAAAACAAAAACCCTGGAAAGTGAAGTTGAATTTCAATACAAGACGGGAACCGACACCTACCAGAAAATGCAGGACAGACTCCAGAAGCTCCACCACTGCGGAATGCGGGAGTTCATGAAGGAGGAGGTCTTTTATGTTCCCGATGACTATGTGAAAAACCTGATGAAAAACTCAATCGGCGAGAACCGCGAGCAGCTGGAGGCGGAGCTGAACGAAACCATTACCAAGCTCAAGTTCTACACCAACAACGACTTTGCCTTCAAGGATGTCCATAACAAGGCGCTGTTCTACCAGAACGGAAAAATCCTCGTTGAGATGGTGGAGCTTTTCCAAAGGTACAGGATTATTGACTCAAACGACCTCCAGCTTTTGGGCGACATGTTCGAGCAGCTTTTGAACAAGGGCTTCAAGCAGAACGAAGGCCAGTTCTTCACGCCAATTCCCATAACCTGCTTCATCTGGAAATGCCTGCCCCTGGAAAGCATCATCGTGCATGCGGATACGAAAGAAATCCGCTATCCAAAGGTGATTGACTATGCCTGCGGTGCCGGCCACTTTTTGACGGAGGGCTTTCGGGAGATAAACGAGGTTGTCGGCCAAGCGGGTCTGGCTCCGGAAAAGGGCTGGGAACGAGACTGCATCTTTGGCATTGAAAAGGACTACCGCCTTGCACGGGTAAGCAAAATCTCCCTGTTCATGCACGGGGCCGACAACGGCAACATTGTATTCGGCGACGGCCTGGACAATCATGTCGAAAAGATTGTGATTCAAAACGGACAGTTCGACATCCTCGTGGCAAATCCGCCGTATAGTGTCAGCGCATTCAAAAACCACCTTGAGCTCAAGAACAACCAGCTGGAGCTCCTGCAATACATCTCCAAGGACGGAAAGGAAATCGAAACCCTTTTTGTGGAGCGCATTGCCCAGCTTTTGCGGCCAAGGGGCATTGCCGCCGTCATCCTGCCAAGCTCCATCCTGAGCAACTCAAGCACCAGCTATATAAAGGCCCGTGAGGAATTGCTAAAGCACTTTGACATCCGGGCCATCGTCCAGTTCGGCAGCAAGACCTTTGGCGCCACCGGCACAAACACCGTGGTCCTTTTCCTCCAGAAGAACGGCGAGCCTCCGGTAAAGGCCAAGATTGTAAAGGACACTGTGGCCGCAATCCTTGAAAGGGACGACTTGCAGGTGGCAGGGGACCGGGAGATCCTTGACTCCTACTGCAGGAAGCTTAAGCTCCCGAAGGAGGAGTACCTGTCCTTTATACAGGCCGCCCGTCAGTCTGCGGACTACACCCAGCACCGCTGCCATCCGTATTTCGGAATGTATGTGAGGGAGTTTGAGGAGGGGGCGGACTTCAGGAAAACCAAGGCAGAACGGCGCAGCAGGGCCTTCTACGAGTACTCCGTCCAGATAGAAAGGGAGAAGCTCTATTACTTTGCCCTTGTCCACAAGCAGCACACCCTGGTCGTCACCGCCCCAAACGACAACTCGCAGCAGGAGGCCTTTCTGGGCTACAGCTGGAGCAACCGCAAGGGGGACGAGGGAATCAAGATAAAAGGCGGCTCTCCTCAAAACGCCTGCGGCCTGTTGTACAATGCCTACGACGAGGAGGGCAGCATTGCCCGCTCCGTGAAGGACGCCTTCCTGGGAATCTACCGCAGCGGCACCTACACGGCGGCAGGCCCCCTGCAGGACATGATTGACTTTAGCCGGGCCAGCTTTGACAAGGCGATTCGGACAAATGTAGAAAATGAAAGTGGAAAGGTGAAAATTGAAAGTAGGTGGCCGTTGGTGAAGTTGGGAGAGATTGTTGAAATGAACCCTTCAAAAGACTATTTGAAAAGAATATCTGATGATACGGAGATTTCATTTGTTGATATGTCGTCAGTCAATAACAATGGATTTATTGAGAATAAGGTTGACAAAAGACTTTCTGCCTTGCGAAAGGGCAGCTATACCTATTTTGCTGAAAATGATTTGATTTTTGCTAAAATTACACCTTGTATGGAAAATGGGAAATGTGCAGTAGCAACGGGTTTGACAAATGGCATTGCTTTAGGTAGCTCTGAATTCCATGTGTTCCGATGTTCCGAAAAAATTGTGAACAAATATTTGTTCTCATTCCTGAATCGTGAAGAAATTCGACTAATTGCAGCCCAAAACATGACAGGGGCAAGCGGACATAGAAGAGTTCCAGAAGCCTTTTACAAGGAAATGCAAATCCCCCTTCCTCCCCTTGAGGTGCAGAAATCCATTGTGGCAGAATGCGAGGCGGTTGACGCAGGGTATCAGGATGCGCAGAAGGAAATTGAAAAATGCAAGAATGAAATTGCTGATATTATGGAGAACGTGCAAGGTGAGCGAAAGGAGCTGGGCGAGATTGGAAAAATTTGCATGTGCAAACGAATTATGAAGAGTGAAACTAATCCCAACGAAGGAATTCCGTTTTACAAAATTGGAACTTTTGGTAGAAAAGCTAATGCTTATATTTCGGTCAAACTTTATGAAAAATATAAAACGCAGTATCCATATCCTCAAAAAGGACAGATTTTAATTTCTGCGGCTGGCACACTTGGAAAGGCTGTTATGTTTGATGGAGAACCTGCCTATTTTCAAGATTCAAATATTGTTTGGATTGATAACAATGAAAGCTTTGTTTTGAATACGTATCTTCTTTATTCATTGAAAACTGTAAATTGGAAAAAATATGCAACAGATGGAAGTGTAATTCCTAGAATTTACAATGATAATCTTCGTTCTGTAACAGTCCCCGTTCCCTCGCTGGCCGAACAGCAGCGCATTGTCGCAGAAATAAGTGCGCTGGAAGAACGCATCGCACAGGCAAAAGACCTGATGGCAGCCTGTCCTGAAAAGAAACGCCGGATTCTGGACAGGTGGCTGAAATAGCGGAGGCGGCGAGGGTTGGGGAAAGGCGGCTCATGGCAAGGATCTCCCCCTCCTCCCCAGAATTGGCCGCCCTACCAACCGTCCGCAAAGCGCGCGGCATGGTTTTCTCACTGCAAAGCCGCTTGTTTTCCAATTCCACAGGACGAGGTTTTCCCTGCGGTCAGCCGAACAAATCGGAATGTGTTCCTGTTGCAGTGGCAGAAAGGATGAGCTCATCCTCAAAAACCTGATACATCAGGAGCCAGTCTGGCTCTATATGGCATTCCCTAAAATCGTGCAAGTTGCCTGTCAGCTGATGGTCCTTGCATTTTGGCGGGAGTGCCGCTCCAGAGGAAAGCACATCCAAGACGGCAACAAGCTTTGAAATGTCCATCCCCACAGATTCCGCCGTACAATGGCAACAAGGGCAATTGACAAGGGTATGCCCATCGAGC
>CALEFI010000051.1 GCA_937876905.1 uncultured Treponema sp.
GACGAGCTGGACGCCATCGGAAAGAGCCGTGTGAACAATATCCACGGAAACGACGAGCGGGAGCAGACCCTGAACCAGCTTTTGGTGGAGATGGATGGCTTTGACAACTCCAAGGGGCTGATTCTTTTGGCGGCAACCAACCGCCCCGATGTCCTTGACCCAGCCCTGCTGCGTCCCGGCCGCTTTGACCGCCAGGTGGTGGTGGACCGCCCCGACGTGAAGGGACGGGAGGCAATTCTGCGCATCCACTCCAAGAACGTTAAGCTGGGCAACGGCGTTGACCTGGCATCCGTCGCCCGCTCCACCTCTGGCTTTGCCGGTGCGGACTTGGCCAATGTGGTGAATGAGGCTGCCCTGCTGGCAGTCCGTGCCGGCCGCAAGGCGGTGGAAATGGCGGACTTCCACGAGGCGGTGGAAAAGGCCATTGCTGGATTACAGAAGAAAAGCCGTGTCATCAAGGAGAATGAGCGAAAGATTGTGGCCGTCCACGAGACGGGACATGCACTGGCTGCCGCCTTTACCGATGGTGCCGACAAGGTGCACAAGATTTCCATTATCCCCCGTGGAATCGCCGCCCTGGGCTACACCCTCCAGATGCCGGAAGAGGATCGCTATCTGCGCACCGAAACCGAGCTGTATGGAGAGATTGACGTGCTGTTGGGTGGTCGTGCTGCGGAGTACGTGTGCTTTAATGAGGTTTCCACCGGTGCGGCTAACGACCTGCAGCGGGCCACTGACATCGCTCGTAAGATTGTCATGGACTATGGCATGAGCGAGCGCTTTAAGAACGTGTCCCTTTCCCAGCGAGGCGGAGGCTACGGCTCAGATTCGCCTCAGCTGGTGCGTGAGTACTCTGAGTCTACCCAGCAGTATATTGACGAGGAGCTGGCCCGCATCATGGAACAGCGCTTTGCCCGTGTGGTGGGCCTGCTGAGGGAAAAGCGGGATGTGCTGGACTACATCGCCGACCGTCTCCTGGAAAAGGAGGTTATCGAGCAGGCCGAATTCGAAGACATTATCAAGGCCCGCAAGCACCTGGAAGAACTGCCGGAGCCAGTCGCTGCAGAAGCCTGACAAGGCTCCATTTTTACGAACAAAAACGACTGTCCATGTGAAGGCAGTCGTTTTTGCTTTCAGGAAATCATAGTTAGGGGTCTGTCTGCTCTCCTGAATCCGCTGTACCTGGCGGCATGAGGAAGAGCCGTCCCTTTATCTCCTTCATCTTGTTTTGCACACCTCGTCCCATCTTGTTGTCGCTGGGAGAAAGGGCAAAGGTAATCTGGTATCTTTCCTGGACAAAGTAATACTTTTCATGGTTGTTTTCAGAAACCTTTGTAAAGCCCGCTGACGACGGGGGAGCATCATCTTTGAAGGCCTTTTCCTTGTCAGACAAGTTTTTGCAAGTCTCTGTTTCGTCCCAGCTGAATGTTTTGCTGTTTAGCACCACCTCGATTACGTCACGCTTCCTTGACACTTCCTTGTGCCTGTTGTCCGGCAGGCTTTTCTTTTCTTGCCCAAGTGCCCAATACAGCAGCGCAAAAAGATAGTCCTCGATTTCATTCGGAAATAAATTGTCTTCGGCACAGGGAAGTTCCAGCCGGATGATACCTTTCCTCTCCTCATTTTGCCGCTGTGTGCGGGCGGCATCCTTTGTGTTCAGTAACTTCTGCAAGGCTTCGACCTTCTGTTGCAGCCGCCTGTTCTCAGCCCCAAGTCCGTCCTTTTCGTCCTTCAACCTTTCGATTTCAGCTTTTAACTGGGCATTCTGTTCTTTCAGCTCCTTGAGACGGCTGTCTGATTCTGCTGGGGAAGCCATGGGTCCCGAAGTTGCCCCGTCTTCCTCCGTGCGGCAAGATGGATTTGTCTCCCCTTCCTGGGCGGCTGCCTGAGGCTGGGGCTGCTTTGCGGTTTCGATTTGCTTTAACGAGTGCTCCACGGCAGATCGGAACATGGCCTGCAATTCCGCCTTCCTCTGGATGTCGAAAATGTCCTTCCCGTCATACTTGTCCAGAAAGTCCTTGAATTCAAGCGTGCGCTCCTCACCGAAATTGTCTATAGTAAGGTTGAAGGCCATGTCGATGATGCGGGAAATTGGAATCACCTCAGCGCCGGAATCGGTGTCATCAAGGGGCAGCTTTTCCATTCTGTCGTTGCATATTACCGCTATCGTCGGTGACAGCATGTGCTTGAAATGCTCGAATTCGGAAAGCATGTCCATCATGCGTGTCCGCCTGTCCTTTGAGTCCAACTGCCTTTTTAATTTTGGAGACAGGTCTTCCTTGAATTTCCTGATTTCGGGGTCTTCGTCCTCCCAAAGGCCCATGAAATCCAGCTCGTCGCAGGTGTAGAATTCTGCGCCGAGGAACCAGAGCCGTTCAGCCACCTTCTCCACCTGCTCCAGGAGTTTGCCCTCCCTGTTGTCCGAGAACAGAATCTTGAGGTCTTCGCTGTTCTTGAACCTTTTCCGCAGATGCTCAATCCTTTTTACCTGGCTTTGCGTCTGCTTTTTGGGAACCAGTTTGTTTTCCTTTACTAAGTCAAAGAAGTCAGGACAGAGGTGCTGGATGCCAGTCGTTTTCTCATAAAAAGACAGCGGATGCACCTTTTGCGTGCCGCAGCTTTTTTCTTTCTTGCTGAATATGATTTGCAGGGTGGCCTTGCTGCCGTCCGTTGTCCCTGCAAAATCGAAGGCGGCCCACTCATCGTCTTCAATCCAGCGGCACAGGCTGGTAGCGTCCTGCCAGAAGAAATGCCTTGGAGGACTTCCCTTCGGAAGGTGCGCGCCATGCCCCGGAATCCTTTGCAGCAAGCAAACAATGCAATTCCAAACGTCGGCAAGAGTAACGTCCCCTCGCAACTGATAGACCTTTCCCCATTCCGCCACGGCTCCCTCCCTAGATTCGGTGCATGGCGCTGAAAACCTTTTCGTGCATGATGTTGATGGTCACGTTCAGCTGGCTGCCCAAGTCCTCTAGTGCGGTGCGAAGCTCCTCCATGGGGATGGTGGTGGCGGACAGGTCTACCATCATCATCATCACGAAGTTGCCGGAAAGGATGGTCTGGGTGATGTCGGCTATGTTGATGCTGCGCTGGGCAAGAAAGTTGCTTACCTTGGCGATGATGCCCACCTGGTCTGTTCCTACGACGGTAATGATTGCATTCATGGTAAAATCATAGCGGAATTCAATTCCTTTGGAAAGGGGAACTGGGGAAATCTGGGGGATTCGGCATCTGTCGTCAGGGCTGGGGCGGAATCGTTTAGCCGGCTAGAAGCTGATGATTTCCTGATGGACGGCGATGGCAAACTGGTCGGTCATGCCGGAGATAAATTCAATGACGCACTTGCTGAATCCCGCCGGGCTGGACAAATCGAACAGGCTCTGGATGGCATCGAATTTCAGTCTGGAGCGGCGCTCCGGGTCGTAGTCGGTGTACTTCACCAGCCAGTCCTCAAAGGTGGAGCCCAGCAGGGGGTACTGCTTGAGGCAGAAGCCCACCTTCTGGCTAGGGACATAGGGCTGGGTCTGGAGCAGGAGGCGGTAGATGGTGTGGATGACCGCCGTGGCGTAGTGCTGGAATTCCAAAAGCCGCCAGTGCCGGTAGATGTTGGCGTAGTTGAAGGACTTGAGCTTGTTCATAAACTTGAAGTGGGCGGGTGAAAAGACTAGTCCCGCCTCCGGGGAGCTTTGCTGGCACAGGTCCACAATCAGGTCGTTGATGAGGACGGTGGTGTTCACGGTCTTGCCTTTTTTGGTGGCGGGAAAGCCGAAGCACTCGGCAACAATTTCCCGCAGCTGGCGGTAGGCCCCCATGTCCAGGATGTGATACTGGCGGGCATCCTCAATGTCCCGGCCCAGGTAGGCAATCTTGTCGGAGAGCTTCACCACGCAGCCCTCCCAGGTGTAGGGCTGGACGCTGCCCGCCTTCTTGATGTCGTAGAGGGGAATGGCCTGGCTGCGGGGGCGGATGCCGCTTTCGTCCACCTCGCCGCAATGGCACACGATGCCATCCCGCACGGCATAGGTTAAATCAAGGTGCTGGGCTCTGCCCTCCGGATCCTGCAATGTTTCGATGTAGTCGGCAAAGAAGAGGCTGTTGCGCTCGTGCCAAAATCGTTTTGGGGCATTTTCGCCTGGCTTCTGGGGTAAAAGCTTGTTCAGGCAGTCCTCCCCAAAGTGGCCGAAGGGGGCATGGCCAATATCATGTCCCAGGGCAATGGCGGAGGTCAGCTGCTCGTTCAGGCCTAAGTGCTTGGCGATGGTGGAAGCCACGGAGTCCACGTGAAAGACGTGCTCCATGCGGGTGCACACATGGTCATTCTTGGGTGCAAAGAATACCTGGGTCTTGTGCTTGAGTCTGCGGAAGGCTTCGCAGTGGAGCAGGCGAGTGTAGTCCCGCTCGAATTCGGTGCGGATGTCGTTGTTGCGGGAATACAACTGGTGCTGCCGCTGGATTGCCTGCTGCCAGTTGGGATGTCCTTCCTGGCATTTTTCCTGGATGAATGCGTCTTTCATGGAACAAACTATACTTTTTCGGCCTGATTTGTACAAGATTGGGTAGACGACAAATTTGCCCGGCACCTTAGATGTGGCTTACAGTAAAAGTATGAGGAAGATCCTCGGTATGACGCTGCTTTTTACCCTGTCGGTTTTTTGTTTTCTCGCCTGCTCAGCCTGTACGGTGGTTCCCTCCGGCAATGCCGACCAGTTGGCGAGCTTCCACCACCAGACGGCGGTTCCCCTGTCCGTTGCCGACGAATCCGCCAATGTCAACGGCATCTTCCCGGATCAGGTGTATATCAAGACCCTCACCCAAACCTTTTGCCGTGACTACCAGTTTTGCATTGTGGACGGACGCATTTACTACAAGTCCATGCCGGATGCCCAGTACCGCAATCCCGGCCTTGTCAAAACACATTGGCAGCTTGTCGGTGGCACTGGCCTGCCTGCTCCCAAGAGGAGGGGCGGCTTTCCCGTTCCAGAAAAAATTGTGGAGATTTCCGCCGATGCTGACTCCCTCCTGGCCTTTGACTCGGAGGGTGGAATGTACCAGCTGTTCACCACGTCCCATTCACCGGGAAAGCCCTTTGAATGGATTTGGGACTTCGGATTTCCTGAGCGGACCCATCTGGTTCAGAGCCAGCTGGTAAAGAACAAGCGCGCCTGGGCAACGGCCGCCCGCCGTCAGGATGTATTGTGGCACGAGGATATCTACGGCAATCCCCACCACTACGGAACAATGGGAATCGAGACCATCTATTTTCTGACGGAGGACGGCCAGCATATCCGCTTTACCGACTCCGGCCTTCCTGCCGACTTTAGCCGCAGCCTTCAGGGGCCAGAGCGTGGCACCTTCATCGCAGAGAATCTCAGTGCCAGCGCCTCCACCATGTTTGTCATCAACAAGGCTGGAATCATGTACACCCGCCTTGCCGACTTTGACACCCTCGGCTGCGACCCCATGTTCTTCAAGTACACCTATGAACGGCTCCCGCAAAAATACGACGGAACCCAGTACCTGTCCAACTACTCCCCCTGGGCGCTGCCCTCCGAGCCATGGCTGCGACAACCAGACATTCCGCTGGAGGGACAGGCCCGCCTCACCCGCCACATCACCATCCTGCAGAACGGACGGGGCAATGCGGCAAGGGAGCTGAGGGTGGCGGGAACCAACGCCCAGGGACAGACGGGCTATTATTCCAAGGCCATCTTTGACGCTCGGCCGGAGGACTGGTATTTTGTGGAGGTACCGCTCCATCTGGCAGCAGAGACCTTTCTGCCGGTGACAGCCGACGGAGTGCCGCAGGATGTGTTGGACAATCTTTCCGGCTCCAGCCAGCACTTGCAGTTTTCCGGCTCGGTGTGGCAGGAGGGTCGCCACATCCCGGAAATCACGTGTACCATCAGCGACTTTATTATGAGCGAGGGTGCCTGTACGCTGGAGCTGAGCTACAAGGACGAAACCAAGGCCATTACCCTGCATCCGGTGGAGATGTGGTCCTACATGTTCCGCAACGACCCCGGCTTTGACGGCACACAGAAGAATTTCTTCGTCACCTTTGAGTATCCGCTCAGCGCCCTGGAATCACAGTACCCGGAATTCCAGTCGGTCTTGCAAAGACTTTTTGGCGGCAAGAATAAGGTGCTGTTTTCCAGTCAGGCATCTGTCACAAAGGACCTGTTCTACCTTGTGGTGGACTACAATCCGTCCAGCTCCGCCCGTCGCCCGCTTTCCGCTCGTGGTGACTCCGATGTACCGGTGGTGGCCGCCCCAAAGCCCAGAAGGGACGACTTTGTGCTTGTGCTGACGAGCACGAGCCTTTCCCGTCAGCAGTCTGCTGCCCGCCTGTCTGCCGCACTGTCCTACAGTTCCCCGGCCATTGCTCCCTTTTCCTCTGAGAGGCTGCGGTTGGAGCCAGGCTCTACCATCACCCAGGAAAACCGATCTATACTGGACAAGGCCCTGATGGAAAACCAAGCCTACCACCAGATGCTGCTGCAGGAGCTGGAGCTTTTCAAAGAATATGCCTCTAAAGCAGCCACCTCTCGTTGGGGCTACAGTCTGGTGGATTTGCTGACCACCGTCACCCTGCTGAACCAGATTGACTTTCCCAAAATCAAGACAGCAACGAGCTACAGCGACCAAATCATCCGGCAGAATGCCCGCACCTACAAGGCCCAGCTCAAGTCCCGTACCTGGACCTACTCCCACCTACAGGAGCTGCTGGAAATCCGCATTCATGTCTACAAGGCA
Source organism: uncultured Treponema sp. (assembly GCA_937876905.1). Lineage (GTDB taxonomy): Bacteria > Spirochaetota > Spirochaetia > Treponematales > Treponemataceae > Treponema_F. Next base: position 6,754 of record CALEFI010000051.1, read on the forward strand.
TTGCAAAAGGTGCTGGAAGAGGGAGCCGAGTCGGTGCAGGTTCCCCGCAGGCTCCATGACACACATTTTCAGTATTTGGAGGAGGCCCGGCTGCCGAGCATGGTGCGGGGCACCTCCAGCCTGACTGAGGCTGCCGAGGCTACTGCCTGCCTTTTGAGTGACGTTCCGCTCTTCCCCGGACTCTGCCTGGTGCTGGAGGATGACGGCGAAACCCATTTTGTGCTGGTGGAGCTGGAAGACTCCATAAAGGAGCTGTACCATCGGAAGACAATACCGAGTCAGGACAATCCCCTCGTCCTTGCCGCCAGGCTCGTGGTCTTTTCTGATTCCGGCCTCCTGCCCAAGAAGCTGAGGAATGCCCATAAATGGAAGGGCCGTGTCGTTTGGGACGGAAGCAGGCTTGAGGTTTCCGCCAAAACGGGGCTTCTTACCACTACCACGCTCTTTGATGGCAGTTCATAGCGTCCGCAGGCTACTTCCGACTTCTGGCGTCGGGAAGGGGGCTGGCTTTAGTTTTTCATCTTGCTTGCCGATACATTCAATGATATACTGAAATTTATCCAAACGCACAGGAATTTTGTATACTTTGGATAGAACGGATTTTCGGGAGTGGTGGAATGAAAAGCTTAAAGACAACCTTGATTGTTGTGATCAGTGCCGTCGTGTTGACTGTAGCGCTTGTAAGTACCTTTTTGGCATACGCCTTTGCTCGGGATGCAGCTATAAAGATTATCCTGGAAGATAATTTGGGGACGGCACGAGCCCTGTCCAATTATCTTGAGACAAGGGCCCAGATGGAGATAGAGGTGCTGAGCGCCATGGCAGTGCAGCCAGAGATGACTAATCCTGAGATGACCCTTGCTGATCGGGCAGCCTTCCTGAACAACATCGCCGCCATGGACAGCCAGCGCATTGCCTACACCGTCTGTGACATAAACGGAAACGGCTACACGAACACCGGCATTGACCGTGACATGTCCGACCGGGACAACTACCGGGAGGCCATTCGTGGCAATAATGTTGTCTCGGATCCCATTGAAAGTGAACTGCGTCCGGGCACCATGGCCATCACCTACGCAGTGCCCATTCGGGATCCCAACAATAACCGGGTTACTGGTGCCATCATCCTTGAGAAGGACGCCCAGAACATCTCCGAAATTGTGGGAGACTTTGTGGTGGGAGAGACTGGCGGCCCCTTCATCATCAGCTTGGACACGGGTAACACCGTCGCCCACAAGGAATACGATCGTATCCAGCGGGGGGAGAACCTGGCCATTGCGTCCCGGACTCAAACTGACTTGGCGGAGCTTTCCACCCACGTCAACAAGTTGATTGCCGGAAACGAGGGAACTGCCACTTACAGCTACCAAGGAGAAACCTGGCTCATTGCCTATACTCCCATGAAAAGCATTCATTGGGGAGTGGCGATTCGGGCGCCCTTAGCCGAGTTTACCGACGAGATTGTGCTGATGCTGCAGGTTATGATTATTGTAGCCGTCGTCCTGATTGCGGCGGGCATTGGTGTGGCCATCTTCCTGGGAATCTCCATTACCACACCAGTCCAGGTTATTGAGGGGGCATTGGAGTGCATGGCCAAGGGAGATTTGGTGATGTCCCACATTCCCGCAGAGACACGCAATAAGATTAGCAGCCGCAAGGACGAGCTGGGCGCCATGAGTCGTGCTCTGGTGGAGATGCTTGGCCAGCTAGTGAAGATGGTCAACTCGATTATGACCAACGCCCGCCAGATAGAGAGTGGCAGTGAGCAAATCAGTTCTACCAGCCAGTCGATTTCGTCTGGAGCCGCTGAGCAGGCAGCCTCCACTGAGGAGATGTCCTCCACCATGGAGCAGATGGCCTCCAACATCCGCCAGACTGCCGACAATGCCGCCAAGACCAACAGCATTGCCGAGCGGACTGCCTCTGACAGCAAGACTGGTGGAACTGCGGTAAGTGATGCGGTTGCCGCAGTCAAGGACATTGCCGAGAAGATTCACATCGTCGAGGACATTGCCAGCCAGACCAACCTGCTTTCTCTGAATGCTGCTATTGAGGCTGCCCGTGCTGGAGAGGCTGGAAAGGGATTCTCCGTTGTCGCAAGCGAGGTCCGCAAGCTGGCGGAGCGCAGCCAGGTTGCTGCCGGTGAAATCAGCGAGCTCTCCGCCCGTACCCTTTCCGCCGCAGAGAATGCCGGTACCCTGATTGAACACGTCATTCCAAGCATTGACGAGACCACCGAGCTGGTTGAGGAGATTGCCGTAGCCTGCCGCGAGCAGGACAATGGTGCCCAGCAGGTGAGCAAGGCTATCGTGCAGCTGGATTCCGTCGTGCAGCAGAACGCCGCCGCCTCCGAGCAGATGGCAGCCATGGCCGAGGAGCTTTCCTCCAACGCCAAGAATTTGGTGGAGCTCATCAGCTTCTTCCACTTGTCTGGCGACAGCTCGGCAATGCAGGCTCGGCCGGCTCCTGCCGCAAAGCCTGCGCCCAAGCCCGCCCCAGCACCCATGGCCCCTCCCGCCATGGTACATAAGCCCAGTGGCGGTGGTGCGGTAAGCCACAAGCCCTCAGTCACCATCTCTGACGATGACTTCGAGGAATTCTAGGATTTAATGTGGAAATCCTTCTGGATTGTCGCTGCAGGGCCTTGGTGTTCTGAAAATGTGGGCTATCCAGAAGGATTTTTTTATTAGGTGTCTAATATAAAAAAATGTGTTATATTGTATGTATGGATGCGAATTGTAGCGGTGAAGCCTTCAGTATAACGGACACGAGGCTCATGGAGCCCAAGCACTATCATGTTGTTTTTCTGAATGATGACTATACCACCAAGGATTTTGTAACGGATGTCTTGCAGGTTATCTTTCATAAGAGTGAGGCAGAGGCATTGCAGCTCATGGAAAAGGTGCATGTGCAGGGGGCTGCCGTAGTGGGAACCTACACCTACGATATTGCTGTAACCAGGGTAAATCTCACCATGAAAATCGCCCGGCAACAAGGATTTCCTCTCCGCTGCGAGTTGAAGGAAGCCTAGAATTATTGCATTCTGACACAAAAAGACAGGAGATAGAAATTGAAGGTAGCCCCTCAGTTGCAAAAAATAATCAATATGGCTGTGCAGGATGCCCAGGATTCCGGCCATGAATTCGTTACGCCGGAGCACCTGCTAAAGGCTTCCCTGGAATTTCCTACCATCTGCGACCTGCTGCTGGTATGCGGTGGCAATGTGGACTATATCAGACAGGCCGTCACCGACTACATCCAGAACAATGTGCTTGTGGTAAAGACTGCCATTCCCCTCCAGACCGCCGGCTTTCATTCCGTTATTGAGCGGGCCATTGTCAACTGTGCCGCCGCCGAAAAGAGTGAGGTTGAAATTACCGACGTAATTGTCAGTATGCTGGAGGAAACGAACAATTATTGCTCGTACTACCTCCGTTCCGGCGGCATTGAGCGGCTACGTCTGCTGGAGGTGGTGAGCTACATCAAGCACAGCAATTCTGACAACTTGCAGGAAGTGATTGACCAGATGCTGGCCGAGGAAGGATACAAGGATGGGGCTGTCCCAAATGACGAGGACATTTCCTCCTTGGGGGACCAGGATTTTGATGCCCAGACTGAAAGTCAGGAGCAAGGCGGAGAAATAGTGGATGCTTCGACCGAATATCAGGGACAGGAAGATGGCTCTCAGAGTCAGAAGCGCACTGGCCGCCGCCGCACTGCCCTGGAGCTGTTCGCCACCAATATGACTGCCGCAGCACTGGCTGGTGAGTACGACAAGCTCATTGGCCGTGAGGCGGAGCTGGAGCGTACCATGCAGGTCTTGTGTCGCCGTTTCAAAAACAATCCCGTCCATGTAGGCGATCCTGGCGTGGGCAAGACTGCAATCACCCAGGGGCTGGCGCTGAAAATCATCGAGGAGGAGGTTCCCTCCGTCCTTTTGGGCTACGAAATTTTTAGCCTGAACATGGGAACCCTAGTGGCAGGCTCCAAGTACAGAGGGGACTTTGAGGAGCGGATAAAGAAGGTGACTGAGGAGCTGCTGCGGCGACAAAGGGTCATCCTCTTTATAGACGAGATTCACACCATCGTGGGGGCGGGTGCCAGTGGCAGCGGTAATTTGGATGCCTCCAATCTGCTCAAACCGCTGCTCTCCTCTGGTAAGGTGCGCTGCATTGGCTCCACTACCTACGAGGAGTATGCCAAGATTTTTGAAAAGGATAGGGCACTGGCTCGCCGCTTTCAGAAAATTGACATCCTAGAGCCAAGTCCGACGGACACGCTAAAAATTCTCCAGGGTCTGCAGCCCTCCTACGAGGACTACCACAAGGTGAGCTACCAGCGGAGTGCTTTGCAGGCCGCCGTTGACCTTTCCGTAGAGTTCCTTCCAGACCGCCGCCTGCCGGACAAGGCAATCGACATCATGGACGAAGCGGGAGCCTATCTAAAGATGCGGAACAAGGCGGGCACTGGCGGCGGACGGGTCACTAAGGCGTTGATTGGAAAAATCACTGCAAAGATGGCACGCATTCCTGAAAAATCCGTAGCCCAGGATGAGCGGAACCAACTACAGCACCTTGAGGAGGCGATTTCCCAAGATATTTTTGGTCAGCAGGAGGCGGTTCGCTCAGTTGTCCTTGCGGTAAAGCGTTCCCGCGCAGGTCTTCGGGACGGGGACAAGCCCACCGCATCCTTTCTCTTTGCTGGTCCCACCGGTGTGGGCAAGACGGAGCTGGCAAAGTCGTTGGCCGTCCATCTGGGTATGAAGCTCCTTCGTTTTGACATGAGCGAATATCAGGAGAAGCATACGGTCAGCCGGCTCATTGGTGCTCCGCCTGGCTACGTGGGCTTCGAGGAAGGCGGGCTTCTGACCGATGCCCTGCGGAAGGAACCGCATTCAGTGGTGCTACTGGATGAAATTGAGAAGGCGCACAGCGACATCTACAACATCCTCTTGCAAGTGATGGACTACGGCCAGCTCACCGACAACCAGGGGCGCAAGGCCGACTTTCGCAACGCCATCATCATTATGACCAGCAATGCGGGTGCCAGGGATATGAGCCGCAGTGCTATCGGATTCGGTGGTCAGCTGCAGGGCGTCGGGGCCGTTGGCGAAGCGGTGGAAAAGGCATTCTCTCCTGAGTTCAGGAATCGGTTGGACGCAGTAATCCCCTTCGGCGCGCTGGACAGGGACGTGGCACGGAGCATTGTAGAAAAGGAGGTAAAACGGCTTTCTCAAAAATTGGCTGTAAAAAAGGTGGAGCTGGTGGTGGCAGACTCCTGCCTAGACTATCTGGCAGAGGAAGGGTATTCCCCCCTCTACGGAGCACGGAACATAGCTCGCCTAGTGGACGAAAGCATTGCCACGCCCCTGGTAGATGAAATACTTTTCGGAAGGCTCGCCTCTGGAGGAAGGGTGGTCTGTGCCTTGGAGGATTGTCAGGAGAAAAAATCGCTCGTCTTCAGTTATGAGTAGTTACTGGCTGGGCTTGGATTCCATCCGACATCTTGATTTCAGTTCCGCATTGTGATATAGTGTCAGAACCTTGGGGACATAGCTCAGTTGGTAGAGCAATTGGTTCGCAATCAATAGGTCGCCGGTTCAAATCCGGTTGTCTCCAGAATGATTTCAAGAAAAACCTCGCCACTGGGCGAGGTTTTTTGCATATACTCCCAAAGAATCAGTCGTTTACCGACCAATTCTTCAAGGGGCGTTTCTGCTTGTCTTTGAAGGCTCCCGCAAGAATCATAATCCAGTCTACAAAAATCCAAATTGCAGCAGCCATAATGGGAATCAGGGAGATGAATACACCCACAAAAACTGCATCGGCAGCATCTGGGTTGTCTACATTTGAAAGTACCAAATACAGCAAGCTGCAAAAGTACACGATGAAACTGCTCACTATAAGAAGCAATTGAATTATGCCACGACGGATGCGACCAACATAGAAGTTGTGTGCTCCCACATAACCTGCGAAGGTGCAAAGCAAGAAGGCTATCAATCGGCTTTTGGGAGAAAATTCCTGAGCTGTACCTGAATTATTTGCTGGCAATTGCTGTTGGGTATTTTCAACAGCTTCCTGTTCTGTGTCCATAAAGAAACTCCTTTTAACATCATTTTCTCCGATTCTATTGTATAGACTAGTGAAAGTCAAGAAACGGTCGCACTACATCCGTCCGATGTCCGCAACCAGCTCGTCCACGGCCTCATCGGTGGTGGCCCAGCTGGTGCAAAAGCGGATTGCGGCACTGTCTCCGTCTAGGGGCTGCCAGAAGGTGGTCTTGTACTTCCCGGCAAAATACTCCCGCTGGGCGGTGGTGAGGATGGGAAACTGCTGGTTTGTGTAGGAGTCGAAGTGGAAGGGGATACCTTTTTTCTGGAAGGCCTGCCGAATCCGCAGGGCCTGCTCCACCGTCTTCTTTGCCAGTGTAAAGTAGAGTTTGTCCGTGAACAGGGTCTTGAACTGGATGCCTAAAAGCCGCCCCTTGGCCAGCATTCCGCCCTTCTGCTTGATGATGTAACGGAAGTCCTTCTGCAAGGCGGGATTCACAATCACCACAGCCTCTCCAAAGAGCGCCCCCTGCTTGGTGCCGCCGATGTAGAACACATCTGCCAGGCGGGCAATGTCCTGCAGGGTGCAGTCGTTCTTGGGGGAGACAAGGCCGTAGCCCAGCCTGGCTCCATCGATGTAGAGGGGAAGCTGGAATTCCTTGCAGGCGGCGGCAATGGCCTCCAGCTCGGCCTTGGAGTAGAGCAGGCCGGACTCGGTGGAAAAGGAAAGGTACACCATTCCCGGCTGCACGGTGTGCTCAAAGCTCTCGTCGGCGTAATGGGCGTGGCACAGATCCCGAATCTGGGCGGCAGAAATCTTTCCGTCGGAGGAGGGAAGGGACAGAACCTTGTGGCCGCAGGCTTCTATGGCTCCCGACTCGTGAACGGCGATGTGGCCACCCTCCGCAGAGATGACTCCCTGATGGCTCCGCAGGATTGAGTCGATGACGGTGAGGTTTGCCTGAGTGCCCCCCACCAGAAAATGCACTGCCGCCTGTGGAGCGCCACATTCCTCCCTGATAAGCTGTGCCGCCTCCTGGCAAAATTCATCCTCACCGTAGCCCACCGTCTGCTGAAGGTTTGTCTCTGCGAGGGCGGCAAGAATCTGCGGGCAGCAGCCCTCCGCATAGTCGCACTGGAAATATCTCATACAATTACTCCCTTGGTGGATGGAATGGTTCCCAGACGGCGGCTGTCCAGCGTGATGGCATCCCGGATGGCACGGGCGGCCGCCTTGAACAGTCCCTCCATCTTGTGATGGTCGCTGCGTCCACGCAGAATGTCCAGGTGGAGGTTGCATTTTGCGCCGCCCACAAAGGCCTGCCAAAAGTCCACGAAGGTGTCCGTCTGAAAGCTGGAGGCTTGTCCGCCTGCTCCAATGGACACCAGCGGGATGTTGGACAGCTCAGGCTGGCATACCAGATAGGCTCGCCCCCCAAAGTCCACGGCGGCCCGGCAGAGGGTTTCGTCCATGGGGTAGAGGCAGGAGCCACAGCGGAAGATGCCGGCACAGTCGCCCAGGGCCTGGGCAAAAAGCTGCCCCAGCACAATGCCCGTATCCTCCACCAGATGATGCTGATCCACCTCCAGGTCGCCCTTGAGTCTGCCGGTCAGGTCAAAGAGGCCGTGCTTGCAGAAGGAGTGGAGCAGGTGGCCCAGAAAACCGATGGGGCAATCCACCTCGTATTTGCCGCTGCCGTCCAGATTCAGCTCCAGCGTGATGTCGGTTTCCGCCGTCCTTCTGGTGATGGCGGCTGTTCGTGGTACACTCATATTTCCTCCTTATGAAAGAACCTTGCGCAGCTCGTACTCAAGGATGTCAGTGGCTCCCAGCTCCTTCAGCCTGGGCAGCAGGACGGGAACCTCGCTCTTCTTTACAGCAATCTTGATGGCGTAGCCGTCGTCTCCGTAAAGGGGAGCCACGGTGGGGCTGCGCATGGAGGGCAGACCGGTGACCAAATCTTGGAATCTCAGCTTTGTGACGTTCATCTCCAGCATCACCCGGTCACGGGCATCCAGCACCGCCTCAAAGAGCATCTTCAGCTCCATGATTTTCTTCTTCTTGTCTGGATTCGCCATGGCCTCCTTGGAGGCGAACATACGGGTGGAGCTGGTCATAATGGTGTCCACAATCCGCAGGCCATTTTCCACCAGAGTCCGTCCAGTGGCAGTGTTGTCGATAATCATGTCGGCATCGTCGGGCGGGAAGACCTCGGTGGCTCCGTAGGTTCGCACCACCAGTGAATTCATCTTCTTTTCTGCCAGCCAGCGGCTAGCAATCCGCTCGTATTCCGTGGCAACAATGATGCGGCGGGAGGCCAGGGCGGTGTCGTCAATTTCGTTGGGCACGGCGGCTACAATCCGCACCTTGTCAAAGCCCAGGTCCATGATTTCCACCACGTCGGCATCGGTTTCCTCAATCCAGTCCCGGCCGGTAAATCCCACGTCATGGGCACCAAGCTCCAGCAGCTTGCCGATGTTCTGGGGCTTCATCACCTTGGCCTCCAGGTCATCCTGGTTCACTGTGGGACGGTAGGCCCGGTCCGGGAGCTTGATGGTAATGCCAGCCCCGCTAAAAAGGCTGACCACATTCTCGTAAATCCTGCCCTTGGGCAGAAGAATTTTTAGCTTTTCCATAGAATCCTCCGTTCAGGCTGAGGACATGACCTCAGCAAAATAAAAGGCCACCTGCCCAAGGCAAGCGGCCCGTCATATACGATACAACAACACCAACACCCTTCAGGCTTTTCAAGCGGAGAGAAGATGATGGTGTGAATGCAGTCTCGTTTCAGTCATTACATTAATAGTAAACTGAATGGGGGGCATTGTCAAGGAGCAACTCCATTTACAATTGTAAGCCTGCCATCAAGGATGGGCTCCACAGGCTGACTCAGGGTCTGCACATAGTCAATTACCACGTCGCTGAGCAGCATGGAGGTGTTGAAGCTGTCATTGTTCCGTGTAAGAACAGTGTAGCCGTCGCCGCCGCCTGCAAGGTAGTCGTTGGTAGCCATGCGATAGATTTTGTCCGGGTCAATGGGCTGTCCACCGATGGTAAGTCCGCTGATGGTTCCCTGCTTGTTCGAGTCATAGGTTATGGTGTAGCGTACCTCCTTGGAAACCTGACCAAAGGCTCCTGCTCCCTGGGGAATCGATGCCACAAAGTCAAAGAATTCAATGAGGTCAGAACCCTTCATTCCGATTACGTACACATAGTTTTCAAAGGGCAGCATGGTCATAATGTCTTCCTTTGTCACAGCTCCCTCGGGCAATGGGGCACGAACTCCACCACCATTCATAAAGGCAAAGTCTACGGTGACACCGGTGGTTCCAAGGTAGTGGACAATGGCATCACAGGTAAGGTTTCCACCAGCAGTTTCCTGATAGCGACTGAGACGATTGCCAAATTCAAAGGCGGCAGTGGTGGTCATCACCACATCCTTGAGGCTTTCGTTTGCCTCGTCAACATAGGGCTGCAGCATGGCCACCATCTGTGGGTCTGGCGGAAAGGCTTCTGTGGTGATGGCTACAGGCTTCCAGTTAAAGTCCATTACATCACCGTTAATGATGGTAAGAATTCCTTCTCCCATAAACTTTCCCCATTCGTTGGCAGAAACAATGGCTGTATCCTTGACATACAAGGGTTCCTCAAACTTAGTGTGGGAATGTCCATCAATAATCAGGTCGATTCCGTCCACAGCCTCTGCAACCATAAGGGAGGTGTTCTGGTCTTCTGACTCTTTGACAGAACCAAGATGACCAAGAACAATCACTACATCCACCAATTCCTCGTTTTTAAGAACATCTACGTATTCTTGAGCAACTTGAATTTCATCTTTGAAGGTGAAGCTCTTGTCTGGAGAGGCGGCCTTGAGTGTGCGGAGGGTGGTAAGCCCAAGGACACCAACTCTAAAGCCCTCATAGTCTTTGATGATATAAGGAGTTGCGAGTGGCTTCCCGTCGGACTTTACGATGTTTGCAGAAAGCCAGGGGAACTCAGCCAGAGCCATCTGTGTCAAAAGCTTTTCTGTGGTTCCGTCAAATTCATGGTTGCCCAAGGTCATGGCATCATAACCAATCAGGTTGTAGGCCTTGATGTCTGGTTCTGCGGCGAACATATTTGACATTGCGCTTCCCGTGTTGATGTCGCCAGCATCAAGAACCAGTACGTTTTGGTGTGCGGCTCTCACTGATTTAACGTAGGCTGCCCGTTCAGCCAGTCCTGCCACGCCGTCCTTTGCCAGGATGGTTCCGTGGTGGTCGTTGGTGTGGATGACCACAAGCTGATACTCCTTGCCCTCTTCGTATGCCGCAGGCTTGGTGTCGGCACAGCTGATAAACGACAGGGCCGCAAGAGCCAGAAAAAGTCCCCGCCAGATTCTGTTCATCTGTTTCATATCTTTCTCCGTAGAATGCTGATTTTGAAAATCAAAATTGAAAAGTCAACCTAATTTTCCACTCATTACACCACGATTTGGGACTCGTGTCAAACCGTTTTGAAATAAAGGAATTTTTGCAAAAAAACACTTGCTTTCCTGTAGGAATGTGGTATCATATAAGTAGATGGACGAGGGGATTAAGGGTTCGGCGAGATGAGTTGCCGAAAAACAAACTTCATCTGTCAGGAGGTGCCATGGATAGTCCAACAGAGATATTTGCCCCGCAGGGGGCCACTTCATAAGACAAATCTGACCTGCAATGCAGGAAATTACAATACAATCCCGATGGACGGACAGACCTCCTCCACGGATTGCCAAAAGCCGGCTAGAGGCCGGCTTCTTTTTTTGTCCACAAGCTCTGACTCGCAGGGGGAATCATACTCCAGACACTCTGTGCTGGGATTTACAACCAGACCTTCATTCTATTTCAGACAAACAAATATAGTATTCCTATACTTATAACTCTGCAAAACAGTAATTGAATTTCCGTTTTGCAGAGTTATAACATCACCTTTGTATCATCGCTGCTATGTCTGGAAGGCCGAGGGCGGTGGCACGTATTTCTGTGGACTTGTCTCGGGAACGGACGGTGATGGGATGGGTATGGCTGGTGTTGCAGGCTACAAAGGCTTGAACTGACTGGGTTTCTGGCTGGTTTGCGGCGGCACAAAGGCGGGCGAATTCCGCAAGGTTGCGGATATCCTCCGGCCGGGGATTTTCGGATGACTTCACCTCGATTATTTTGAGGTTGTCGCCACCGGCAACAAGAAAGTCCACCTCCAGGTTGTTTGCATCCCGATAGTAGTAGATTTGTCGGTTCAAGTTGTGATTCTTGATGGTTTTTCGCAGCTCGGAATAGATGAGGGTTTCCTGAATTGTTCCACGGAAGGGACTGGTGGAAAAATTATCCGCCGTTACTCCAAGAAACCAGCACAAAAGTCCTGTGTCGTTGAAGTAGACCTTGGCTGTCTTTACCACCCGCTTGCCCATGTTGATGTGCCAGGAGGGAAGAATGCTCACCTGTCCAGAGGTCTCCAGCACGGAAAGCCAGCTGGCCACCGTCTTTGCACTGATGCCCAGGTCACGGGAGATGATGGCGTTGTCGATTTGCTGACCGTTGCGGGCTGCAAGAATCCGCATGAAGCGCTCAAAGTCCCGCAGGCTACTGACGTTCAGAAGCTGCCGCACGTCCCGCTCCAAGTAGGTAGCCACGTATGAGGAGAACCACATGTTGAGGGGCAGGTCCGGCACACGGGAGAGCTCTGGGAAGCCACCACGGATGGTGTACACCTGCTGGTTGATGTGAGGCAGGTCGTAGCTTTCCTGCCAGCTCAAGCCCTCCAGCTCAAGGATTGCGGCCCGTCCGGCAAGACTTTCCGACACGTTCTGCATCAAGGAGAATTTCTGGCTACCTGTCAGTACGAATTGCCCCATCAGATGACGCTGCTCGTCCACCATGTACTTGATGTGGCGAAAGAGGGAGGGGGCGTATTGCACCTCGTCTATGAGAACTGGCGGCGGATACTGCTTGAAGAAGGCCAGGGGGTTTTCCTCTGCCAAGGATGCCACACTGGGCAAATCCAAGGTGACGTAGGTATAGTTGGAGAGAACCGAGTGGAGGAAGGTTGTCTTCCCTGTTTGCCTGGCTCCAGTAAGAACCACCACGGGATAATATTTCAGTGTCTCGAACAAAGCATTATCTGTATTTCTGGTAATTGTCATACGATAATTATATAGTTTTAATTCAGTTAAATCAACTTGTTATTTCTGTAAAACAGGAATATAATTACCGATTTACAGGAATGCAGGTAAAGAAATAGCACTACATCCTGGCATCTCTTTATTTAACAACAGGATATAGTGCTATAGTTCTAGTGTTGTTTTTTTGTTTTCAGCAGGGCGGATGGTGTCTCAACGCCTATTTTTTCTTCAACAAGGCGGCAAAGGGGTTATAGCTCATGCCGTCGTCGCTGCCACGATTGCGGTCCTGTCCGCCACGAGGCCCTCCACGGCCGCCTTCCGGACGATTGCCGCCCTTGGCAGAACCTGTTGACCCTCCGGCCTTGTCGGTCTTCACACCAACACGGACAGCACGCACCACCTTGCGGGACGCGGCCCCTTCTCCGCTGTCGGAGGCAGGACGGCCGCCACCCTGTCCCAGACGGGAGGCAGCGTCGCTTTTCAGTGAGAGGCTGATGCGGCGGCGGTCAAGGTCCAGTCCGATGATGGTGCATTCCTTGATGTCGCCCACCTTCACCACGTCCATAGGGTCGGAGACAAAGCTATCGCTGAGCTCGGAGATGTGCACCAAGGCTGTTTCTTTGATTCCCAAATCAACGAAGGCACCAAAGTCCACCACATTCTTGATCTTTCCAGTAACCTTCATGCCCTCCTTCAGGTCCTCGAAGGTGACAACACCCTTCTGCATGATGGGCTTGGGGTAGCCGTCACGGGGGTCACGGTTGGGCTTCTGCAATTCTTCTATAATATCGCTGACTGTCTGGTCTCCTAGGCTGTACTTTTCCTTCAGGTCCTTTTTCAGGCTGGCAGGAACCTCTTCCTTCTTCTGGATCAAGGGAAGCACCTCCCTGGCTGCCTGATAGTTTTCCGGGTGTACCCAGGTGTTGTCCAGGGGATCGTCGCTCTCAGGAATCTTGAGAAAGCCGGCACACTGCTCGAAGGTTTTGGCACCCATGCCGCCCACCTTCATCAGCTCCTGGCGACTGGTGATTTTCCCATGCTCGTCACGATAGGCCACAATCTTTTTGGCCAGGGAGCTGTTGATGCCGGAAACGTATTTCAAAAGGGAATAGGATGCGGTGTTGAGGTTCACGCCAACATTGTTTACCACGGAGCCCACAACCTCGTCCAGCATCTCGGAGAGCCGCTTCTGGTTCACGTCATGCTGGTAGAGGCCCACTCCGATGGACTTGGGGTCGATTTTCACCAGCTCCGCCAGGGGGTCCTGGAGGCGGCGGCCGATGGAGATGGCACCACGAATAGTGAGATCCAACTCAGGGAATTCTTCACGGGCAATGTCGCTGGCAGAATAGACGGAGGCGCCGTCCTCGTCCACCACGGTGTACAGCACCTCCGGGAAGTTTTCGCTGATGACTTTGGCCACAATCTCCTGAACCTCACGAGTTCCCGTACCGTTGCCCACGGCCACCAGCTGGATGTTGTACTGGAGGATGGCCTTGCGGATGGCTACGGCTGCGGCATCGGGGGCGCTCACCTGCTTGATGACAAAGTCCCCCAGAAACTTGCCGGTTTCGTCCAGGGCGGCACACTTGGTTCCAGTGCGGATTCCTGGGTCAACACCCAGCACACGGGTTCCCTTGATGGGCTGCTGCATCAGCAGGTTCTTCAGGTTTTCGCTGAAGATGCTGATTCCATGGCTGTCCGCATCGTCGCTCTGGTCGCCACGGATTTCCCGCAGGACGGCGGGGGACAGGAGGCGAACCAGTCCGTCCTCGATGGCCTCGCCGTGGTAGCTGTTGTTGATGGTGTACTTGTGCTTCAGCACCTCGATGGCTCCGTCCACGTCCACATCCAGGCTCACCTCCAGCTTGCCCTCCCGCTCGCCACGGTTGATGGCCAGGATGCGGTGGGGCTTTATCTGGTTCAGGGCCTCCTCGTAGTCCCAGTACATCTGGTAGACGGAAACCTTGGCCTCCTCCTCACCACCAATTCCCTTCACCACAATCTTTCCGGTACGCAGGTAGAAGCCCCGCACATCGGCACGGTTCTCGCTGTCCTGGGCGGTACGCTCCGCCAGAATGTCCTGGGCACCCGCCAGCGCATCGGCAACAGTTGCCACGGAAAGCTCTGGATTTTCCGTATTCTCCACCACGAATTCGGCAGCCTTGGCCTCCAGTGCGGCCTTGTCCAGCTGGAGCATGGCATCTGCCAGGGAATCCAGTCCCTTTTCAATGGCAACCATTCCACGGGTCTTCTTCTTCTTCTTGAAGGGAGCCCACAAATCCTCCAGCTCCGTCAGCGTCTTGGCGGACATGGCGGCCTCATAGAGGGAGTCGGTCAGCTTGTTCTGGGCGAAGATGCCCTTCACAATCTCAAGTCGGCGGGTCTCCAGATTTGAATAGCTTTTGAAAAGATGGTCCGAGTCACGAACCTGCACCTCATCCAGTGAGCCGTGGGCTTCCTTGCGGTAGCGGGAGATGAAGGGAATGGTGCAGCCCTCGTTCACCAAGGAGATGACGGCGCTTACCTGCTGCATTCGGATTCCCAGCTCGTCGGCAATCCGCTTCATGATGTCCACTTCATTGACCACGAGGGCATCGATGCTTTCTTGTGTAAATTCCATAGAAAAAATTACTCCTGCGAGTGTCTCGTTTTTCCCGCAAAAAAAGACCAAAACTCGGCTTGGCCAAAACGGGCAAGGGCTATTCTACTGAAAAAGGGGGATGGAGGGCAAGGGATTGGCCTTCTGTTTCCCATCCTTGCAAACATCGGGTAGCTGTGATACTATGTGCTATTCTCTCTTAATTTATGGAGTTTCAAATGAAGAAGAATTTTTTTCAACTAGCAACCATCGCTGCCGTTCTTGCTGTAGCTTTGCTTGCCATTTCCTGCAAGAGTTCCGAAGCCGCAGGCAGCTCGGATGATGCGGCATCCCAGGAATCCGTGCTCGTCTCCACCGACCAGGCAGACTGGTCTGAGAATACTTTTGCTGGTTCGAATCAGCACGGGTACTTTTTTACCACCCCGGAAATCGGCCAGTACTCCATGGTGGAGGGTGAATTCAAGAAGGCGGGCGGCTATGAGCAGAGTGGATTCGGCTTTGTGTTCGGCTACACCGCTGACGATGAAGGCTGGCTGGCTGACTATCTTCGTTTTGAGATTACCACTGCGGGTCAGTATTCGGCCTACGCCTGTCGTGGCTCCACCTACATAGACCTGGTTGAGGGCCATGGGGAGAACACCGCCTACCGCTATGATTCCTCGGCCATTAAGGGCGGCTATAACAGCGTGAACAAACTCAAGATTGAGCGTACTGGTGCCAAGGACTATAACCTATACATCAACGGCTCAAAGGTCCTTTCCTTTACCGCTCCCGACGGGTTTTCCAATTCCGACGGAGTAATGGCCTTCTTCTCCGTAGGCAAGGCCGACCAGGAGAAATTCCCCGACGAGCCGGTGAGAGTGACCTATCGCATTACCAACAAGACTGCGGGCGAAAAATAACTGTTAGCGAAGAAGCCCTTGCAAAGGAGCTCTGATGGGAGACCTCCCGCAATCATGCCGGTTGGCTGATGATGGGAGGTTTTTTTATGACCCTGGCTTGGCAGGAGGAAATGTGACAGAAGGACAATGGAAGGCATTCTGCAGGTTCCGGGAGGATTTCCGGCGGCAGTGCCAGGAGTGGAACCGGCAATTTTCAGAGGCTCTGGAGCCCTTGCAGCGGGAAGCCAGCCGGAAGGACACGCCGGAGTATCCTGTGGAGACCAGCGTGGTGTACAACCAGTCCCTGGATGAGGTGACGGCGGAGGCTGAAATCAAGCTCATCGTCATTGGGGACAATCCGGGAAAGGACGAGCAGCTGGCCTGCAACCGACGGTATTTGGTGGGGCAGGCGGGAAAGATTGCCGCCGGTTTTTTCAGCCGGAACCCGCAGCTGGGAGTCGATTTCCGCAGGCACACCATCATCTTAAACAAGACCCCCGTCCATACGGCAAAGACGGCTCATCTTCGCTACCTGCTGAAAAACGGCAGCCCTAACATCGCCCGATTGCTAGGGGAAAGCCAGGTGTGGATGGCGGAGCGAACGGCGATTCTGCACCAGTCCTTGGCGGCAGCTAGTCAGTCAGAATCTGGGGGTCAGTCAGAGGATGGCGGATGCCAGCTGTGGCTGGTGGGCTATGCCGAGCTGAAGGGACGTGGCCTGTTTTTGGAATACCGGGACGAGCTTGCCAGGCGTTACGAGGGGCAGGAGTCCGCTTGGAGTCAGGTGATGGTGTACCAGCATTTTTCCATGAACCGCTTTACCATCGACCTGGCTGAGTGGATTCGGGAGGGCAGAATTGACGGACAGCTTCCATTGCAGGAGCAGCTGTCCGCCTTGGGGTATTTCCACCGAAGGGAAATCTTTGGTCGCTAGTAGTGCAACTCGCTCTCAAAGCAGGTGCCTTCTGGTGTAACGCCCGACACATGAACCAACTCAGGATTGGAGAAGTCCGCCAGCAGTTGAAGCTTGTCTCCCTCCTTGGCTTCGTGGGCGTAGTTGATGCGGAAGTCCTTGATGTTCCTCCGCTGGAATTCCTCTGGTAGGCAGTCCATGATGTAGGCTCCGTAGCGGGCATTGCTCATGTGGCCGTTGGAGTCGATGTCGCTAAAATGGATGGTACGCTGGTCCACCACGGTCATGTTGGAGCCGGCAGCAATCTTTCCGCAGGGCAGGCCACAGAATTCACTCTTGATAGTGGGAGCCTCCCGCATGGTGAAGTCGGAGGGACGCATGATACGGCGGTTCTGGAGGTTTACCACCACCCAGGTGCTACTCCCAGACACAAGGGGATTGTTCTCCTGGTCAAAAAGCTCGTAGCGGCGGGTAAGCTGGAGTCCGGCGGGAGCCTCCTCCCAGGTCCGCACGGTAAAGGGTTGGTTCGCCTGGGGATGGCGATGGATTCTCAGGCTCACACGGGAAACCAGGATGGCGATGCCGCTGTCCTTCAGCACGTCGTAGGTCATGCCCCGCTGGTGGTAGTCCTCCACGGCAGTGTCCGAGGTAGCCAGCAGCAGCTCTGACAGGTTCAGCCGCTGATGCTTGTCGCACTGACCGAAATAGGGCTTCATCTCACGGAAAAATACGGTGTCTTCATGCCATTGTTCAAACTTCATGGCTGCAGTATAACACAGGTGAATCAACAGTAAAAGGGGGCCCATGGCAGGAATTGTTCTGACGGTAACTTGTGGTTTACTTTATTGGAATGGCAGTGTACAATGGTAGTCATCTTGGAGGACTGAAGTGATGCGGAAGGGTACATATCTTGGTGCGGGAATCTGCTTGGTGTTGGTGAGTGCAGTGGCATTCTTGGGCTGTCCGAATCAGTGGATGGGAGGATACGACGGCAGTCAAGAGGTCTCGCTTCAGTGGGAGGACAATACTCCGGACAATGGGGAAAGCTCCAGCCCTCCTTCGGACGGTGCGGAGGACACTCTTCAGATTCCCATCTACTTGGGCGGCAATACCAATGCAAGTTCCAGTGTTATAGGGGGACAGACCAATCCAAGTGCTGATTTTTCTTGTGTGGACAATCGGGATGGTACGGTAACTTGTACTGCCAGTGTTACCGGTGCGACTGCGTATAATTATTCATGGAATACTAATGATGAAATAGGAGTTGCTGGAGAAACAGCAAAACTCAAGCTTCTGGGCGGCAAGCAAACCATCACGCTCTACGTTGATATTAACGGCAAATGGGAGAATCCATTGACTGTGACAAAGACAGTCAATGTAGGGGTTGCCCCTACTGATAGGGTGTTCTTATTCACAAAGGATAAGAGCGAGCCGCAATATATGTATTTTGCAGTCAAAGTCAAGGGTTCGTCACCAACTGGTCTATTTCGTCAGAAGGTGGGCAACGAATATGCCTATGCAAGAGACCTTCATGCAGAGGTGTCCACTCCAGTGGCAACAATTGGCGGAGTGCCGACGAAGTATTCGAATTTCAATGGAAAAGATGTCATGACACTTTGCACAAATTATAATATTTGCGTTGTTGGATACAATGCAAAAACAGGCTTTGCCACTGAGGATGGTAAAAGCTTTGAGTTTCCTTTCTATTATGGTGATGATAACTTTAGAGTAGCAAAAAATGGTAGTAATACATTGCAGTTTGCTTTTGAGTCTTTTGTTGTGAGGGATACAACAAAGGATGGCCTGTTGTCGGGGCTAGGGCATCCATCTTTTGCCGCAATACATGGAGCAAAAAAGCTTACCTTGTCCATACCAATGCAGAATTTTGTTGAAAGCAAGCATAGGAATATAGCCTTGTTTACCATCAACTTTGAGAATTATAATGGCACAGGATTGCCGAAGGTAACTTTTGACGGTTTCGTTGAAAAATAAGAAAATGCCACCTTCAAGGGAACTATCGGTTCACGCCTTTTCTGGGAGGGTGGCATGTTCTCCCCCTTCCTCAGATAATATTTATGGTAACATGAATTTGAGATTATAGCATAATGATGGAGGACAAGAGAAGCTATCAAGCGTAAGAGGATTTTAGGTGAATACGGGATTAGAATATTACAAGGATTTCATTGATGGTTTGGTAAAGAGAAAAAATGGAGTTCTTGGTAAATGGATTCTTGAAAATGGCTATCCAGATAACGAAGAAAATAGGGAATATAATGAGTTGCTGAATTCGCTTTCCGCAGAACAGAGAGAAGTTTTGGCAAAACTTGTTCAAGATGCAAGGATAGGCGGAATTCATGATACGTTGGCATATATGAATGAAAAGATGGACTGTGATGGCTTGGTACTGAGTCAGAATGGAGAAGAGTTTCAGTTTGATGAATTTGAAGGTATGCATTATGATTTTGTATGCCGGTGTAAAGGAGATGACTGGCCAATTTGAAAATCTGATACTAGTCTCTGGACATGGACCATTGGATATAGAGGGCAATAAATGATGCCGGAGGAAAGCAAGTGAAAAACAATATTATCGAATTTGTCAAATTAGGGAAGATTCCGAATGACAATGATATGACAAATGAGCTTTTCAATCGGTATGATTTGTTATTGCAAATTGAAGAACCTCTGACATATGAGGAAGCAGAACTGATAATTTCAATGTTTTCAGATGATTGTGATGATTTGAATTGGGCATTGTTACATGCAATTGAAAGCGTTGATTTTTGTGATGTAGTAGGTTAATCTGGAGGTAAAGGAGATATATCATGGAGCAATGGAAATATGTAAGCGAAAATACAACAGACTTTTTATCTTTACATGATTGTGAGTGTGAACATATCTATTATGCGGACAACCGGGTTATTATGAAAATGGAGTGGATGGAAATATTAGAATCGCATCCTAATAATATGTTTGCGGAGGCACATCAATCAGGGCGAGGGATTATTGAATTGGTTGAGCCGCAAATTGTTGAGTGTATATACGACAAGGCAGGTGTGCAGGAACAGATAAGTGATGTGACACAGCTGAATTTTAGAGACCTTGAGATACTTAAGTTTGAAGAAATACCAAAAGAGGGTGGGTATGAAAATAGTATGTATATGATACAAGGTGTTTATGATAATGTTTCTTTGACAATTAGATATAAATCATCAATGGTTAAGTTTAATGAGTTAAAGGATGTTTCCTGGTTTGTTAATTTTGGCAAAAAATGAAAAAGTGTTAGTTGACGGAGTAAAAATTATATGGTGTTGTTATGACAAAAAGAGAAAAACAATTAAAATTAAGGGAACAAAAATTCAGGTGGTTACAAATTGGAATGTTTGGAGAAACTGCTGCCTTGTATAGAGCGTAGTGAAAAGCATAGGAACTATTATGGAAGAATTATTTGCATACGCGTATTTGGTAGATATGGATTTGATTTCTGGAGAGATATATGAGGATAAATTGAATGAATTGTTTTTGAAAAATCCCACAGATGAACATTTGCTTGAGTTGGAGTTTTTGAGCAGAAACCGAAAAGAAACGGTGCGATATATTCGAAGACATAGTAATTACAATGATATGGATATTGATAAGTTTGGTATGGCTCTGTTTGAATTGTTAAAACCGATGTATATGTCTCTTGATATCCATAGATTTGGAAACGCAATGTATTCTTTGTGGGAGAGCTTGCCTGGAAATTTACAGGATATACAGCCATTTGAGGCACTATGTTATGCGCACGATCCATTGTCATGGGGAGATGAAATACAATGCCGAGAGGTATATGAGGCAATGCTGGATTATTATTCATTTATAAGCAACAATTAGCCTGATATATAATTTTGTATCGGAGAAACCTGTAATGAGGGTAAAATATGCATGTTAACGGATTTATTATACAGGAATACAGAGAGGGAACTTATAAGGGTGTAGATGGTAGCGGGTTTAGTGAAAAATCGGCAAAGAATTGGTATCTAAATGACCATGAGATATATCAGAAGCAGTTTGAACCTTACTATGACGAATATATCGGAAAGACATATTGGAATTTGGAACCGCACACATGGGTCGCAGCCTGTACGGACTCAGACTACATTTATCGCTACATGGAGGTATCCAAACAACTGGGGATAAAGTATAGGGTTTTGTTGGTGAAAACAGACATCCCGATGCCTACACTAGAGATTGATAGGGAACTTAAAACAGAGTTCTTGGGCTATGATTATGCCTATGAAAACGGGGATAACTATTCAGCGGTTTATAATGAAATGCCTCATATATTCCCTGAATTTGAATTGAATCAAAACGGTCTTTTTCAAACAAAAAAAGAAATCATAGAATATATTTCCAGACGTGAAGAATATGAAAAGACACATAAACCATATACATTGGAAGTTGGAGATTTTACGGTTTTTGAAGTCTACGAAGTCATTTTATAGGATTAATAAATGGGTTATAGAGTTTATTTGAGATTAAAAATTGAAGTTTACGACGTGAAATGTTAGTGTTTCACGGCGAGAATTGAGCATTAGAACGAGGAGTATTTGAATGACTAAGGAAGAATTTTTAAAGCGTTTAGAAAGTGATGAGGAATATTCACCGGGATGGCAGGCCATTGATGATGCATTTGAATTATTATATCCCGGACAACAGCCTAAACACTTTGGAACTCTTTTGCCCTCCAGAGCGCAATGGGGCGGTGACAACTATTTGGATGGATATTCAATATATGATTCAAATAAAGGATATAAACATATTGTTACGTATGGCATGACTGTGTTATATGGGGATGAGGAAGTGTTTGGTGGAGAATGGAATGGTTGGGGCTATGAAATGACTATCAAACTGAAAGAAGAAACAGAAGAAAATTGCATGTGGGCAATTGATATGCTTTCAAATCTGGCAAGATATACAAATCAAAGTCAGAACTATTTTGAATCAAAACAATACGTAAAAGGGAATGGAAAATCCTTGCATATAGGCACTGATTCGCTTATTACAGCACTTTTGATAGTGGAGGATACGGAAGTAAAACCGCAATATTCTGTTTATGGGAAAACTGAATTCATGCAATTAGTAGGCATAACAGAGTCAGAATTACAAGCAATTTTAGCAGACTATACTAATATTGATAAGTTAATTGAGCTTATGAAAGCAGATGGAAATCTAGAATTGGTAACAGATATGAAGCGCTCTAAGTCTTATTTGTGATATTTAAAAGCATCGGAAACCATGGGGATGGAGGTGTTTTGAATGAATAATAGCGAGTTTCCATTTAAAGATGCACAAAATACTGCATGTTTTACTTGTTGTCATGTATTAGAGGAGAATAAGCCTATTTTATATGTTTCTCATGATCAAGATGGATTCTGGCAGTTTCTATGTGGGAGGAGTCATAAGGAAGAGGATGCGAGAATAGTTTCACTAGCATTTATTTTAGATATTGATGAAACAATGAGCGATTTGGCTGAATTGGATTATGGTGAGTATGCAGAAGCAGAAAGTGGAAGAAGTGATTGGATTGTGAGATATAAAGATAAATAAATTTTTAAGTAGCCCTAAATTCGAGTTTTAATTCTAGGAAAAGATTTCAGTCTACATTCCAGGATGTAGGCTGAAATGCAACAAACATAATGACGAAAAAGCCCCACCATGGATCTCGCCTGATGGTATTCTAAAAAATAATTCTGTTTCAATACGCCCCAGTCAGATTCAATTATGTTGCGTTTTCTTAGATGCTCCCATTGTTCACCAGTCATAAGCCTGTTCATGTTCTGACGTGTGGCCGCATAAATGAATCTGCCGGAGTTGGCAAGCTCCACAAGTTCCTTGGAGTTTTTCAGGTAGCCGGCATCACAGAAAAAGCTTCCTTTCAGGTTCTTCGTTACCTGTTCAACCATTTTGCTGTCATGTATATTGCCACTTGTGAAAGCTACAGCTTCCAGCTGCTCTTTATTTGGGATGACCCTTTCCCCAACCCGAATCTCCCTCCAGCCTTCGTCCACCTTACTTATGGATGCTAGCTTTGTCCTTGGAGCCTCCCGCACAAAATCGCTGCCGGTAGGGTTCCCGGCCACCTTCTTCCCGCCGTGGTTTTGTCATACATCAGTCCTTTTCACTGTCCCAGACTTCTTCAAACAGAAAGCCTTTGATGTTGTTATCATTAATGATTTTGATAAACTCATCCGTAACAAAATAAAATAATTCTACATACCCATTAGGCAATGTAATTTGAAAAAGTGGCGGATAATCAAGTCGCTTAAAAGAATACTTTTCCACTCCTATAATATCTTTTTCAAAATACTCATATTTAGTCTTTTCATTGTCCAAGCAATCAAGAATCTTAAGATTATTCAAAAGAATAAAATTTTCTTGCAATTTTATAAACTCTATATCAAATTTATTATTACTTGATAAAACTTCAGAAAATTTATTATTAACCAAGAGTCCCCTGAAATCCCAACATCTAAAAACATCCCCTAGTTCAGAGTTCTTATCATTAGCATATTTAAATGACATACTATCATTTTTAAAATTTAGTCTTTTACCGTGATTTATACCTTTAAAATCAGCTTTCTGTATTTTTGTTTCTTCTATGAAACAAGTTTTGTAATTGTTAACATCTAGTTTTAGCTTATATATTCTCATAAAAACTCCTTAATTATGAATTTTTAATTTTCCAGTAAGCAAATCGCTTCTTATTTTTTGCAACTCGGCACACAGTAGTTGTTGAATTTGGCTATCTGTATAGCCAAAACTTTCACCAAAATCTACTCTATTCAATAATCTTCCCCATACTTGATCGTGGTACTCATTCAAGTGTCCTCCACAATGCATGGCCTCTGTCGTGACAAGCTCATTCTTCCTATACGGCAGAAAAACTCCATTTGCCGGGGAATCCAAGTCTATTCCATACGCTTGCAAGGTTGCAACGCTTGCCCTCGCCTTTTCAGAACCAACCGCAACTATATGATGCACCGCATTGGGATACGGAGGTGGCTCTATTCCAGCCCTCTTCAAATTTTCCCTTAGCCTTTGCGATGCCGTGCCGCCTGGCTCATCCCTGCCTAGCAAAGGCTTTTAGTACACAGGGAAATATGAACTATAAACTAATAATCTCAATTTTATGCTTTTCTGTCTCCGCTTCATCAAAAACTTGAAATATAATAGATATTAAATCACGCCCATCACTGGTAACAAAATAATTTGACAAATCAGTTATATCATTGCTAATAGCATCTCCCCATGGTGGTCTTTTGGTTAAGTCATCAATATCCCACACAACTTCTGAAGGTGCTAACTTGCTCAGTCTATTTCTAATGCAGGTTAATTCTTCTCTTGCAAATCTTACATCCTCCCATTCCAAACATCCTTGATATAGTTTGTTCATTAAGTACGGATATTTTGTTCCCCAACGTCCTTCCTCTAAATGGTGGCATACTGTTGAAAAGAAAGAATGCAAAAAATCACCGTGTCCAACTTGATACCATAAAAAATCAATTCGAAATCCAACCGCCATATTGTCACCTCATAAATTGTACTAGTACATCTGTATTACACTTTTCCAAAATGGAAGTTCTGATTTGACGCAAGACGTCATTTGTGACCTGCTGACCTCTTACATCGATAATTATAGTTTGCTTTGTACTACCTAGTAAATCTGAAATTCTTTGATTAACCTGATTTGATACGATATTTATCAAAGAATTTCTTCCCGATCTATTTGTTACATTATAATTTTTAACTTCGATACTTAATCCTGTTATATATAAATCTGGTCTTGAGCTTCCGCGTGTTGCATAAGGAACCTCTTTTCCGTTCAAAAATGACTTTTGAGTTTCATAGTTTGGATTTAAATCACCAACATCTGTTTCGGATTGTCTCCACATACACAAGTCAATTTTTAATGTAACGTTGTCATTTCATGAAGCAACTCAATGACATTACTATCATGAAAATCAATTTTCTGTATAATATCCTCTGGTTTCATCAATCTGCACCTCAGGCCGGTACGCACCGCCTCCTGAGCCAGCTATACCTCCTCCACAAATCTCTCCCGCTCCACCTTGAGCTCCACCACCATCCCCTCGTCGTTTACAACAAACCTATAGACATAATTGCTCAGGCAAAGCTCGCCTTTTACCAGAAAGGTTACCACACGATGGCTCCCTTCCTGTTCCACCCCAAATCTATCCGTGTCACGCCACCAGCCATCCGTTGCGGGTTGTCCAAGCTTTTCATATACATGGCAGACATTCTCCCCTATGAAAGTTTCCATGTCAAAACTCCTCTTGCAGAGTCTGGTCGTGTAGCAGTCTATGACGGGCCTGCTCTTCCGATCCGGGGAATTCTCGTCCACCAGAAAGCACACCGCCTCTCCCCCGCCATTGTAGTAGCAATAGGCTCTGTACATGGGGGTGTCATCCAGGTGGAGTGGATTTCCTGCTCCAGCGTATGGTGTCATGTAAGTCGCTCCCATATAATAGTTGAACAAGGAAAAGTACTTTTCCCTGTTGGACAATTTCAGCTCGGCCTGGGCCTGAACAAGGGGCTTTCCAACATAGTCGCTTGCCTTGAGCTCAAAGGAATGTCTTTTGTAATGGACAAACAACATGAAGCAGAAGACCATGCACAGGACAAGCAGCAGGACGGACAATGCGGTGATGTAGAATGCCTCGTTTACAGGGGGCCTTGCCATCCTCGATTCCCATTCCCTCCATTTCTGTAGCTCCCATATACCCATCGGCCAAATCACATTCACAATAATTATCACCAGGCTTGCAAGTGTACAAAAAATGAGCAGAAGCAAGCAAAGTATTGTTGGTGGAAGTCTCATCCTACAACCTCTCCCTTCCTGTACAAGGCATAGCCTCCACCTTCAAAATCAGTAGTATCATAAAATTCCATCGGTATCTCCTCAAGAGTGTTGTCAACAAAAAAAACAGTGATTTTAGTAGTATCAATTATAATTTTAGATATTTCTTTCTCTACTTTTTTCTTCATATTATAAAATAAAGTATTGTCTTGATTATGTAAAATGAATACTGGATTTTGATTATATATAATCATGTATTTTTCAAAAGTACGCGGTAAAGTTGACATAGTTAAGGAATTTTCAAAACTATGTTTAATTATCTTCTCTTTTTTTCTCTGATAGACAATGATATTTCTGTATGAGGTACCATTTCCCTGGCTCAAAATAATGGAATCTTTATATACACAAAGATATTTTGGAACCGGGATTTCTATCCAATTCCCATCCTTATAAACCGCATGAAAAAGAATTTCTGAGTATTCAACTCCATCTATGGAAATTATTACTTTAAGTTTCTCGCTATCAATCATTTCATATTCAACACTTTTACTATTATCTATAACCACATTGGCAGGAATTTCACCAAAAGCATTTACAACACAAAGAATTATTAATGAAACAAAAACAAAGATTTTTTTCATCTCTATATCCTCCGATAAAAGATGGTGCAGCTGTCCTGTTCATAACTCAGCTCGCTCCCAAAGAAAAGCTTGGGAATGAAACAACTCTTTTCCATTCATCTGGCAAATCATGGGCTGTCTTAAAATTGCAATTCTCCTCAAAAGACTCATTCTCATATAGATAGATAGGATGGTCAAAAATACCAGTAAATTCTTGAAGGTATCCTATTTCCGTATAATGGCCGCCCTCAAATTTGAATACATGGTATTCTCTCCTGCCATCGTTCATCAGGTAAAACGAATACAATAATTTTTTCTCCCTATCTATGCAGAGATTAGGCATGGATTGAGTTATTTCATTCGTATGAATAAACTGATTTTCATTGGGCGACCATAAATAAGCGGCATAATATGGTTGTCCTCGATTGGCTGTAAGTCCAGCCAATATAACAATATCATCATGGCCATCAAAATTTATATCTGTCAAATCGAAATGCTTTGCAAGCATGAATGTATCTTCATAAGTGTACTGTATTGTCTGAACAAGCTCATGGCCTTTGTAAATCTCGATATTTAGGATTGGTTCATGTATTGTTCCTCCAAAATCCCCATCGGAACATAGGACTCTAAGCTCTTGGTTCTGTAATTTTTCTTGGGAATACAGACTGACTTGAAAGAAGAAAATAAAATATAAAACAACCTTTAGTTTATTTAAGCTCGTCATCTGCATAGGCACTCCATCAAGTGTACCACGAATTTGTCGGATGAGCAACCGTTGAATTTCGCAAGCCTGCGCTTGGCAAAGCTCCTGACAAACCAGAGGTTTGTGCGTTCTCTATCCCGTTCACATGGCTCTTCCCCCTGGTAAACTCGTTGTGGCTGTGGAACACACGGTAGTGGTCGTATCCGTTGACAATCAGGCCGTCATATGCCGCCCAGCCGTCGGAATAGATGGTGGAGCCCTCCAGCACAAGTCCTTGTATTATAGGCATTAGGCTCTCCCTGGAGCAGTCGCTGACCATCCTGACGACGACCTTACCGCCTCGCTTGAGGAGGCCGAACACCGGCGTCTTTCCTGCCGCCCCGCGCCCCCTCTTCCCTCGCACCCTGCGGGCCCCGAAGTAGGACTCGTCAACCTCGAACTCCCCGCCCTCAGCCCTCGTCTCGGCAATCGCCGCCAGCAGTATCTTGTGCCGGAACTCATTGTACCAGCTGTTCACCGTGTTGCGGTTCACACCGACAATTTCCGCACACGCCGTCGCCGTTATGTCCGCACAAAAGCATCGGATAATCTGCCTGTGTTTTTGTGCGCTTAATCTCTTGTATTTCATTGACTTTCATCTTCCTGTTTCTGGAGATGCTAGTCAAGAGCCTATTTTTTTATCTTATCTTTCAAATAGTTGTATATTTCTGTGCGACCATATTGTCGTGCATATTCCATTGCATCACAATTTTTGATTTCTCCAATATCATATTTTGCTGTGATGTCTATGCCATGATTGATAAGTTTAATGGCAATTTCATCCTGTCCGTTACTGATTGCTGCAAACAAGGGATTTGCAGCAAACGAAGAAACATCAAGCTTAGCACCATTTAACAAAAGCAAGTCTACAATTTCTGGGTATCCCCGAAGAGAAGCTTCAACTAAAGGCGATTCTTCCAGTCCACCACCAAGATTTACATCACAGCCTTTTTTTATTAAATGCTCAACGACATCCCTTTTTCCTTCACTTGCAGCAATTTCAAGCATAGTTCCCATTGGAGTTACATCGTTCAAAATTTCTTGTTTATTTTTTACGAATTCTTTAATTCCATCTATATTGCCTTCATAAAGTAATGTAATAAAACTTTCGAGTTCTTCTTTGTTCATCTTCACCTCCAGATTTTACCTTTTCGCTGCTTTACGCTTAAAAGATTCCATTGTTTTTAATATCCGCTTATATTTTATACCTTTAGTTAATTTCAATTCATCAACAAATTGTAATTCATCCACCAATTCCTTCAATGTATCATAACTGTGCTGTCCTAGTACACGGTTTGGCGCCCAACAAAGCACCTCTTTCCCTGCAATAGGATCGATTCCATATTTTCTAAGGATTTCCCGTCCCTGTTTTACAAGTTCCTTCTGTTTCTCCCCATTTCCAACCTTGAACAATATATGATGTGCATGTGGATCACACATATTTGCTGGAGGTGCTCCAACCATTGCTGTCAGCATGACTGACAGCAATGACAAGAATCCCCTTCAGGCTTCCATAGCTGGATAATATGATGAAAGCCTGTCATAGTCTGGTATCAGTCCCTCACCCGCCGAAGAACTCCTGGGCAAAGCGGACGGTTTCCAGTGCGTCCCTGCCGTAGAAGTCGGCTCCGATCATGTCGGCGTATTCCCTGGTCATCACGGCCCCACCCACGCAGACGGTACACCACGGCGCTTCCTTTCGCAGCAGCTTGATGGTGGCCTCCATGGAGGGAACGGTGGTGGTCATCAGGGCGGAAAGTCCCACCAGCCTGATGTTGCCCTCCCGAACGGTCTCCAGCACCTTTTCCGGCGGTACGTCCCGCCCCAGGTCGATGACGGTAAAGCTGTAGTTTTCCATCAGCACCTTGACGATGTTCTTGCCGATGTCGTGGATGTCGCCCTTCACCGTGGCCAGAATGACTGTTCCCTTGGACTCTCCCATGGAATCGGTGCGAATCATCTGCTCCTTGATGACGGAGAATGCTTCCTTGGCGGCCTCGGCGCTCATCAAAAGCTGGGGCAGGAAGAGCTTTTTGGTCTCGAATCCCTTGCCCACAATGTCCAGGGCGGGAATCAGGTGGTGATTGATGACATCCAGGGGCGGGACGGTTTCCAGCAGGGCGGTGGTGTACTGGTGGGCCTCCGGCTTGAGGCCACGAACAATGGCGTACTGGAGGCTGTTCTTCTGCAGCTGGCTTCCGTCCGGGGCGATGATGAGGTCTCCGCCGGAGGCGGAATTGGCGCCAGCAGCTCCCCCTCCTCCTGAACCGTCTCCGCTGGAATTGGCCGAGCCGCCTTGGTTTTGTGCCAGCCGAGCTGCCTTGGCCTCCTCCTGTTCCTGGTATTTCAGGGCAAAGTCGATGTAGTCGGTGCAATTGGCATCAAAGCCACGGAGGGTGCAAAAGCAGGTGTAGGCCTTCATCATCTCCGTGGAGTTGGGATTCATGATGGCGGCACTGAGCCCACGCTCCATGGCCATGGTAAAGAAGGCGGCGGTAATCAGCTCCCGCTGAGGCAGTCCAAAGGAGATGTTGGACACCCCCAGGATGGTGGTGCCGCCAAAGCGGGTCTTTACGGCGTGGAGAGCGTCCAGTGTGGCCGCTGCCGCTGTGGTGTCCGAGCTAATGGTCATTGCCAAGGGGTCTATGATGATGTCCTTCCTGCCGATGCCGTATTTTGCGGCGGTGGCGTAGATTTTTTCCACTATAGCGATGCGTCCCTCCGCCGTCTCAGGAATTCCGTCCTCATCCAGCGTGAGCCCCACCACCACGCCTCCGTATTTCTTTACCAGCGGGAAAATCTCCTCCATAATCTCTGCCTTGCCGTTCACCGAGTTGACCAGGGGCTTGCCGTTGTACAGCCGCATGGCAGCCTCCATTGCAATTGGGTCGGAGGTGTCCAGCTGGAGGGGCAGCTCGGTGACGCTTTGCAGCTCCTGTACCACGGTTTTCAGCATGGCCACCTCATCGATTTCCGGCAGGCCCACGTTTACGTCCAGCACGTGAACGCCCTTGTCCTCCTGGGCCAGCCCCTCATTGATGATGTAGGGCAGGTCGTTTTCCTTCAGGGCCTGCTTGAAGCGCTTCTTTCCAGTGGGATTGATTCGCTCCCCCACCAGCACGGGCTTTCCTCCCAGCTGGACAGTGCGGGTGTAGCTGCTGATGCGGGAAAATCCCTTGTCCGTGGTGGCGGGGCAGCTCTTGCCGTGACAGGCATCCACCAGCCGGCAGATGTGCTCCGGGGTGGTGCCGCAGCAGCCGCCCACAACGGCCACGCCCTTGTCCACAAAGCCCGACACAATCTGGGCAAACTGCTGGGGGGAAATATCGTAGACAGTGCGGCCATCCTCGCTACGGGGAAGCCCTGCGTTGGGGTTCACCACAAGGGGTGTGCTGGACTCTGCTGCCAGCATGGAGACGATGGGCTCCATCTGCACCGGACCCAGGCTGCAATTCATTCCCAAGCCGCTGACTCCAAGCCCCTCAAGGATAGTAACCATGGTCCTTGGGTCGGAGCCAGTGAGGGACTTGGCGGTTTCATCGTAGACGGTGGTAACAAAGATCGGGAAGCTGGTGCCAGTTTCTTCCATTACTTCCTTTGCGGCAATCACAGCGGCCTTTGCCTCGTAGCAGTCGTTCATGGTTTCGATGAGCACCAGGTCGAAGGGCAGCTTTTTCTTGCCGTCCCCAGAATCCATGCCGCTGGAGGAACCAGCCGCTGCCACACCACTGGCAATGCCCGCCCGAATCACCTGGGCAAAAAGCTCCACCGCACTGTCAAAGCTCAGGTCTCCCAGGGGCTCCAAAAGCTTTCCGGCAGGACCTATGTCCAGGGCCACAAAGTGGCGGCGGTCAGCCGGATTGCTGGCTTCAGGGGCGAGGTGGCGGGAACGCAGGCTGGACAGCTCTTGCTCCGTCAGCCGTTCCCCCTCGATTTTTCGGCGTGCCTCATTTGCATTTTCCAGGGCGGCGGCCACAATCTGTCCCAGGCTGTAGTCAGGGCATTCCGGCTGGAAGGCTCCCGTGTCAACCCCAGGCTGCGGAGCGGAGTCCTGCTCGGCAGGATGGCAGCCACAGGTGCAAGCGCCACCTGAATGGGCTGAGGGTGACGCTGCGGCTTCATTTGTTGGGGTGGCCCCTTGTGTCAGCGCCCTGTCCACCGGGAATTTCAGCGCATTCGCCCCAAAGGTGTTCGTCTTGATGATGTTTGCCCCGGCACGAAAATAGTTGTAGTGCAGGGCAACGATTTCTTCCCGATGGGTAATGTTCCAGGTCTCCGGCAGCTCGCCGGGAATCAGCCCCTGTGCCTGGAGCAGGGAGCCGGTTCCCCCGTCAAAAAAAAGGATTTCTCTCCCCAAAACGTCCTGGATTGAACTCATATATTTTCTCCTTTGTGTCTACATAATTCATGCAAGGTTATCAAGTATACGAAAAAATTGGTCTGGATGGAAGGGCATTCTCCAAATCTATAGATTGAAATAATGTTTTCTTTCAGCTATAATCCAGTCGTCGGCATGAGCGAGGCATCATAAAAAGATATTGCCGAGGGGAAGGTCGGAGAGGGGTGGTATTTAAGTTAGCCATAAAAAATATTTTGTCTCACAGGAGCTCTGTTGTCATCATTTTGTTCATGACTTTTGCTGCGGCTCTTTTGGTGGTTTCCAACGCCATCTTTGACAGCACGGAGAAGGGCGTGCAAAGCAGCTTTACTTCCAGTTTTACGGGGGATTTCATCATCCGTCCCAAGGCGGATGTTCCCCTGAATCTTTTTGGTGATGATACACCTATTACCGGCGACTTAACTGCTGTTGAAAGCCTCGTTCCGTATGAGGCCGTCGTGGAAAGTCTTTTGCAGAATCAGGATATAGATTCGTTCATACCCCAGGTGTTCGGTGTTGCAGTGATGGAGTATGGCACCATTCGGAAGGCGCTGCATCTCTTCGGGGTTCCCGGAAAAGAGTATCTCCAGATGATGCATGGAATCCGCTTGCTGGAAGGGGGCGGATATGGGCAGGGAGAGAAGGGGGTGATGCTGTCGCAGAAGCTCGCTGACGAAACAGGGGTGGACTTGGGGAGCCTGGTCCAGTTTACTGTTTCTGATGGCACGAGCTTCCGTATCAGGGCGGTTCCTGTAACGGGAATCATTCAGTATGGGAGCTCCAATGCTGTGTTTGATGCCTTTGTTCTCGTGGATCCCGACACGGTGCGGGACATCATGGATGTTTCAGAAACCTATTCCCTTGACGAGGATGCAATTGCAGAGTCCAAGATTAGTTTGTTGGATTCCCAGATGAATTTTGACGACCTGTTTTCTTTTGCGGGGGATGTGGATGCCGTTGTGGAGGAGACCCCGGACGAGGCTTTTCAGGATGAGGGAGAGTTTGAGGTGGCTAGTACCACCTGGAATTTTCTTGTTTGTCGTGCGAAGGAAGGAGTTTCTGTCAATCGTCTTATCAATGGACTCAACAGGACATTCGAGCATAACCAGTGGCCTGTGGAGGCGGTCAATTGGCGGCATGGGGCAGGAAGCACAACCCTTTATCTTTACTGGATGCGCAGTATTTTCAATGTCGGAATACTCATTGTCATGGCGGCTGGATTCATCATTGTAAACAACACCCTTGTAATAAATGTTTTGGACAGGATCAGGGAAATCGGCACGATGAAGGCAATCGGCGCGTCCTCATGGTTTGTCTCGCTGCAGTGCATGATTGAAACCCTGTCCATGGCTGTTTGCGCCGGAATCTTAGGCTGCATTGTAGGCACTGCGGGAGCCTGGGCAATCACATCCTTGGACATAATGTTTTCCAATGACTTTCTGATTCAGCTCTTTGGCTCCTCCTCGCTCGTGGTTTCTGTCTCATCAGGCAACATAGTGAGAATCATGGTGCTGATGATAATCCTGGGGATTTTGGGCTGGATCTATCCTGTCCTGACAGCCTTGAAGGTTCATCCTATAGAAGCGATACAAGGAATAAAATGACAGCTGTTTTTAGACTGGGATTCCGTTCCCTTCTGTACCGAAAAAAACAATACGTGTCACTGCTGCTCGTCTGCATGGTTGGAGTTGGAGTCTCCTTGTTCTGTCTCTTTCTGGTGAATGGAATGCTTGACTCTTTAGAGCACAAGGCTCGGCTCTATTATGGCGGGGACTTGATGTTTATCGGCGGCAAGAATGACCTTTCCTTTGACTATGTGGACGATTTTATAACGACTTTGACGCCATTGTTTCCAGCGGAGGTGAGCATCAGTGCCCGCTTTGATTATGACGCGCGTTACTCTTCTCTCTATTTCGAGGGTGCCGAGGTAAAGCAGCGGGTCATTAAGGGCGTTGACTTTAATCGGGAGAGGGAACTGTTCGAGGGATTCAATTACGTGGAGGGCAGTGCCGGGGACATGGCGGACTCCAATGGAATCCTTTTGTCGGAGCCGATTGCGAGGAGCCTTGGTGTCCATGCCGGCGACTCCATCACCTTCTTCTTGACAACTGCCCAAGGATACACGAACACGGCGGAGCTCCAGGTCCACGGAATTTTCCGAGACTCAAGCCTTTTCGGCATGTACACCTCGTATATGGACATAGACTGTCTGCGGGAAAGCTATGGGGCTCAGTCCCACTGGGCCAACAGGATTTGCCTCTCGTTTCCCCAGGGCCATGCCATAAAATCCAGCGACCTGTCCTTCTATCAAAGCGAGCTTGAAAGGCACTTCACCATGTTTCCGCTGGTGGAAGACAAGCAGATTTTTTACGATGACCTGCAGGGAGGGAAATTTGAGGAGCCTCACTATCTTCTGGTCAGTCTCTACGCTAATCTGGAGGACTTGAAGATTCTACTGGATGCCATGAATTTAATCACCAGCTTTGTGATTCTCATCCTCATCGCAATCATAGTAATCGGTGTCAGCAGCACCTACAGGGTCATTGTTATGAAGCGTATCAACGAGATTGGCATCTACAAGGCCATTGGTATGCGGCGGCCTGACATCATCAAGGTCTTGTTGTCCGAGATGACCGTCTTGATAGGAGCGGGCTGTGTTGCGGGGATTGTATTTTCCGTAGCACTTTGCAGGATTATCGTGGCCTTCAACTTTTCGTTTGTTCCCGCCTTTGATATTTTCCTTGTGGATGGCATCCTGAGACCAGAAATTTCTGGCTCCCAATTCTTGATTATATCAATTCTCGTGTATGTAACAACTTCTCTGGCTGTATTGTTTTCCGTGCAGAAATCCATAAAAACAACTCCTGTGGAGGCATTGGGAGTTACGGAGTGAGGTAAACTGATGAGGTTTTTTTTAAGTCGTACATTGGCTTGCATCGTTTGTGTACTTGGTTTTGCCGTCCTTTCTGCAAGCGCCCAGGTTTCCAAGGCTGCGGAGGACTTGCTGCGGCGTGCCCAGGACAACACCGCCTTCTTTGACACTGATTTTTCCGGAAAGTATACGGTGGTCCAGGAGAAGCCCGGCGAGGGCAAGACCCTGACGGAGGCGATTATGTACCGGAGGGACCGGACGAAGCAGTGGACCATCCTGGTAACTGGCCCTGCGAAGGAAAAGGGGAAGGGATACCTCCAGACAGACGGAAGCATCTGGTTTTATGACCCATCCGACAGCCGCTTCACCTTTACGAGCGCCACGGACAAATTTCAGAATACCAATGCAAACAACTCTGATTTTTCTCCTCAATACTACTACCGCGACTACGCCATTGAGTCTGTCCAGGATGTAAGGCTGGGAGCGTTGGATTGTACCCTCTTTACCTTGGTCACCAAGGTGGAGGGGGTGGATTATCCCAAGTTGAGGCTCTGGGTTACGAAGGAGGATGGACTGGTTCGGAAGAAGGAGGACTACAGTCTTTCCGGCCAGCTTTTGCGCACCACAGCGATTCCTTCGTATCAGATTGTGGAGGGCAACGGGCGCAAGTATGCTGTTCCAGTGAATATGCTGATTATGGACAACCTGCGGGGAAAGGAAATTGCAGGGAAAAGGCAGTATGAGCGTACCCAAATCTCCATAGCGAATGTCTCTTTTTCCAAGGCTGATGATATTGTATACACGAAGCCATATCTGGAAATGATGGGAGATTGATGAAGAAAATATTCCTGTTGTGCTGTGCTTCTCTCCAGCTTGGCCTGTATGCCCAGGATGTGCCAGTGGCTGCGGGGGAGGCTCTTCCTGCCGAGGGCTTGCCGGCCGAGGTGTACTCGGAGGAAGACCCCTTCGCCGATTTGTTTGGTGAGGCAAATGACATTGTGGTGGAGAGTCAGGATGCTCCGTTGCCGGAACCAGCGGATGGCCTGGCAACGGAGCATCAAGATCCTTTTTTCAAGCCGCTCAGTTTTTTCGGCCACTTGAAGGCGGAGGCTGGTGTCGCCGGATTCTACGAGGACGGCACATTTGACGGAACTGGATTGTTCCTCTTTAAAAATGAATTCGGGATGACTGCCCGCGCAAGCAAATATCTTGGGATGAAGGGAACCCTGGTGGTTCAGTATCCAGACTTTTCCCTTTCTGTCGGGAGCCTGTATTTTGACTATCTTCTTCTGGATAAAATCTATATTTCCGGCGGTAAAAAACCGGTTAATTGGGGCTACATCCTATTGTTCAGCGACCTGTCTTTGTTTGACTTCAGCATCCAGAAAAACTGGCTGGAGGAGACGGAGTATGTGCCCACCAATATCCTCTCCGACAGCGAGGACAATGCCGCTTTCTCCCTGGGTCCCAAGCACATCCTCTTTGAGATCGGCGGCGCCACCCTGATCTGCCGTCTGCTGGAAGGCGATTTCCTGGATTGGCGCCGGGTTGTGCCCACCAATTGCCCCGTGAAGCTGGTTGCCCATGTTTCCGATCTGGCATCTTCCGTGGAGCGTGTGGGTCTGATCGTTTCCGAAAAATACAAGAGCCCCGTCCGCTGCGTCTTCAGCCATCAGGAGCTGCTGATGCGGACCAACACCACCATCGGCGCCGCCGAGGACCGCTGCTCCATCGCCGGTGACGGCAAGGAGCTGGAGATCGGCTTCAATGTCCGCTACCTGGCCGATGCCCTCCGGGCCGTGCCCAGCGAGGAGGTCACCCTGGAGCTGACCAACGGCCTGAGCCCCATCGTCCTGACCCCCGTGGACGAGAAGGAGGACTTCGCCTACATGGTGCTGCCGGTCAGATTGAAGAGCAACTGATGTAGATTGGAGATTGGAGAGTGAAGAATGGAGATGTTTAAGGAAGAACGTCAAGTTTTATCGATCTCCACTCTCCAATCTCAACTCTCCACTCTGTTCTCCCGCCTATTATTGGAGGAATTTGAAAATATGAAAGTTACTGTACGCAAAAAGGGGGAGAACCCCGACATTCCCGTGGTGATCCACACGGAATTCATCAAGCTTCAGGACGCCATGAAGTACGCCAACATCGTCTACTCCGGCGGTGAGGCCAAGAGCCTGATCCTCGAGGAGCAGGTCAAGGTCAACGGCGAAATTTGCACCATGCGGGGCAAGAAGCTCCATCCCGGTGACCGGTTCGAATTCATGGGCCAGAGCTACCTCATCACCATCCATGCACCTGTGTGAGCTGAACATCCGGGGATGGCGCAACTATGAGGAGCTCCGGTTCACGGCGGAGCCGGGGGTCAACCTGATCATCGGCGACAACGCCCAAGGGAAGACCAACCTGATGGAGGCCATCGTGTACTTAGGCTCCGGCCGAAGCTGGCGCACCCAGAAATCTGCGGAGCTGATCCGCTTCGGCGACGCCTTCGCCGATCTGGAGGCTAAGGTCTTCAGCGAGGGCCGGGAGCAGACCCTCAGAAGTGTCATCTTCCCCGGCAGGCGGCCCCGGCAGCTCTGGCGCAACGGCGTCAAGAAAAAATCCGCGGGAGAGCTGGCCGGCGTGCTGAATACGGTGCTGTTCTGCCCGGAGGATCTGCTGGTTTTAAAATCCGGCGCCTC
>CALEFI010000052.1 GCA_937876905.1 uncultured Treponema sp.
ACAAAGTATTTATCCACTGCTTTATGGACGGTCGCGACACCGACCCTCGTAGTGGTAAAGGCTTTATCGAACAACTTCAAAACCACTGCGAGAAATCGGCAGGTGTGGTTGCTTCAATCATCGGTCGTTACTACGCAATGGACCGCGACAAACGTTGGGAACGTGTAAAAGAAGCTTACGACTTGTTGGTTAACGGTGTTGGCGAAAAGGCTACCGATATGGTTGCTGCCATGCAAGCATCTTACGACGCTGATGTTACCGACGAATTCGTGAAACCTATCGTTAACGCTAACGTTGACGGTCGCATCAAAGAGGGTGATGTGGTAATTTTCTATAACTACCGCAACGACCGTGCTAAAGAATTGACTATCGTGTTGACTCAACAAGATATGCCCGAAGAAGGTATGATGACAATCCCCGGATTGCAATACTATTGTATGACTCCTTATGATGCATCATTCAAAGGTGTTCACATTCTTTTCGACAAAGAAAATGTGTCAAACACTCTTGGAGAATATCTCTCTTCGCTCAACAAATCACAACTTCACATCGCTGAAACTGAAAAATATGCTCACGTTACATTCTTCTTCAATGGCGGTCGCGAAACTCCATACGAAGGAGAAGAACGTATCCTCGTGGCTTCTCCTAAGGTGGCTACCTATGACCTTAAGCCCGAAATGAGCGCTTACGAAGTGAAAGATAAATTGGTTGAGGCTATCAAGTCGGAAAAATTTGATTTCATCGTTGTGAACTATGCTAATGGCGACATGGTGGGGCACACCGGTGTGTTCAATGCGGTGGTCTGCTCCATGGAGGGTATGGACCTGCAGCTGGGAAGGCTGAAGGCTGCCATCGAGGAGGCGGGGGGTATCCTGTGCATCACCGCCGACCACGGCAATAGCGACGATATGTACGAGCATGGCAAGGACGGCTCGGTGAAAAAGGGCAGCGACGGAGAGCCAAAGGCCAAGACCAGCCACAGCCTGAACCCGGTTCCCGCCATCATCTACGACCCGGAGTACAAGGGGGAGTATGACCGGGACAAGCTGAACGAGGGGCTTGGCATTTCCAGCTGGCCTGCCACCCTTATGAACCTGATGGGCCTTGTCCCTCCCGCCGACTACGATAAGTCCATCATCAATATGAGGTAAGGCTGGACGAGGGTAGGGGAGCGGCCCGCTCTTTCCTGCCCTCCAGCCTCCGCTTGCAGTCCGAATTCAGCCCGCCATCCGTCTTTGCCCCGGAAAGCAAGTCTCGCCTCCCCCTCCCACGCAGATTTTTTTAAACGCTCTTTGCTTCCCTGCGATTGTACTGTATCATTGAGAAAACAACAGCATAAGGAGCGCAAGCATGCAGGAAACAAATGAATCGAAGCTGACCATCGTGAATGGTGTGGTGGAGCGCTGCGAGAAAACCGTGGCAGGGCGAGCTGTCATTCCTGAAGGAGTGACACGAATTGGGGAGGCGGCATTCAAGGATTGCATTGGCCTCCAGTGGGTGAGGATTCCCAGCACCGTGACGGAAATCGGCAGCAGTGCATTCGAGGGGTGTCTCAGCCTCCAGTCCGTGCGGATTCCCGACAGTGTGGCAAGAATCGGAGCGGGCACATTCTGTGGCTGCTTGAACCTTAAATCGGTGCGGCTCCCTCCTGGCCTGAAGGAAATTCCGGAGAATACGTTCCACAACTGCCACTTCCTCGTGGAGGTGAAGATTCCTTCTGGCGTGGAGAAAATCGGAAGCGATGCCTTCAGGAACTGCGTCTTCCTTGTTGTAGTGGATATTCCGCACGGCGTGGAAGAAATCGAGGAGTATGCCTTCGCCAGCTGCCACAGCCTCTCCCAGGTGTCCCTTCCAAGCAGCGTAAAAAGGATTGGAGGCGGGGCATTCATCGACTGCCTTAGTATCTGGTCGATGGAGATTCCTGACGGCGTACAAGAAATCGAGGACAGCACCTTCTGGGAGTGCCCCAACCTCAAGTCCGTGGTGATTCCAAGCAGCGTGAAAAAAATCGGAGACACTGCATTTATAGGATGCTCTAGCCTCCAGTCGATAGAGATTCCCAGCGGCGTACAAGAAATCGGACTCGATACCTTTGCAGCTTGCTCCAACCTCAAGTCCGTGGTGATTCCAGACACCGTGGAAAAAATCAGGAGCAGTGCATTCGAGGGGTGCGAGTCCTTGGCAGCGGTGGAGCTTCCCGCCAGCCTGAAAAAAATCGAAAACACTGCCTTCAAATCTTGCAAGTCCCTGGCAGCGGTGGCCATCCCCTTTGGTGTGGAAAAAATAGAGGACTATACATTCTACGGCTGCAAATCCCTGGTGGAGGTGACCATCCCCAGCAGCGTCACGGAAATCGGTAGCTCAGCCTTCCACAGCTGCTCTGCCCTCGCCCACATAGAGCTTCCCGCCAGCCTCACAAAGATTGAGAGTGGTGCATTCGAAGAATGCTCTAGTCTAGCCTCCATAGAAATTCCCGCCAGCGTCACAGAAATCGGGAGCACTGCATTCAGATACTGTCCCATCCAGGAGCTGGACCATCCCTGCCTCCAGATAGTAGACGGAGTAGCCTGCAGGGACGGAGTCGCGCTGTATTGTACAACGAAAACCTCCTCGCTGACCCTTCCCCAGTGTGTCACGGGAATCACCTCCTGCTTCGATTCATACTGGCACTCGCATCCTATCACCTCCGTAGTGCTGCCTCCCAGTCTGAAGGAGATAGGAAAAGGGGCATTCACTGGCAACGGCTTCAAAACCCTCGTCTCGGTGGAGATGCCAGAGGGACTGGCTGCAATCGGAGAGCGTGCATTCAAAGAATGTACGGCCCTGACCACCTTTACCCTTCCGAACAGCCTCACGAGGATTGATAGACAGGCGTTCACCCACTGCAGCTCCCTTGCCTCAGTGGTGATTCCCGGCCAGGTGCAGGAAATAGGGGAGCAGGCGTTCTACTGCTGCGAGAGCCTGACCACGGTGGTCATCCATCCAGGTGTGACAAAAATCGGGGAGGAGGCCTTTGCCCGCTGCACATCCCTTGTCTCCGTGGTGATTCCAGACACGGTGACGGAGATTGCAGAGCGGGCCTTCTTTGGCTGCACCAAGCTCGCCCAGGTGACGATTCCCGCCAGCGTGGAGAGGATTGGCCCCCTTGCCTTCAAGAACTGCAACATCATCCAGCTGGACTATTCCTGCCTCCGCATAGAGAACGGTCTCGCCCTCAGTAGTGGAGCTGTGGAGTACTGTGCGGCCCAGCTGTCCAAGGCCGTCATTCCCCAGGGTGTGACG
Organism: uncultured Treponema sp.; assembly: GCA_937876905.1. Lineage (GTDB taxonomy): Bacteria > Spirochaetota > Spirochaetia > Treponematales > Treponemataceae > Treponema_F. The sequence continues at coordinate 3,283 of CALEFI010000052.1, forward strand.
AAAATCGGGGAGCGAGCCTTCTACCGCTGCGAAACACTGGTCCGACACGGTGACAGAAATCGCTGACTGCGCCTTCAACTACTGTCCCTCCTTGGCCCAGCTTGCCCTTCCCCTTGGAATCACAAGGATTGGAGAGCGAACCTTCGCCGACTGCCGCTCCCTCACGTCCATGGCGATTCCAGAGGGCGTGACGGAAATTGGGAGGAGGCCTTCGCCGGCTGCGGCTCTCTCTCCCAGGTGAGCATACCGGACAGCGTGACAGAAATCGCTGACTTTGCCTTCGGCAGCTGCGACATCAAGGAGTTCAGCTATCCCTGCCTCCAGATTCGGAATGGAATCGCCTGCAGCGAAAAGACCGTGCGGTACTGCGTGCAGGAGCGTCCCACCATCGTGATTCCGGAGGGGATGACAGAGATTGGGGAGGCGGCCTTCGCTCCCCGAAACAGGCGCAGAAAGTTCAGGGGGGAGGATGTGCGTAACTACGCCTACAACGAGTACATCGACTGGGAGGGGGAATACCGGGTGGAAGCCGACTTCGATTTTGTCACACAAGTCATAATCGCCCAAAGCATCACCCATATCCACAGCAAGGCTTTTGAGGACTTGGACAATCTGGAGTCAATAGTCTTTCCCGACACCTACCCCTTCTGCGTTTACGATTCCTTCGGGTTAGGTATCGTTTGGGAGGAGAACTTCGATTACGAGACCCTGGAATACCTCTATAAACTGCCGAACGACAGATGGATGAGATAGAGTGGCAAAACTCCCCATCCCGGCAATTGAGGATAGGGAGCATTTTGAGTTGCCTTTATCTACAGTGGTACGAAAAAACTGGTGCAGTTGTCACAAGGACAGCCGCACCAGATTATTCATCTCATGTGGGAAATTAATTACAGGGTGGTGAATTCTGTTGTACAATCAATACATATACTGAACCAAATCTTTCTAACAGCTTCCCTCTGAATACCCAAAGACTGAAAGTGGTGCTGCCAAATTTCATCCCATTGAGTTTCGCTGGAGACATTCATCTTTCCTTGTGTTCCTGGTTTGTCAAATCCGTTGATGAAATTTATGTACAATAAGGCGGCATCAATACCTTGTTTCTTGCAAAAATATATGAATGCCAAGCGATTTGCCAACTGATATGAGTCACATTGTGGAGTCATCCAATAATCAACTGAAGAGGAACCATAACTATTACCTACCTGGGTGAAAGCAGCATGAATCTTCTTTCGACTTTCCTCTGACGTTGCAGAACAAGACGCTTTTGTCTGCGCTTTGTGTGCCTTTGACTCCACAAAGAACCACTTGCCATCTACTGTAAATATGGCATCCCAAGTCTGAGCACTTCCTGTCTGAGGCCAGAAGGCATTCCATGCAATTTTCAGCTCCTCATACCTCTCGTGCCCCTGAAAACATTCTATTCCTTTCCATTCCTTGTCAAAGGAAGCATCGGTACTTGGATAATCCAGCCACTGAATTTCCTCCTGTGTTCCCAACACCTTTTGAATCCTGTTGTTTAAATAATTCCTGTGATGACCTAGTAATCTAAGTAAATGGAATTCGCTTCCATAACCCATCGCCATGTCCGCCAAACTCAAAACAGCCTCCTTTTGCGTTTCTTAAATCTAGAAATTTGTATAGTGTTCAGCACAATCAATGCACAAATTATACCAACTACCCTCAACTGCTTTCATGTCGATTCCCAAGTCATCAAATTCATCCTGCCAAATCCGTTCCCACTCAGCAATCGTGGTGACATTTTTCCTTCCTTTCTCTTCTGGTTTGTCATATCCATTAAGGAAACTGATGTACAGCAAGGCAGCATCTATGCCATTTTCCCGGCAAAAATATATGAATGCCAAGCGATTTGCCAACTGATACGACTGACAGGCCTCACTTGCCCACTCATTACCTTTTGAGCTTTTATAGTGGGCGGCAACCTTGCCGAATGCCTGATTTATCATTTCCACACTCTTAGGATTGCTGGCACCGCAGCTGGAATGCGTCTCCGCCTCGTGTGCCTTTGCCTCCACAAAATACCATTTGCTGCCAACCTTAAAGATGCTATCCCAGTTCTGGGCTTTCGTCTTAGAAGGCCAGAAATTATCCCACCGCTGGCGTATCTCATCAAAATTAGGTTCGTCCTTGAAACAGTCAACGCCAACCCACTCAGCATCCAAGGATGCTTTCCCATAATTACTGGGATAGTCCAACCAGTGGATTTCTTCTTGTATCCCAAGAATCTCCTGAATCCTGCCATTCAAATAGTTCCTGTGGTGGCCCAAGAAGCGCAACAATTGGTACTCACTTCCATATCCCAATCCCATTTCTCCCATCCTTAGCCTCCTTTGACGATAAAATCAATCTTCAAACAGGATACCAGCATGAACACAACTGTTCAGTACTAGCATCCTGTTTTACTCAAAACTGATGGGTGGCTATATCCCGCTCATGTCCGTGTCATAGCATACAGGACAAGCTCGTATTTATTTTCTCCTGCAGGAACAAGGCCAATGCGGTAACAGAGTCCATAGCTATTTACCGTCTTGGAATAGGAATTCCATGCGTCATCCAGCGACTTTGCGTTCTGACGGTTGGTGGAATACACCTTCCAGCCGCCCTCGGTGACGTAGAAACCATCACCCTTTGACTTGAGTTTGAGCGACATGGCGTAAGTCTCTACCAAATTACTATTCTTTAAATCCTTCCAGCCATCGATTATGTCATACAGCCCGTACTCGTCATAGCCAGTCTCCGCATAGGAAGACAGTCCATACCTGTATCCTTCGTCGAAGGTATCCTTCCAGCCGTCGGGACCTATATCATCAGAAAAACCAAAAAAACCTTCCTTGAAAGCCATGGAACTTACTTTGAAGGTCTTGTATTTAGACACCACCTCTACAGGTGGTTCCTCCTCAGTTATAGTAGTAAAGTCTGGTAAATATTTTCTACCTACAGACCTATAGGAATAAAAGTCATGAAGACTTCTTTTACCTTGGTCATAATAACTAGCTCTCAACAAGAACTCTTCAGCCTCATAAACAGTGTGAAACACAATGCTTATGGCTCCATACCCCAACTTGGTCTCATCTAGAACACTCCGAAAGGTATCTTGAACTTCCTGCGGGCAATTCTCAAAACGGTTTGGGTCAAAAAGGTTTGGGGAAGCAAAAATACCATCACGAACAGTAAGGGTATACACATTAAGGTCTCTAGAATAATAAGGATTACCGTCAAATGTACACTTGAAGTCACTGGTGGTATAACTTCCATAAACAAAATCATATTTATGGCTATACGACACATCCAGCCGAGATAAACTATTCTCAGTAATTAGTTCCCGCTTTCCTTCTTCCCCAGCAGGGAACGAAACTTCATACTTAGATGGATTGGACGGATTAGTGGAAACATACCCTACAATCCTATCGTATGTGTCAGAACCTGAGAGGACGTAAATATTATCATCAACACTCTCAGTAGGAGTGTTTGCCGTTTCAGTTGTTCCAGAAGACGTAAGACATCCCGTAAACATCAACGTAAAACACACCACCACCAGCACAAGCCCCACCTTGCAAAAACCCGCATTCAGCTTACAAGCCATAATCCATATCCTCCATAATTCGATTTTGCACTGGAGAGAAGGCGCAACTCCTCCCCCAAGATTGACCTTCGGGAAGCTAACTGGTATCCTATAGTCGCTACACAGAGGACGACAGATGACTCACCCGAAGGTCAAAATCAAATATGTTCTTTACTCATATTTGATTTTGTGATATGTATACCATGGTTTGATTCATTTGTCAACAACGATTAGAATTTTTGCAGGTGGAGACGATGAAGGCCATGGACATGACCCAGGAAGAATTGCAGCTACGTATAGAAGAGGGAATAAGCCGGCGGTATTCCCAGTTCGAGGGGCTTATCAACGGAGAGGAATTCCGCCCCTTCCGGGAGCTGTGCATGGAGATGGCCTCCAATCCTGAGCTTTTGGGACACGTGAAATTCTGCAACGACCTCTTCCACATCCCCCCGGTCAAGACCTTCCTGCTGTACTACCGGGAGCGGCTCCAGCCACTGGTGGACAGCAGCCTGCGGGCACTCAGCGGGGAGGACATGGAAAACAGGACCAGGATGCTCAAGCGTTCCATGGGAGCCTTCTGGGGAGCCGTCTTTAAAGGAGCCCTGGGCTACCAGACCTCCCAGACCGTCACCGTCTCCCTAAAAGACCCCCTCCCTGTCTCCACCGCCAGCTACTTTGTCCTGACTGCGGAGGGATGAGGGCGATTCCATCCCGCCATTGCCAGCCGGTAGTGGCTCTTGCCGGAGCAGCTTGTCCAGAACTTCAATAAAAAGACGCTCGTCTCTGCCCCGCCGCAAAGCCAATTTGTAGTCTTTCTTAAATTGCGTGGAATACCGTGGCCTAAGCATGGAGGGAATCCATCAAGTCCGATACGGAGTCAAAGACTGGACTCAGGTTCTTTCCCTCTTCCGTCTCCTTCAAAACCCTTGCCGTAAGCTCATTTGGAGTGCTGTACCCTATCTCAAAGGGTATTTTCCTTTCCCGAATGACTTGCTTGAGAAAAACATTTATTGCGCTTGTCATAGAAAGCCCAAAATCCTCAAAAAGACGTTCTGCCTCCCGCTTTGTCTCCAAGCTCGTGCGAATATTTATCGTTGTCATTGACATAAGACACCTCCTGATGTCATTAAATATAATACATTGTAATGCAAAATGCAACATTTTTTATGAATCAATGACCAAATTGGAACAAGCCCTTTAATCTCCACCCCGCCATTGCCAGCCGGAGCCGTTCCCGCTATACTGGTTGCAGGAGGTGCCCATGACCCTTGTGATACAAAATGCCGACCAGAATTTGTTGGCTATGCTCAATGCAATCAACAGGATGCGGCCGCAACCATACACCTATTTTCAGGACGATGACTTTTCCGACGAGTTCATTGCTTCCATCAGGGAGGGTGAGGCGGAGCTCTCGCAACAAAAAGCAAATGGCACCTTAGAAACCTTTTCCTCCGCCAAAGATGCCTTTGCCTGCATTGTATGAAATACAAAATTTTCCTTACTACTCGGTTCAAAAAGGATGCCAAAAAGCTTTCAGAGCAAGACAGACAAGCCACTATCGAAATAATTGACCGCTTGGCAGCCGGGGAAACACTTGAGCCAAAATACAAGGACCACCCATTGACCGGAAAACTAAAAGGCTATCGTGACTGCCACGTCAAACCAGATTTGGTGCTCATCTACAAAATCGAGGATGACATCCTGCTCCTTTCCGCCTATCGAATCAGCTCCCATTCAAATCTGTTCTAAGGCGTTCATCCCCATCCCAGCACCAAGCCCCCGCCAATCTTTCGTACATCCTGAACAACTCTGCCACAATCTCACCTTCTGTCAAAGGGCTTAAGCCCTTTGACAGGAAGCCGTATGCCTGCATAACTGCTTTGTCGTTTGCGTGGTGCGCCTTGCGGAGTTCAGGGGGCATAGCAACTTCATCGTAGAGGTCTGCCAACGAAGAATCGGGATAGAGCCCACGAGCGTCAAGAATGGCTTGTGCGGTTTCCTCAATCCTCTTTTTCTGCTCGGCAGTAGGAGTGCACCACGGGAAGTTATTGTAAACGATGTCTTTTGAGTAACGATAATCACTTTTTAAGCGTCCGCAGACAGCACGCATTCAGGCCATGTGCACGGAGCTTGTAAGAATTCCAAAGTCATAGAGAGTACCATTTGGTACTATTTGGACTGCATCAGAAACGATTGTCTCTGATGTCATAAAACTCATGGGCACATAATTTCTGTTTTCAGAAGAAACACGAGGAATGATAATATAATCAACGCCTTCAGGTTGAGTACGTTGAGCAAATAAATGAGGTGTATCTGCAAACCTTCTAATTCCTGCCGCCACGCTGGACTCCCTGTTTTCCTTGCATTTTTTCACCCTTTCGTAAACTAGCGGACATTTTTTTATTTCCGCTGGACTTGCATTCACCAACCACAGGCACCACCGTTTTTTGTTGTGCAAAAATTCTACTGCACCTAGCAATGGACGAATAAATTTGATTGAATTTGGATCATTTTGAATAAAGGCTTCATGGGCATCGTCTTCTATAATCAAAAAGCCTCCATCTGCTGGCTTGTTTCCATAAATCATTTGCGGAACTTTGCATAATGGTTTATTTCTGCTTTCAACAATGACATTCGGTGCGTCTACTAAATATGCATTTATATTCTTAACAATTTGTTTTTCACCGCCCTCATTAACTATAAATTTTTCCTTATTGTAAACACTTGCACTAAAACCAATAATTACACAATGGACAGCGGCCATGTTCTTTTTATCCAGCGTTTCGTTACTCCATTTAAAAGTTCTATAGGCAAAATCATAATGAATATTTAACATTGGAACGAAACGTGCAACTGTTTCTCCTTGTGTAATTGAATTGGTAGAAACAAATCCACATCGTGTATTTTTACCTTGAACTACCTCACTCGCTTTTTTATACCAACAGCAAACATAATCGAGATTTTTCGTTCTAGGAAAAATAATTTCCATGTCCTCCTTTTGCCTGCTTGTCATGTAGGTAAATCCCACAAAAGGCGGGTTCCCCATGATGTAGTCGTAGGTTACGGATAGTGTCTTTGGGGTCTGCAACTCCTCTGGACTCTTGAATTCCACCTCCTTTGTGACGATGTTCACCTCGCCATATTTTGCAGGCGGCTCACCCACGATGAAGGCCGTATCGTCCACCTTGTAGATGTTGGCTTTTTCTGCGTAGATGAAATTCTTTCCTTCTGGAATCAGTTCAAAAGTCTCCCAATCCATCTGTAGGGCGTTCCCCTCCACAATGCGGGCGTTGCTCCGCAGCGGCAGGAAATCAAGCCGCTGGCTCAAAATTTTCTCGGTCTCCTGCATCATCTGGCTCTCGGCAATCCACAGGGCGGTCTTTGCCACAACAACAGCAAAGTCGTTTATTTCGATTCCGTAAAACTGGTGGATTTTTACCTTGATGAACTCGTCAAAGCCCAGTACCTTCTCGCCCTTGTTCAATATGCTGATGACCCTGTTCTCCAAGCGACGCAGGCTCAGGTAGGTCTCCGTCAGGAAATTTCCGCTGCCGCAGGCTGGGTCTAAAAATTTTAAGCTTCCCAGCTTTTCTTGGAAAGCATGAAGTTTGTCTATCTTTGTTTTTGCATTCGTAGCTGCACAAATCTTTTCAAATTCTTCTGTTAAATCATCCATAAAGAGCGGGTCTATCACCTTGTGGATGTTCTCGATTGACGTGTAGTGCATCCCGCCAGTCCTGCGAGTCTGGGGGTTCAGGGTTGACTCGAACACCGCACCGAAGATAGTGGGGCTGATTTCGTGCCAGTCGAATGCGGCGCAGTCGTTTACCAGCACGTCCACAATTTCTTGGGTGAAGTTTGGAATCTCGATGTCCTCGGCCGCAAAGAGTCCTCCGTTCACGTAGGGGAAGGGATTTAATTTCAAATCATATTTGTCACGATTTTCAAGCTTTGTATCTAAACCTTTGAATAAATCGATTAAGGCTTTTCGCAAATTTTGTACGCTGTGTGATTTGATATAATCCTCAAAGCAAGTGCGACTTTCAAAAAATCCTGCGTCCTCTGCATACAAACAAAAAACCAGACGCACGCACAGGATGTTCAGTGAACGCAAGCTACTCTCGTCCGGCTCGATATACTCCTTTATCAGTGCGTCGTAGAGCTTGCCCACTAGGACTCCAGCCTGCAGGGAGATTTCCTCTTCCCGGCGGATTTTTTCGTTCCGCTGGTCCACCAGAAATTGCAGCCGGTAGAACTCCTTCTCAAGGTTTTCCAGCAGGATGACCTCCGGCTCATGGTGGGGCCGGTTCATGTCGTGGACGTGGATTTCACGGAAGTTGGACACCACAATCCAGCGGGGATGCAGGTCGTGGGCCAGCTCGTCGGCGTAGCGTTTGGCCTGCTGAAAGGGCGTGAGAGTGGAGCCGTCTGACTGGGGGTAGGCCTTGGCCAAGTCGATTTTGCTGCCCTTCTGCTCGATGAGAACCTTCGTCCCGGCAATGTAGCCGTCGATGAAGCTGGTGTGCTTGAGCTTTACCGGCTTTTCAAATTCAATATAATTGGAAGCATTTTTTATTCCCAGGACGCTATCCAGAAGCCCAATCCAATAGCGCTGTGTCTCCTGCTTTTCGTCTCCCTTGTCTCGCCAGAATGAGGTGAAGTCCCGTGCCGCCTGCTGCTGTTCCGCCTGTGTCATGGGTGCAGTATAGCATGGGTCCAACTAAATGTAAAAGCAGCTATACTGCTGGGTAGCGGAACTGGTTCCCGGTTCTAGGCTCCCAGCTCTTGGCGTTCATCCCCATCCCAGCACCAAGCTCCCGCCATTGCCAGCCGGAGCCGTTCCCGCTATACTATTGGAAAGCTTTGGCCCTGTTCTTCAAGAGCCGACTCAAATACAAACAAGATTCATCAAGGAGTTTCCTGTGGAAGTTCGTGTTCGTTACGCTCCCTCCCCGACGGGGATGCAGCATATCGGTGGGGTGCGCACCGCCCTGTTCAACTATCTTTTTGCCCGTGCCAATGGCGGCAAGTTCATCCTGCGGCTGGAGGACACCGACCGCACCCGTTACGGCGAGGAATACGTCCAGAACCTCTACGACACCATGGCCTGGCTGGGCATTGAATGGGACGAGGGCGGCGAAAAGGGCGGCGAATACGGCCCCTACGTCCAGTCCCAGCGCTTCGACCTGTACAAGAAGCACGCCCAGGAGCTGGTGGAAAAGGGCCAGGCCTACTACTGCTTCTGCGATGCCGAGCGGCTGGACAGAATCCGCTCCATCCAGACCATGAACAAGATGCCCCCCGGATACGACCGCAACTGCCGCCACCTTACCCCGGAGGAGATTCAGGCCAACCTTGACTCCGGCAAGCCCTACGTCATCCGGCTCAAGGTTCCCATGGAGGGAGTCACCCGGTTCAAGGATGCCCTCTTGGGGGACATCGAGTGGAAGAACGAGGACATCAACCCCGACCCCGTCCTGCTGAAAAGCGACGGCTTCCCCACCTACCACCTGGCCAACATCGTGGACGACCACTTCATGAAGATTACCCACGTGATGCGGGCCCAGGAATGGATTCCCTCCACCCCCCTCCACGTGCTGATGTACCAGGCCTTCGGCTGGGAGCCGCCCCAGTTCTGCCACCTCCCCATGGTTATGGGACAGGACGGCCAGAAGCTTTCCAAGCGGCATGGTGCCACCAGCGTCAACGAGTTCCGGGCCAGGGGCTACCTTCCCAAGGCCCTCATCAACTATGTGGCCATGCTGGGCTGCTCCTATCAGGACGGCCGTGACATCTACGATCTGGCGGACTTCGAGCAGCTGTTCAAGGTGGAGCACCTGAACAAGGCTCCCGCCGTCTTCGACTACAAGAAGCTGGAATGGTTCAACGGCCAGTACATGCGCACCATGAGCGACCAGGAGCTCTACGAGGCCACGCTTCCCTTCATCACCGGCACTGGGGATGCCGCCCTGCCTGTCAATGCCAGCGACCAGTTCCCCGCCCCCAAGGTGGGCCCGGCAGTGTCCGGGGTGAGCCTGAACGAGGCCGGGGAGCCTGTGGCGGAAGGGCTGTCTGCGGCACAGACAAGGGAAAAGCTCATGCAGCTGATGCCCCTCATCAAGGAGCGGCTCCACTTCCTCTGCGATGCCGCCGAGATGGTCCGCTTCCTCTTTACCGAGCCGGCCGTCCCTCCCGTGGAGCAGATTGTCCCCAAAAAGCTGGACGCCGCCAAGACAAAGGAGGTGCTGGAGGCCAGCAAGGAGTTCATCGCCGCCCTTGCCACCATGGAAGAGGAGGAGGCCGACACCCTGGCCCGCCAGATTGCAGAGCGGCTGGGAGTCAAGCTGGGGGACTTTATGATGCCCATCCGCATGGCCGTCACCGGCAGCCGGGTAAGTCCTCCGCTGGTAGGCTCCATCAAGATTCTGGGAATAGAAAAGGCCCTGGAGCGCACCGACAGAACCCTGGCCACATTCTAGTTTGATGAAAGGAGTTGGTTCCCCACCAGCTCCTTTTCATCCCTCGGAGGAAAGCCATGAGACGAAAGGACAGGGAAATCACCGACAAGCAGAAGATTGACGAAATCATCCGGGGCTGCCACTGCTGCAGGCTGGGCTTTTGCGACCAGGGGGAGGTCTACATCGTGCCGCTGAACTTTGGCTTTGTGGCCACGGAAACTGGCGGCACCTTCTATTTCCACGGAGCCAAGGCGGGAAGGAAATACCGGCTGCTGCAAGCCAGTCCCATGGTAAGCTTTGAGCTGGACCGGGAGTATTGGCTTACCGGCGGTGAGGTGGCCTGCGACTACGCCTGCCATTTCCAGAGCGTCATGGGACGGGGCCGGGCCGCCATCATCACGGAGGAGGCCGAAAAGCTGGCTGCCCTGAAGGCCCTCATGGACCAGGCGGTGGCTCATCACCACGCAAATCCGCCCGCCCATCCCAAGCATTCGGAGCGGCCCCCAAAGGAACCCAAGTCCCCCGCCAAGCCCGACTACATCCATCCCGTGGGAACCGGGTGGAGCTTCCAGCCTAAAATGCTGGCCGCCACCTGCGTGTTCAAGGTGGAGATTGAGGAGCTTTCCTGCAAGGAGCATGAGTGAGGGGCGGGGAGCCGCCCCGCCGTCAAGACTCACCGACTATACTTTTCCACTTCCTTGGTGGCCATAGCATCACACAGTTCGTTGTATTTGTTGCCGGAGTGCCCCTTTACCCACTTCCAGTTGACGCTCAGCTTCCTGTTCAACTCATCCAGAACCTCCCACAGGTCCCGGTTCTTTACTGGTAGCTTTTCTGAATTCTTCCAGCCGTTCCGCTTCCAGGAGCGAATCCAGGTGGTGATACCGTTCTTCACATACTGGCTGTCAATGTGGACGATGATGCTCTGGCTCCGCCACGTTTCGTTCTGGTCTATGGCTGAGAGGGCGGCGATGGCAGCGCTCAGCTCCATGCGGTTGTTAGTGGTCTTGGTCTCGCCGCCAGAAACCGTATACTCCATCCCGTCAGCCAGAATCACGCAGCCCCAGCCTCCAGGTCCGGGATTGCCTGAGCAGCCGCCGTCGGTGTAGACGGTAACTACGTTGGGCTTGGACTTCACCTCCTTGCCGGGAACCTCCTTCACGGCTTGGGTTTCGTCCTTGATGACATAGCCACAATCCTCGAAGGGGTACACCAGGCCAATCTTTGCCCTGATTGCATCCAGCACCTTGATAACCCGCAGACTCTGGACGTGGGTGTGCAGGAGGCTTTCCTTTACCAGCAGCCCCGCCTTGCGGGTCTTGATGCACTTGCAGAATTCGGCAATCTCGTATTCATAGCCGTTCACCGCAAAGGGATGGGAATAGCTGTCCACCAGCTTTTCATCAAGGGAAATCAGTTGGACCTCTTGCGCCATCCAAAAGGAGGGCAGGATGATGGTTCCCTTCGTTCCCACGATGCGGGCCTCCTGCAAAACAGAGCCGGACTCCGTGTCTATGGAGCAGGTGAGATTTGCCACCACGTCATCTATTTTGAGAGAAATGCTGTCGAAGGTGTCCACCCCGGTTTTGCTCATGCGTGCCAGAGCCGCAACATGCTCCGGGAACAGGCGATGCTCCGCAGCATCTTCCCCCACCAGTGCCTCCACCATGGAAAGGGCGGCAGTGATAGGATAGATGCCCGTGTCCAGAAGAGCTCCGCCAGCCAAATTGATGTCGTAGAGGCGGTTCAGCGTGTAGTCCTTGTCAGGGTAGACGGAATCAGGGCTTCGGGCAATGCAAAAGTCTGCGTATATAGCCTTGAGCTTGCCAATCCGTCCGGCAGCCACCCATTCCAGGGCCTTTTGGAAGGTGGGATTAAATTTTGTCCATAAAGCTTCTATAAATAGTCCCTTGGTTTCCTTTACCACCTCATAGACATTCTGCAATTCCTTGGCGTTCACCGTGGCAGGCTTTTCGCAGAGCACCATCTTTTTTGACCGCAGGGCTGCAATGGAGAGGCTTGCATGGCTTGTGTGGGGAGTGGCTATGTACACTGCCTCCACGTTTGGGTCTGCCAACAGGGACTCGTAGTCATCGTAAACCTCCCGGAACCCCCATTTTTCTGCGAAATCCCTTCCCCGCTGCTGATTGCGGGAGGCCACGGCATAACACTCTGAATCAGTAGAGGCCCTAAGCGCCTCGGCAAAGGAGGCGGCCACCCGGCCTGCACCAATGATGCCCCATTTGATTTTTTCCACAACTTACTCCAGTTTACTTGCCATTCAGCAAAATATTTTATATCTTTAGTTTAAGATAACATCCATAATAGCATAAAACTGACATTATGGCTATCAGAAGGAGATTTAGGAAAATGGCAAAACAGTTGCTTTTCAATGAAGACGCCCGCAAGAAGCTGCTTTCTGGCGTGGAGCAGATTTCTCAGGCAGTTAAGGTCACCCTTGGCCCCAAGGGACGCAACGTGTTGTTGGACAAGAAATTCGGAGCTCCCACCGTCACCAAGGATGGCGTTTCCGTTGCCCGTGAGGTGGAGCTTGAGGATCCCTACGAGAACATGGGTGCCCAGCTTCTGAAGGAAGTTGCCACCAAGACAAACGACGTGGCTGGAGACGGAACCACCACCGCCACCGTCCTGGCATACTCCATGGTCCGGGAGGGGCTCAAGGCTGTTGCAGCCGGCATGACTCCCATCGAGCTGAAGAAGGGTATGGACAAGGCCGTCAAGCTGGCCGTGGACGAAATCAAGAAGAACTCCAAGGAAATCAAGGGACCCGACGAGGTTTCCCATGTAGCCTCCGTCTCCGCCAACAATGACGAGGAGATCGGCTCAATTTTGGCCGGAGCCATCGAAAAGGTGGGCAAGGACGGCGTCATCACCGTGGAGGAGTCCAAGACCATGGAAACCACCACAGACTTTGTGGAGGGAATGCAGTTCGACCGGGGATACATCTCCCCCTACTTTGTCACCGACCGTGACCGCCTGGAGACCGTGTTCGACAATCCCTACATCCTGATTCACGACAAGAAGATTTCCAGCATGAAGGACATACTGCCCCTGCTGGAAAAGGTTGCCCAATCCGGCAAGGCCCTGGTCATCATCTGCGAGGACATGGACGGAGAGGCCCTGGCCACCCTCATCGTGAACAGCCTCCGTGGTACCCTCAAGACCTGCGCTGTAAAGGCTCCTGGCTTTGGCGACCGCCGCAAGGCCATGCTGGAGGACATCGCCATCCTCACCGGCGGACAGGTCATCTCCGAGGATCTGGGACTCAAGCTGGAGACCACCGAGCTTTCCCAGCTGGGACAGGCCAAGAGCGTCAAGATTGACAAGGACAACACCACCATCGTAGACGGTGCCGGCAACGCCAAGGACATCAAGGAGCGGATGGGCCAGCTCAAGCACGAGATTGAGGAGACCACCAGCGAGTACGACAAGGAGAAGCTGAAGGAGCGCCTGACAAAGATTTCCGGCGGCGTGGCCGTCATCAACATCGGTGCCGTCACCGAGGTGGAGATGAAGGAGAAAAAGCACCGGGTGGAGGATGCCCTGTCCGCAACCCGTGCCGCCCTGGAGGAGGGAATTGTGGCTGGTGGTGGGCTTGCCCTGATTCAGGCCGCCGAGTGCCTGGAGAAGGCCGACACCGCCGAGCTCAGCGACGATGCCAAGGTGGGCTTCAAGATTGTAAAGCGTGCCCTGGAGGAGCCCATCCGCCAGATTGCCGAGAACGCCGGCCTGGACGGAGCAGTCATTGCAGATCGGGCAAAGCACGAGAAGAAGGGCGTCGGATTCGATGCCGCCAAGATGGAGTGGAAGGACATGGTTGGTGCTGGTATCATCGATCCCGCCAAGGTGACACGTTCTGCACTGCAGAACGCTGCCTCCGTTGCCAGCCTCCTGCTGACCACCGAGTGCGCCATCACCGACCTGCCGGAGAAGAATCCCCCTATGCCTCCTGCCGGCGGTATGGGCGGCATGGACGGAATGTACTAAGACAACCAGTCGCTGCTCCCTGAAAGCTTTTTTGGGGAGTGGCCTACCAAAGACGGTTCCTTGCCTGGCTAGGCTCTATTGATGTCTGTCAGCAAGGGCCTGTAAAAACACCCCTGTTCTGGAGTTTCCTTCTTGTAGGGCTCCAGCCACAGGGGTGTTTTTTATGCTTTGATACACTGGTTCCACCGCAGACTCCGAGACAGCCGGGGCTTCAGTCGGAGGGAAGGGCAAAAAATCAAAAAAAACTGCCACGTCGGGAGATAAAATTGTCAAAATAAAAAGTATATGTTATAATATATCGTCTTGTTTTCATAAATTTTGGAAATAAGGATTAAGACATGCTTTAGGAGTTTGCTATGAAAATAAGATCAAAGCTCATCTTCACATTCTTGGCTATTACCCTGCTTCCCCTTGGAATTGGAATGGAGGTGTTGTACCAAAGCACAAAGTCTTCCATCCAGATGCTGCAGGAGAGTTCTGCCCAGCAGTATGCAGATACCGTCCGTGACCGTCTGACCGCCTACTTTGACAAGTGGAAGACAACTGTGGACGCATTGAGCCGGATGCCCGCCGTGCAGGAAAAGGACTGGCTCACCGTCAAGGCAGCCCTGGATCCTGTTTCCAATAAATACCCGGAGGCACGTGCCTTTGCCATATCCAACGCTGACGGAACCTACTGGTACGAGCCGGTTGCCGGAAACCCGGCCCTCGGCTATCTGGTGTCTGACAATGACTCCGACCCCAATGCGAAGCCAAAGAATTTGAGCCACTTGGCTTGGCACAAGGACGTGGTGGTGGACAACCCGCTCCATGAGGACAAGCAGACTGTCTCCGACATGTATATTGCCGTGGCGGAGAAGATAAAGCTGATGGCCATCTCCTCTGCAATCCGCAGCAATCAGACTGGTGAGGTTATCGGTGCCCTCTGCATCTCCATGTCAACGGACACCCTGAACTACCAGGCCGATGTAATACTGTCCGACTTCCAGACTCTGTTCGACACGAACAGTCTGCTGATTATCACCAGCAACAAGAAGGACATCATGTACCATTACCAATACGATGAGTCCGCCAGGAAATACCGCAACTTTTCCACCGACCCGCTGAAAGTCGATGCCACTGCGGACCTTCCCGAAGACATTCGGAATGCAATCTCCGATGTTGATGCCAAGAATGTCTCCATGGAGGCGTTCCAGTGGGATGGAAGGCCCTCATACATCTTCCAGAGTGCTGTGGAGGGAACCCCCTACGACGTGTACTTGCTGGTTCCCAGATCCACCCTGCTGGCTGCGCTGAACACCATCCGGGTCATAGCTATAGTCATGTCCCTTGTGTCCATCGTCATCGTCATCCTTGCGGCCTTTGGCATCAGCGGCCAGTTTACCAAGCCCATCCTGAAGGTGGGGGAGGTGCTGAGCCACCTGTCCTCCGGCACCGGAGACCTGGGAATCCGCATGGACGAGTCCCGCAAGGATGAGGTGGGGGACCTGGGCAAGAGCTTCAACAAGTTCATGGAGGCTCGCTACGACCTGATTTCCAGCATTGCCAACGAGTCCAACCGCATGGGCACCACGTCTACCACGCTCAAGACTCGGGTGGACGACATATCCTCCGACCTGCGCTCCATCACCAATGCCATCTCCCAGCTCCACCTGAAGGCGGAGGAGCAGGCCGCCAGCTGCACCGAGACCATGGGGACGGTGGAGCAGATTACCAAGAACATCGAGGGGCTCACCAGCCAGATTGCCACCCAGTCGGCATCCGTGGAGGAGTCGTCCGCTGCAATCCATCAGATGGTGGCCAGCATCGGCACCATCTCTACGAATCTGGAGAAGGCTTCCTCCAGCTACGACCTGCTCCACACCTCCTCCGTCGAGGGCAAGGAGAGTATCGGCATAGTGCAGGATTTGGTGAACAACGTTTCCAACCAATCCTCCCGTCTGCTGGAAACCAACAAGGTCATAGAGGCCATCGCCAGCCAGACGGACCTGCTGGCCATGAACGCCGCCATTGAGGCCGCCCACGCCGGTGAGACTGGAAAGGGCTTTTCCGTTGTCGCCGAGGAAATCAGAAAGCTGGCTGAAGACTCGGCCTCCCAGTCAAAGCTCATTGCCGACGAGCTAAAGGAAATTGTCACCTCCATTACTGCCATCGTCAACGCCACGGCAAAGGCGGATTCCATCTTCGACTCGGTGGCAGGCCAAATCACCGTCTCCAACAATCTGGTAAAGCAGGTGAGCCTTGCCATGAATGAGCAGAATGCAGGGAGCAGGCAGATTCTGGAGGCATTGGAGAACATGCAGGAAATCACCCAAACCATCCATGACAGCTCCCTGGAAATGAACAGCGGTACCACCGTCATCCTCAAGGAGATGACCCGGCTCACCGACATCGCCCACCAGGTGCAGAACAACTCAAGTCATATCAGCATGGCGGCAAAGACGATAGACTCCTCCATCGACACCATCAGCAAGAATGCGGTTCAGAACGACGAGTCCGTCCAAGTCCTGCAGGGGCTGACTAGGAAATACAAGCTGTAGTCAGGCAGAATGCGGAGAGAATTGCCATTCGCAACGACGGCCGCCCCGAAGGGCTTTCAGGGCGGCCGTTCCCTGCGCCAAGTCTCCGCCTGTCAATTTTCTCCTCGCTTGACTTTAGCCCCTTTCTTCTCTAATATGGAATCTACATAGGGAGACCATTCACTTGACAAAAAGACAGCGAATACAAATCACCGCCATGCTTCTGGTGGCTTCCACCTGTCCTCATCTTGCCGCCCAGAATATAGTTACCGCCGCAAATTTCTTCAAGGGCGTGTCGGAATACTATGGGACAATAAGGGATTACGAGGCGGACATGAACATCACCGCAGGACGCAGCCAGATGCAGGGCCACGTCTCCTTCAAGCGGCCCAACCTCCTGCGCATTGACTTTACCAATCCCCAGGAGCAGGTCATCCTGTTCAACGGGGACATGCTCACCATCCACCTGCCGGGAATCTCCTCCAACCTCAAGCAGTCGGTTCCCGCCTCCACCGACCAGGCTGGAATGAACTTGGCCACTCCCCAGGGGCTTGCCCTGATGAGCCGCTATTATTCGGTGGCCTACGAGGTGGGGCAGGAGCCTGTCCCCCTCAGCGAGAGCAATCCTGAGCAGGTGGTAAAGCTGGTGCTGTACCCTAGGAATTCCTCCGAGGGCTTCCGCCGCATCAAGCTGGCAATTACTCCCGGTACCAAGCTCATCCGCCAGGTGGAGGCACAGACAACACAGGGTCAGACCTTCGTATTCTATTTCTACAACTATGCGCTGAATCAGAGTATTCCCGACCAGCGCTTTGTGTACGATGCGCCTTCGGACGCAAACAACTTCAACAACTTCTTATTTTCAGAATAAAGGACAAAAATCGGAATGGAAAGTTTTGGTAGGCTCCTGAGAGCAGCCCGTGAGAACAAGAATATTGACTTGGAGACAGCGGCCAGCGAGACGGTCATCTCCAAGACCTATCTCCAGGCGCTGGAACAGGAGCGAATAGACCTATTCCCCAGTGAAACCTACCTTATGGGCTTCCTAAAGAATTATGCGGAGTACCTTGAGGTGGATGTGGGCCATATAACCTCCCTGTACCGGGCCAAGAAGATTCAGGAGGCTCCCACACCGCCGTCCCTGCTGCAGAGAACCGTTCCCCGTTTTGTAAAGCCCTTGGTCATCACCCTCATTGTCCTGGTTGTTGCCGGAGCCGGTGTGACGGTATGGTTTCTCTTCTTTAACAAAGGGGAAGCCTCTGGAGCCACCACAGTGCTCTCCTCAGAAACAGGCACCACGAAGCATACCCTGACCGACCAGCCGCTGACCAAGCGAGTCTACAAGGGCGACATCATTGCCGTTCCCACGGAGGAGGGCGACATCGACCTGATTGTGGGTCAGACGTTGAACGAGTTGCAGCTTATCACACCGGCGGGAACCCAGCTTCTGGAGCTCAGCGAGGAGCGGGAGCTGGACATCGACGGCCAAGGCGGGGCGGAAATCATTGTCTACCTCTCCGACATCTCCCGTTCCGACGCAAGCCGTGGCGCCGAGGTCCGTGTCCTCCTCAAGGACAGCTCCGTTGCAATGGCGGGAAAGACCGACCTGGAGAGCATTCCGTCTGCTGACCAGGTGGCAAACCAGCGGCTCACCATCCATGAGGACAACCGGGCCTATCCCTTTACCCTCAATATCACGGTGCGTGCCGCCTGTATGCTCCGCTATCGCATCGACTCCAAGGATGTGATTGAGAATTACTACTCAACCGGGGATGTAATCACCGTCCAGGCCAGCAACGGAATCCGACTGTGGGTGTCCAATATCAATGCCATCAAGATTCAGGTTCAGGCCGGCCTTCGGAGCTACGACTTGGAGATTGGCAAGGCCGGACAGGTGGTAGCCCAGGATATCAAGTGGATACGGGACAACAGCGGGACATACAGATTGGTGGTGATTGGCCTTGACTAGCTTTTTTCTTGACCAGCACGGATGTGCAAAAAACCAGATTGACGGCGAACTGATTTTGACTCGGCTTTTGAAAAAGGGAATGCGGCGGGTGGAAAGCCCAGAGGAGGCCGACCTCATCATCGTAAACTCTTGCGGCTTTATTGAAAGTGCCAAGCGGGAGTCGCTGGAGGCCGTCATCGATGCGAAGACGAGTCATCCCAAGGCAAAGGTGCTGCTGGCAGGCTGCCTTTCCGAGCGCTACGCCAAAACCTTGGCAGAAGACCTGCCGGAGGCAGACGGCATCATCGGGAACGGAGACCTTTCCGCCATCGACTCTGTGGTGGACTCCATGATGGAGGGTAGTCGCCCGGTGGAAACCTACGAGCAGCAGGGAGTCTGCTGTGGTGAGCGGGAGGAGCTCTTGTCCTTCCCTGGAACCGCCTACGTAAAAATCAGTGAGGGCTGTGACAGCCGTTGCTCCTTCTGTGCAATTCCAGGAATTCGTGGCAATATGCGAAGCCGTCCCGCCCAGGACATTATCGATGAGATACAATCCTTGGTGGCACGGGGAATTGTGGAGATAAATCTGGTGGGACAGGACTCTGCTTCCTACGGTATGGATGGCTCAAATCCTGTCAAAAAGGAAATTTGGAGTCAGTTTGACGGAAGCGGAGCCACCCTCAGCCCCCTGGCCCAGCTTTTGCAAGGCATTTCCCGGCTGGAGGGAAAATTCTGGCTGCGGCTCTTGTACATTCATCCCGACCACCTTCCGCTGGACATCCTGCCGGTGATGGCCGCCGATCCACGACTTTTGCCCTATTTTGACATCCCCTTCCAAAGTGGCTCTGACCCCATCATCAAGGCCATGAACCGAATCGGTACCGGATCCGACTACACAGAGCTGATTCAAAGAATCAAATCCCAGCCGTGGAATCCCAGCCTGGGGGCGGCGGCGGTACGCTCCACCTTTTTGGTGGGCTTTCCTGGGGAGACGGATGACCACGCCCAGCAGACACTGGATTTTATCAGGGCGATTGAGCCCGATTGGGCCGGTAGCTTTACCTACAGCCGGGAAGAGGATACGCCCGCTGGAAAAATGGAAAATCAGGTGCCCAAAAAGACGGCGGAAAAGCGGAACAAGGCCCTTCAGCAGCTCCAGGAAAGGGTGACTGCGAAGTGTCTGGCACGGCGGGTGGGCCGCACCTACGATGTCCTCATCGAGGAGGTCATTGAGGGGGGCGATGGCGAGGGAAATGGGCTTGCCATTGGCCGCTGCTGGTTCCAGGCCCCGGAGGTGGACGGTGCCGTGGTGGTGAGCTACGACCCAGAGGAGCATTCACAGCTGGTGGAAGGCGGGAGGATGGTTTCGGTGCTGGTGACTGGTACCAGCGGCGTTGACCTGACCGGGGCAGTGGTATGAGCGGGAGCGGGGGAGCAGGCTCCGGTGAGCCAGATGCCGGCCGCACTGGTGAGGCAGGAAGCCGCACCCATCCCACCTCGGAGGAATATCTTTCCGTCTTGAATGAGGAGCAGCGGCAGGCCGTTGTCCACGACGGAAATTCCCTGCTGATTCTGGCGGGGGCAGGCTCCGGCAAGACCAGAGTCATCACCACCAAGATTGCCTATCTCATCGGCGAGAAGGGAGTGGATTCCTACGCAATCCTTGCCGTCACCTTCACCAAGAAGGCCGCCCAGGAAATGAAGGAGCGGGCCCACTTTCTAAATCCACGTTCAACCCACGCCAGCATCCGCACCTTCCACTCCTTTGGCTCCTGGTTTCTCCGCCAGTACACCCAGGAGGCCGGAATCGACAGAAACTTCACCGTCTACGATGACGAGGACTCCGCCACCCTGATGCACAAGGCCATGCCCCAATTAAATCGGCAGGAGGCAAAGTCCCTGGCGGCAAAGATTGCCCGTGCCAAGGACTACTGCTGGGAGCCGGACTCCCCGGAGCTCTTCCACATCGATTCCTCGGAGCTTTTTCCAAAGGCCTACCACGCCTACCAGCAGCGGCTGCGGGAGACGGGCAACATCGACTTTGGCGACCTCATCATGCTGCCGGTAAAGCTGATGGAGGAGGATGAACTGATTCGCCAGCACATGCACCGCCGCTTCCGGGTTGTCATGGTGGACGAGTACCAGGACTCCAACGTGGCCCAGTTCAGGCTGCTGCGCCAGCTGGTGGGGCCAGAGACCTATGTCTGCGTGGTGGGCGACGACGACCAGTCCATCTACAGCTTCCGGGGGGCGGAGGTGCAGAACATCCTGCAATTTCCCAAGGAATTTCCTGGCACCGACATCATCAAGCTGGAAAAGAACTACCGCTCCACACCGCAAATCCTCGCCACCGCCAACGACTCCATCCGCAACAACACCGACCGCTTTGACAAGAGTCTCCAGCCCACCCGCCCCGCTGGAGCAATGCCGGCCCTAGTTTTTCTTGAAAATGAAAAAAAGATAATAGACAATTTCGGAATGGAACAAGTTGTATATGAAAACCAAGAAAGGATTCTTTGCGCTGATGTGATTCAGAAAGCACGAGAGAGGGGAATTCCCTACAATGAATGGGCGGTATTGTACCGAACAAATGCTCAGTCTTCAGAACTTGAAACCGAATTCCTCCATCGAGAAATTCCCTACACCATCGTGGGTGCGCTGAAATTCTACGACCGGGAGGAAATCAAGGATGCCCTGGCCATTCTCTCGCTGGTGGCAAATCCTCGTGATGAGCTTGCCTTCCGCCGCATCGTCAACAAGCCCTCCCGTGGCATTGGAGAGAAGACCCAGGAGCGGATTGTGGAGCTGGCAAAGTCCAGCCCGGAAGCTGAAGGCGGTGGAAGCTACGTGGCGGCCTGCAAGACCGACCTTCCCGGCACCACCAAGAAGGCGAGGACGGGTCTTGGTGAATTTGCCGCATTGATGGAAAAGCTTGCCAACCTGCTGGAGGAGGATGCCGAGACGAGGCAGCCCCTGCCAGTGGAGGAGCTGGCAAACCAGGTGGACAGTCTCTTCTATCAGGGCACGACCGAAGCGGAGTCCCCCCCAGAGGAGAAGCTTCTGCCGGAGACTACTCAGGCAGAAGGGACTGCTCCTGACCAGACGGATTTCCCTGCGCAGGCTTCCACAGGTACCCAGGATTCCCCGGACGGCCAGCCGGAGCAAAACCAGCAGCCGCCACGAAGGAAGCCCCCAAAAAAGAAGCTGTCCTACTTTGTGGAGCAGCTGAACGAGCTCAGCGGGCTTATGGAATACCACACAGCCCAGGACGAGGTGGCGGGAACACAGCGGGTGGCAAACCTTCAGGAGTTGGCAAACAGCGCCGTCCTCTACCCCATGACCATGGCTGGCTTGCTGGACTTTTTGGACCACATCCAGCTGGACCGCAATCTGGAAAACAACAGCGACGGCGGCACAACCGACTCCGTTACCCTCATCACCGTCCACAACACCAAGGGGCTGGAGTTCCCCAGGGTCATCCTGACGGGACTGGAATATGGCGTCTTTCCCCGGCAGGACAAGAAGGACGAGAGTCTGGAGGAGGAGCGTCGGCTGTTTTACGTGGGTGTTACCCGTGCGCAGAACCAGCTTTTGCTCACCTCCTGCCGCAAGCGGGCTCGTTACGGCCGCATAGAGGAGATGCTGCCCAGCCCCTTCCTGCTGGAGATTGAGGAGGGCCACCTGCGCCACCTGGGGGAGATTCCCTACATCTACCGCTCCATGCGGAAGGAGCAGGCGGGACAGGCAGCCGCCTCAGCTGCTCAAGCCACCCATCCCCTTGCGGCAAAGTGGCGGGTGGGCCGAACCGTCTACCACGACGACTATGGCTACGGCGGCATAATCCGTACCCGAACCGAGGAGGATGAATTTGTGGTGGTGGTGAGATTCGAGACCGGGGCAGAAAAGCAGTTTATGCCGGAATACCAGAGCCAGCTGATGCTGACGGAGGGCTAGCCATGTACGAAGTGGAAGAAGAGGCTCAGAAAAAGGTGCGCTGCCTGCTGGTGTTTCCCCCGTCGGTGCACCAGAGGGAATTGAACAATCTGGTGGAGTCCCTGGACATGGAGGTGGCAGACACCATCACCCTGCCCGCCAGAAATCAGTCTGCCTCCATCGCCCGATTCGGCATCGGCAGCGGCAAGGCACAGGAAATAGCTGATTTGGCCCAGGCACAGGAGGCCGACTGCATCATTTTTGACACGGAGCTGGTTCCCGCCCGCCGAGGCAAGGACACTGGCGGAAATTCCCTGACGGAAAGCCCCGGCACGGCTCCTGGCAGCCCCACCTTGATTCCCTATCCCGACATCAGCCCCACCCGTCAGCGGAACTGGGAAAAATTGGCGGGCGTTCCTGTCTTTGACCGGCAGGAGGTGATTCTGCGAATCTTCCAGCGGCGGGCAAGCACAAGGGAGGCCGTCCTGCAGGTAGAGCTGGCCCAGCTCACCTATTCCCTGCCACGGCTGGCCCACTCCTACGGGGACATGGCCCGACAGCGGGGCGGAAGCTACGGCTCCAAGGGCGCTGGCGAGACCAAGCTGGAGCTGGACCGGCGCAGCATCCAGAACAGGATTGTCCAAGTAAAGCGGGAGCTGGACAAGGTGGTACGAGAGCGTCAGACCCAGCGGAAGCGGCGGGACAAGATTCCCCTGCCTAGCTGCGCCTTGGTGGGCTATACCAACGCAGGGAAGTCCAGCCTGCTGAATGCCCTCACTGGCTCCCAGGTGCTGGCTCAGGACAAGCTCTTTGCCACCCTGGACCCCACCACCCGCCGCCTCTCCATTGCCGGCGGAACGGGCCTGCTTTTGACGGATACCGTGGGCTTTGTCAGCAACCTGCCCCACAGCCTGGTGGATGCCTTCAAGTCAACCCTGGAGGAGGCGGTGCAGGCCCAGCTCCTGCTGGTGGTGGTGGATGCCTCGGATCCCGCCGCCCTGACTCAATATCAGACGGTTTGCCAGGTGCTGGAGGAAATCGGGGCGGTGGACAACAAGCGGCTGGTGGTGCTGAACAAGTGCGACCAGCTGGAGCCGCTGGATTTCCGCCGTGCCGCCCTCCAGACCAGCTTTCCCCAGGCCATAGAGGTCAGTGCCACCACCGGGGCAGGGCTACCCCAGCTGATGGAAGCCATCGCCAATGAGCTGGCAGGCAGGGCCGCAACCTACCGTCTCCCCCTAGACCAGGCCCACATTTTAAACCAAATCCGCCAGCAGGGAATGATTTTGGAGGAGCAGTGGCTGGATGATTGCATCCTCCTTACCGCCCGAATCGGCTCGTCTCCACAGCTGCGGCAGATGCTGGAGGGCTGCCGCAGTTCATAAGGGAAGACCATCCCGCCTGCAAAGTCCCTGATTTGAGGGCGCTCTTGCTCGCCGGACATCTTCCTAGCAACGCTTTTTGTGCAAAAAACTATTCCGCTTGCAACGCAATCGGTCTGAATTGTAGTATAATGAATTTTATTGTTGTTATTGGAGGAAGACATGAAAAAAAGATGGCTGTTGGGCTGTTCCCTCCTGCTTCTGGGGAGTTTTCTCTGGGCGAAGACGGGGGACACCATGTATGTGAGCGCAGAGGAGGTTGAGCTGAAGTCCGGGACCGGCTTCTTCGCATCCAAGACAGGGCTCTTGTCCTATGGCACCAAGGTGACGGTGCTGGCAGAGGAGGGCAAGTGGATTCAGGTTGCCAGTGCCGACAACGGGGAAACTGTCGGCTGGCTTCCTGCCTCCAGCCTCACCAGGAAGAAGATTCTGGCTGACAGCGGGCTGAGCACTGTCTCCGCCTCTGCCGACGAGCTGGCGCTGGCGGGAAAGGGTTTTTCCGCCGAGGTGGAGGCACGGTATACCACAGAATCCACCGCCGCCATCTATAAGCTGATAGATGAGATGGAGGCCACCCCAATGGATCGGGACGAACTGTGGGGCTTCATCCGGAAGGGCGGACTTTCCGATGGATCGGGAGGTGGAGAATGAAGCCGTTGGGAAACCTCCTGTCGCTTTTTCTTTCCGCCTTTTTTGTGCTGATGACGTCTTCCTGTGCCGTTATGAACGCCATGGGAGGTGCTGCCTCCGCTGTGGGAGCGATTACAGGAAACGAGGCATTGGCGGCGGTGGGGGACTCGGTTTCCTCGGTGGCAGTGGCATCCTCTCCCATAACGCCGGAGCAGGAGTACTACATCGGCCGGTCCGTCACCGCATCCCTGCTTGGCTCCTACAGGGTCTACGACAACCCAGCCCTCACCGACTATGTGAACAAGGTCTGCCAGGTGCTGGTCTTGAACTCGCAGCGGCCCCAACTGTACAAGGGCTACTACGTGGCGGTGCTGGACTCGGATCAAATCAACGCCTTTGCCTCATCTGGCGGACATATTCTGGTGACCCGCGGTCTTCTTCAGTGTGCTTCCAGCGAGGATTCCTTGGCGGCAGTGCTGGCACATGAGATTGCCCACATCCAGTTGCAGCACGGAATAAAGGCCATCAAGGGCGACCGCTGGACAAAGGCCGCCCTGACGGTGGCCAGTTCCTCGGCCTCCGCCCTGACGGAGGGCGAGATGAGCGGTATTGTCGATGCCTTTGACGAGTCGGTGGACAGCATCGTTACCACCATGGTGAACACTGGCTATTCCCAGTCCCAGGAATATGAGGCCGACGCAACTGCCTTGGAAATCATGGCGGCCGCTGGCTACAGTCCCCATGCCATGGTCGAGATGCTGGGCCAGCTGAAGGTGCGCCAGCCTAAATCCTCCGGCGGCTTCGCCTCTACCCATCCCTCCGCAGACAAGCGGCTGAAGCAGGTGGAGAAGAAGCTGAAGGCGTATCCTTCGGTTGCAATTCCGGAGGAGCGGCAGTCCCGATACAATCTTCTGATGGCTGTCCGTTAAGTTGGCTGGGGAGGAAGCATGAGGCGGGAAAGTAGAAGGAATCATGCCGTTCGTGTAGTTTTGATTGTGGCGGCAACCACCGTGCTCACACTGGGCCTTGACTGGATGGGGCTTTTTCGGAGGCCGGAGAACATGCTGTACGACAGCAGGATGGTTGCAACCGCTGCCGACCACCGCCCCTCCGACGAGATTGTGCTGGTGCTGCTTGACCAGGACAGCTTGGACTGGGCTCAGCGGGAGCTGGGCTGGTCCTGGCCCTGGCCCCGCAGTGCTTATGGCGACATTGTCTCGTACTTCAGTCTGGGCGGAGCGGCCTCCCTTGCCTTCGACGTGCTGTTTACCGAGCCGTCCATCTATGGAGAGCAGGATGACCTCGCCTTTGCTGCCGCTTGCCGGGACTATGGACGAGTGGTGCAGACAGTGTATTTTGATACCATCCAAGGAAACACCTCTCACTGGAAGGCAGAGTTTCCCCCTCCGCCTGTCAAAATCGATTCGAGTGAAGCCGTCGCTTCGGAGGAGGGTGGCTCAGAAGGGCTCCTTTTTCCCATTGATTCCATTGCTGCTGCTGCTGCGGTCTTGGGGAATGTCACGGGTTCTTCCGACTCGGACAAGGTGATTCGCCGCGCGAGGGCGTACCGGGCATTTGAATCCTGCTTGGTGCCGACCTTGGGTGTGGCATCCTTCTTTGCCGCTGGACAGGAGGGCCCCGACCCCGCCACAGAACCGACGGAGGGCAGGCTTCTGCGGTTCCAGCCCTCCCTGGACAGTTATGTCCCCTACAGTGCGGGGCAAATCCTGCAAAGCTACTATGCTATTCTGGCTGGGGAGGAGCCCTTGTTGGAAAGCGAGTTGTTCCAGGATATGTACGTGTTCTTTGGCTTCTACGCCCCCGGCCTCTTCGACATCTGCACCACGCCCGTTTCCGCTGTCTATCCCGGTGTAGGTGTTCACGTGACCCAGCTGGACAATTACCTGCAGGACAATTTCCTCCGTCCGGTGCCCCCATTCCTGACGGTGGTGCTGGTGGTGATGATGTCCTTGCTCGGAGCGATTCCCCTGTCGTTGGCAGAGGTCCTGCATTTCCGCAAGCTGAATGTTGTGGCCGCTGTTGCATGGGTGGTGGCCTTTGGCTTCCTTTTTGTGTTGCTTGCCTACCTTGTCTTTGCCGCCGGACTGGTGCTCCCTATGGTGATGCCACTGGCATCCCTTTCCCTTGCCTTCTTCTCCGCCACGATT
Organism: uncultured Treponema sp.; assembly: GCA_937876905.1. Lineage (GTDB taxonomy): Bacteria > Spirochaetota > Spirochaetia > Treponematales > Treponemataceae > Treponema_F. The sequence continues at coordinate 29,912 of CALEFI010000052.1, forward strand.
GTTTCCTACCGCCAGGAGGGACGGCAGCGGCGCTACCTCAAGTCGGCCTTCCGCCATTACCTGAGCCCCGCCGTCATTGACATCCTGATTGCCCATCCAGAGAGTCTGGTTCTCGGCGGCGAGCGCCGCCACATCAGCATCTTCTTTTCCGACGTGCAGGGATTTACCGGCATTTCAGAGGGATTGAGCCCGGAGGAGCTTACCTCCCTGCTGAACGACTACCTGTCCGAGATGACGGATATCATTCTGGAGTCGGGCGGCACCATCGACAAGTATGAGGGCGATGCCATCATCGCCTTCTGGAACGCCCCGGTGGAGCACAAGGACCATGGACGGCGGGCGGTGGAGGCCATGATTCGCTGCCAGGAAAGACTTGCCCAGCTGCGCCCTGAGTTGGAGCGGCGCGCGGGGCGGCCCTTTTATATGCGGGTGGGAATCAATACGGGGGATGCGGTTGTGGGCAACATGGGCAGCAAGAGCCGCTTTGACTATACCATGCTTGGTGATTCGGTGAACCTTGCCGCCCGGCTGGAGGGCTTGAACAAGCAGTTCGGGACCTATTCCATGTGCAGTGCTGCTACCCGTGATGAGGCCTTGGCCTGGGGCACTGAGTTGAGGTTCCGAGAGCTGGCCCGTGTTGCCGTGGTGGGGAAGAGCGAGGCGGTCACGGTCTTCGAGCCGATGCCTCCTGATGAGTTCAAGCGGAGGTACCGTGTACTGAAAGTCTTTGTCTTCAGCCTCCATCTTTTTTATCAGGGGAAATTTCAGGAGGCTCTGAGGGGATTTTCCGCCATCGGGCATCTGGATCCTCCCTCCGCCCGCTACGTGGAGAAGTGTCGGGAGTTGATAAGGAATCCTCCCGACTTGGCAAGCTGGAAAGGGGTATGGGTTGCCACGTCGAAATAGGCGGTGGCGTTCCTGGCCTCGTGGTGGTGAGAAGGCTGACCCGGCGCTTGCAGGAACTCGTTTATTGGGGCCTTCCACTCGGTCGTTTTCTGAAACTGAGCCAGGAGAATCCCGTCTCGGCCAGGACAATCGCCACGAACAGGATGAGGCATCCGGCCATCATCGGTGCTGTCATGCGCTCATCCAGGAAAATCCATGAGAACAGCACTCCGAAGAAGGCTTCCAAGGAGAGGAGGATGGCGGCCACAGAGACGGGTGTGTATTTCTGGCAGATATTCTGCAGAAGAAAGGCCAGCAGGGTGCTGAGCAGCCCAAGATACAGGATGGAAAGGAAGACTCTCCGCTCCTCCAGTGCCCGCAAGGGAATCGGTCCATCAAGGAAGGGGGCGCAGAGCCAGGACAGGATGGCCGCCGTAGCCAGCTGCAGCACCGTCAGCAGGATGGCATCCTCGGTGGCATTGTAGCGAGCGATGAAGATTATCTGCAGGGCAAAAAAGACCCCGCAGAACAGGGTCATCACGTCGCCCCTGTTCACCGTCAAGTCCTCCTGCAATGTCAGCAGGGCAATTCCCACCAGCGACATCACTGCGGCCACGATGATGTGGAGGCCGGGAAATCGGCGGGTCAAAAGCCACAAAATCAATGGAACAAGAATGACATAGACGGCGGTGAGAAAGGCGTTCTTTCCCGCCGTGGTGTACTGGATGCCGACGGTTTGCAGCAGGTAGGCCGCAAAGAGGCAGCCCCCGATGATGATGCCGTGAATCAGGGTGGAGCCGTCCAGATTCTTGAGTCTTCCAAAGGTAAGCAATACCAGCCCCACAGTGGCGATGGTAAAGCGGAAGGCCATCATGTACACCGGCGGAACCGAGTCCACCGTGTCCTTTACCACTACAAAGGCAAAGCCCCATATTGCCGTCGTCACCAGCATTCCAATTGAAGAAAGTATTGCGATTGACTTCTGCCTCATAATCCGCATCCTGTTTCTGAATCTGCTGGTAAGACTATAGCTTTTATCCCTCTTGTTGGCAATCGGCTGTAACGACAGCAAGATGTTCATTTGTTTTCACCATTCTTCAAAAATCTGTAGATATTTCTAAAAAACGTAAAAAAACGCAAGAAATGTATTGATTTTCTGCCTAATTTGTATAATACTTGAAGCAGGAAAAGATTATGACACAGAAAGACAATGTATCTATGAATCCCCTTGTTCGTTTTTGGGGAGTTCTGGTATTCTGCCTTTTCTTCCTTGCAGCCTGCATCCTTAGCCTGGGGCTGTTTCCTGCCGAACCCAAGGGCTCCAGGCAAGTTGTGTTGGCAGACTCTTCACTGACAGAAATACCATTGATTGAGGATTTGATTCCCCAGGAAGATTCGGAGCTTCCCGTCGTGGATGTTTCCTACACTGAAAATGCGGAGGCTGGGCAAGCTTCCATCCTGACAGGAGACCTGACCGATTCCTTTGGCGGTATGGTTGCAGATTATGGCAAGGCTACCGATGTGGGGCTTGAGCTCTATCGTTCCGCCCATACCAGGACGACAGTGGAATGGTTTTACACCACTGTTACGGAAAATCGGGAGGTTGCACTGGCCATCCTGCAAGAGGCCGACAAGAACAACATCCCCTTGTCGCTGGCCTTTGCCCTGGCCTACACCGAAAGCCGCTACAAGGTACGGGCGGTCAACCAGAACACCAATGCCTCCATTGACCGTGGTATCTTCCAGCTGAACAACAAGTCCTTTCCCGCCTTGGTGGAGGCAGACTTCTTTGACCCCTACATCAGCGCCAAGTATGGTATGTCCCACCTGCGCTACTGCTTGGACACCGCAGGGAACGAGGTTTCAGCCCTGGCCATGTACAATGCCGGAACCCACCGTGTCCGCAACAACGGCACGCCCCAGATGACCTTAAACTACATCTCCAAAATCCAGAGCTACCGTCATGGGCTGGACAGCCTGTTCGAGGATGAGATTGTGCGGAATTACCTCCGCCATGACGATGAGGTTATCACCATGCTGACAAAGTAAGGTAGCTGTCCAGCCTGATTCTTACGACAGCCTTTTATTGAGAAAGTAGGAGAGTCCTTCCTCCTGGACCAGCTCCTGCAGGTACTCCGTGCCTTGGGTAGAGGTAATTGCCACCATCACCGCATTGCCGCCGCCCGAGGCCTTTTTTATGGTTTCAAGGAATTTGCTTCTGAGCCTGTCCTTTGAAAACAGGCTCAGGATGTTTTTTTGGGGTGGGGAAAAGCTCAGCAGGGTGATGACCTTTGATGCCTCGGAATCTGCGTCGGGAATGACGCCTCCCTCCCTTTGGGTGGTAGCAGCCTCCTTGGTGTTGTAGCCCGGATGGAATTTCCACTGGGAAAAATGGCCGGTGGTCATGGCCTGTGCAAGAAAAAGATAGTGGCTGTGCTTTTTTTGGAAGGCCCCCATAAATTTCTTTTGAAAGGGCTTGAGACAGTCCTGCGCAAAGTCTAGGGGAAACAGCTCCAGTGCCTGAAGGTTGCCGGGCTGCCCCTCCGCCATTATGCCAAAACCGACCACCGTCTTGCAGTCCTTGACACGGCGGGCTGTATGCCTCATGGCAGCAATATAATGACCTTGTAGATAGTCCTGGATGTTGTCCCCTTCCACCATGATGTCAGGAGCTATCTTTTTCCCAGCCCAAAAGAGGCTGAACATGGCATCCCGCTTTTGGATTCCATCCATGTCTCCTTCCAGCCCTGCCACCTCCACAGTCCACGCCGGAGCTCCCAATCCTCCAAGACACGAGCCCCAGTGTGCCATGAGGGGCTCCAAAAACACTAGGATTCCCGCCGCCTCCGCCTTTTTCAAAAGACTCCGCAGGTCTGCCAGAAAAGCCTCATTGTAGTTGTCAGGGCCAGCCCCCTCAATATCCTCCCAAAGAATTTGCCAGCGAAGGATGGTGGTATCATTTTTTCTCAGCTGGTCAAAAAAGGCATCGGCCTCCTGAAGACTTGGTGGTGGCAGACTGCCCTCAGCAAGGGAAACCGTCATTCCTCGAAAGTGCCTCTTGTTTCCCTGAAAATCCACAATGCTGCCATTCCGAATGGAAATAATGGACTTGTCTTTCATGGCCTACTCCTGGTCTTGCGGGTCTTTGATTTTAGAACGGACACAAAAATAGACCACCCCAAACCTGGTCAGTGGCCTACTTTTGTATGCTTTTCTTGTAGTGTACTATTCTGTCAGAATCTTTATGACCTGAGCCTTGTCAGTAGTGTTCAGAATCTCCAAGCGCTTTTCTGCACTCTTGAACAGAAGGCTAACTTCCGCCAAGAACTGAAGATGGGGTCCCGTCTTGTTCACCGGAGAAAGGGTCATGATAAAGATTCTACAGGGCTCCTGATCCAGTGAGTCAAAGTCAATAGGATTTTCGGAAACACCAATGCAAGCCACAAGATCAGCAACGGTATCTGTCTTTCCATGGGGGATGGCGATTCCATGCTTCATGCCTGTAGACATCTTCCGCTCACGATCAAACACACATTCTCTGGCAGCATCCTTGTCAGTAACCTTTCCGGCAGAAACCAGGATGTCCAGCATCTCATCAATGATTTCTTCTTTTGTCGTTCCCTTGAGATGCAAATTGACGGTTTCGGGTGTTAATACAGTTCTTAAGTTCATAAAGTCAGTTTATGCCTAGTTGCATGAAAAGTCAAGAAAAAAACTAGATTTTCGTTAAAATTTCCCATGCTTTCTGGTATACTTGATATATGACAAATACAGACAAATTTCTTGCAGACATACAGCGGATTGTAAAGCGAGGCCGAAGCGACAACGCATCCTACGACGGTGTGGAGTCCAGCCGTCGGGTAGCAAGTCTTTTTTGCTCATATAATAAAGATTTAGGTGGCTTGCCCAGCTCCATCGCTGAATACTGGCTCACCACCTACATCCTTTCCAGCGAGGATACCCAGGAGGAGCCTTCCAGGGAACACCAGGAGTGGCTGGCGGATGTGCTGGAATTCCTGGCAGGAGAGCGGGGCGAGTTCAAGTCCATCACCCCAGAGGATTGGGCAAGCCTAGCAGACTACATCAATTTTGAGGCAGAGGACCTGCCAATGGAGGTGCTTCAGTCGCTGATGGGAATCCTCCTGGAACAGGGGATGCTTAGATGAGTTCTGCTCTCTACGAAGCATGCCGCCTGTGTCCAAGGAATTGCGGGGCGCCACGAGCTAACGGAGCCGCAGGATTTTGCTCAGAGCCTGCTATGGTGCGGGCAGGGGTGGCCTGTCTCCATTTTGGAGAGGAACCGCCCATTACCGTGTTCGGCGGCTCCGGTACCATCTTTATTTCTGGCTGCAACCTTGGCTGCGCCTATTGCCAGAACTACCAAATTTCCCAGCAGGGCATGGGGGCGGTTTTGAGTCGGGATGACTTTGCCAGGGTCTGCCTCGCCCTGGAGTCGGCAGGGGCAGAGAACATCAACATTGTGACAGGAAGCCATGCGGTACCTGCCATTGTAGAGGGCCTGACAGAGGCTCGTATGCGGGGGATGTCACTGCCAATTTGCTGGAATTCCTCCGCCTACGAACAGCCACAGACACTGCGTCAGCTGCTGGGCTTGGTGGACATCTGGCTTCCTGACTTCAAGACCATCAATCCTGAAATGAGTGTCACCCTCTTTAAGTCACGGGACTATCCCCTGCGTGCCCAGGAAAGCATTCTGTTCATGGTGGAAAACAGTCCGCTGAAGGCCACCCGAATCCGCCGGGATGATGCGGAACAGGATAAGCTTTTAAGCGGGGTCATCGTCCGCCATCTCTTCCTTCCCGGCCGTCTGGATGACACCATCCTGGCCCTGGAATGGCTCAAAAAGAATGTGGACGGCAGAGCCTACCTTTCCCTCATGTCCCAATACACGCCGGTATCCTTCGTAGAGGAGGCGGACAAGCTAGAGCGACGCAGGAAGCGTCTGGACGTTCTGGAAAACAGGCTGGTATCCAACACTGAATTCCAAGACTTGCAGGACATCCTGGCCGCCTTTGACTTCCAGCACGTGTTCTATCAGGAGCTAGAGGAGGATACGGAGTGGCTGCCGGACTTCAACCGAGTGCAGCCCTTTTCATACGAGCTGGCCAAGCCGGTGTGGCACTGGCGGGAGGGCTTTGTCTCTTAGGGCTGGGATGCGGCCGTGCGGAAACCTCCATAGTGGCTTCGGTGGGGCGAGCGCGGGGGATCAGAAACCGCAGTTTGGCCGATTGTTGAACAAATCCCTGAAATCCAGTAACATCGGTAGGATAAGGAATTGATATGAGCAGTGAGAATCGAAAGATTGACGAGGGGACCCTTGATGCCCTCCTGTACCTGTCCCGGTTGTCGCCGGAGAGCACAAACCTGGAAACCCTGCGGCAGCAGGTTGACCAAATTGTCGGATATTTTGATATTCTGTCTGAATTTACCCATAACGAAAATCCCTATGATGCCTATCCTTCCACCCAGTCCGAAAAGCTTCGGGAGGACGATGTGGTAAAGGGGCTGGACATTCCCGATGTGAAAAGGATTTCCGAGGAATTCCTTGACGGCTACTTCCGTGTGCCCAAGGTGCTGGGGGAGGGAGCGTAGCCATGTCCAATTTCAACATGCAGACCATCGAGGGTGTGAAGGCTGCCCTTGCCGCAGGTGTCATCACCAGCCAGAAGCTGGTGGAGGAGACAAGGGCTGTCTTTGATGCTGATTCCCAGTCCGAGCTGCCCCTGAACGCCTTCCTTGAAATCTACGACGATGCCATCCTCCGGGCTCAGGAGGCGGACCAGCTCCGTGCCCAGGCAGTGGTAGAAGGGGAGGCTGCCCTGAAAAAGCTTTTGGAGGAGAAGCCCCTGCTGGGTGTTCCCTTCGCCGTAAAGGACAATATATCCGTCAAGGGCCACAAGCTCACCTGCGCCAGCCGCATTTTGGAGGGCTATGTGGCTCCCTACAACGCCACTGTCATCCAGCGGCTGCTTGATGCCGGGGCCATTCCCGTGGGCCGCTGCAACATGGACGAGTTCGCCATGGGCTCCTCCACGGAATACTCCATCTACGGAGCCACCCGCAATCCCATCAACCGGGAGTACGTTTCCGGTGGCTCCTCCGGTGGCTCCACCGCAGCTGTGGCTGCAAATCAGGCCCTCTTCGGCTTGGGAACCGAGACTGGTGGCTCAGTCCGCCTGCCTGCCAGCTACTGCGGAGTCTACGGGCTGAAAACCACCTACGGTGTCTTGAGTCGCTGGGGTGTGGTAGCCTATGGCTCCTCCCTGGACCAGGTGGGCCTGCTGGGACACACTCCTGCCGACATCGCCCTGCCCCTGTCAGTGATGAGCGGGGTGGACTTCTATGACGACACCAGCGCCGACCTGCCGGAGTCCGATTCCCTGCGGAGCCTCGCCGCCCTGGATGAAAGCCAGCTGGCCGCCTTGAGGATTGCCGTTCCCCGCCAGTTTTTGGAGGCCAAGGGCATGGACCCCGATGTGGCCGCTGTCTTTGAGGCTACCCGCAGCTGGTTTGAGCAGAAGGGAGCCTCCATTGCTGTGGTGGATCTGCCCATTCTTGATGCCGCCATCGCCAGCTATTACGTCATTGCCCTCAGCGAGGCCGCCAGCAACCTGAGCCGCTTCGACGGCATCCGCTATGGCCGCCGCCGAGACCCCGGCCAGGGCTTTGACGAGCTCTACGTCCAGACCCGCAGCGAGGGCTTTGGCCCCGAGGTCCGTCGCCGCATCATCATCGGAAACTACGTGCTTTCCGAGCAGTTTTCCGGTGACTGCTACAAGAAGGGCATGAGCGTCCGGGCGAGAATCCAGCGGGAGGTGGCCCAGCTCTTCCAGGACTACGACCTGATGCTCTGTCCCACCTGTCCCACGGCGGCCTTCAAGCTGGGGCAAAAGGTGGACGACCCCTTGGAGATGTACCTCAGCGACCTGTTCACCACCTTCGTGAACCTGGCTCGCATTCCCTCCCTGTCTGTTCCTGCAGGAAGCACCAGGGACGGTATGCCCGTGGGAATCCAGTTTGCCGGCGCCATGTTCAGCGAGGCACGGATCTTGCAGCTTGCCCAGGCCTGGGAAAATGACCATCCCGGCTGCGGCATTCCGGTGAAGGGGTGACGGATGGGCTATGAGTCGGTGGATCGGTTGCAGACCCTTTTTGCCCAGACGACATTCAGCTATGCCTCTGACAGAAAGAAGGCCACCGGGAGGGCACTTGGGACTCTTGTTGAAACCATAACCTTTTACTTGCTCAAACATTGGGAGCTGGAAAGATAGAAGGATGGTTCAATGTAATTGCACCAAGGGGAGGAGGTTTGAAGATGTTGAGGCTTCATTTGGCTACACTTGCGGGAAAGAACTGGCAGGAAGTGTATGACTGTACCTAAGCCACCGACTGATTTTGCCGGGCGAAGTGTATATTCCCAGTCACAGCATTGGTGCACGCCTCCAAAGTATGTTGAGGCTGTCCGGGAGATGTTTGGAGGAACCATAGCGCTTGACCCGTGTTCCAATGAGGATTCGATTGTTCATGCGGAAAGAGAATTCATGCTTCCGCATAAGGATGGGCTGTCAGAAACTTGGAACTATAGAACGATTTATGTAAATCCTCCATACGGGGCGGATCGTAGCCGGGGCACCACCATCAAGGACTGGCTCAGGAAATGTGCGGAAAGTCATAGTCAGCATGGTGCCGAGGTGCTGGCCCTGGTTCCAGTGGCGACAAATACAAGTCATTGGAAAAACTATATTTTTGGACGTGCCGCTGCAATTTGTTTTTTGTATGATACGCGCCTTAAGTTTTTAGTGGACGGCAGCACAGAGAACAAGGGGGCTCCCATGGCCTGTGCCATGGTGTATTGGGGCATTGAGGTGGAAAGGTTTCAGGTGGTTTTCAGTCGTTTTGGGGCAGTGGTGGAGCTTTCCACTTCTCTGTCTAATCATGGAGCCCTGGCTTTGGAGCCAATGCTCTTCAGCTGTTGATTTTGTTGTTGATATATCTTGCCTTGGAATAAAGGAGTTGTAATATGAGCGTAGAAAAATACGAGGTTGTCATTGGATGTGAGATCCACTGCCAGCTTTTGACAAAGACCAAGGCCTTTTGTGCCTGTGAGAATCGGTATGGCGGTATGCCGGATACCCGTGTCTGTCCCGTCTGTCTGGGACTGCCGGGAGCCATGCCCCGTGTCAGCAAGGGCTATGTGGAGCTGGGGGCGGTGGCAGGACTTGCCTTGAACTGCGACATCGCCCGCTTTACCAAATTTGACCGCAAGCACTATTTCTATCCCGACCTGGCTAAGGGCTACCAGATTACCCAGTACGACATTCCCCTCTGTGCCGACGGCCACGTGGACCTGCCCTTCAAGCATCTGCCCAAGGAGCAGCAGCCCGGCGGGGAAAAATACCGTCCACTGAACTTTGTGGGGGACAACTGCGACATCGACGGACAGTACCGTCGGGTGCGGGTGGAGCGCATCCACCTGGAGGAGGACGTGGGCAAGAGCCTCCATCTGGAGGGCAGCCACAGCTACATCGACTACAACCGCTGCGGCACCCCCCTCATCGAGATTGTCACCAAGCCAGACATCGCCTCCCCGGAGGAGGCGGCCCTGTTCATGCAGACGGTGCAGGAAATCCTGCGCTACGTGGGTGTCACCAAGGGCAACTTGGAGGAGGGCAACATGCGCTGCGATGCCAATATCAACCTGAGGGTGTGGGAGGATGGAAAAAAATACCAGACCCCCATCTCCGAGATCAAGAACCTGAACTCCTTCCGCTCCATCCGTGACGCCTGCAACTACGAGATCAAGCGGCAGCTCCATGAATTCGAGACAAACCGCCAGGAATTCAATCCCGGCTTCAAGAACACCATGGGCTGGGACGATGCCAAGGGAGAGACGGTGATCCAGCGCACCAAGAATTCCTTTGTGGACTACCGCTTTGTGGTGGAGCCTGACATCAAGCCCTTCAGCGTGTCGGAGGAGTGCATCCAGTCAGCCCGGAGCCGGGTGGGGGAGCTGCCTGAGCAGAAGCGCCAACGGCTCAAGGCCCAGTTCGGCCTCAGCGACTTTGACGTGGAGACCCTCACCTCCAGCCGTGAGCTGGCCCTGTGGTTCGAGGAGGCGGCAGCCCAGTCCAAGGAGCCTAAGAAGGTTGCCAACTGGATTTTGGCGGAGCTGCTGGCTGTGCTGAAGGAGCAGGAGCTCACCGTCTCCCAGCTGAAGATTGGCCCCGGCCACATTGCTTCCCTGGTGGATGCTGTGCAGGAGGGGAAGATTACCAGCAAGCAGGCCAAAGAGGTCTTTACCGAGATGCTGGAGAGTGCCGCCCTGCCTGCCGACATCATCAAGGCCAGGGGAATGGAGCAGGTTTCCGACATGGGGGCTATTGAGGCCCTGGTGGAGCAGGTTATCGCCGAGAATCCCAAGGCGGTGGAGGACTTCAAGGGCGGCAAGACCAACGTCTTGGGCTGGCTCACCGGTCAGGTGATGAAGAAGTCTGCTGGCAAGGCAAATCCCGCCTCCGCCACGGCCCTGGTGAAAGAGAAGCTTTCCGCCCTGTAAGCCATGAAGACCACCCAATACTGGTATTGCGCTGAATTCGAGGAGAAGTACGGTACTGTCCAGCGGGCGAGGGGCTGTTATCTCTACACCCGCAGTGGCCGCCGTGTGGTGGACATGTATCAGGAGGCGGGCCGTGCCATCCTGGGCTGGGGAAACTCCAAGGCCACCACCGTCTTCAAGAACATCATGAGCCGGGGACTTACTGGCACCTTCCCCACAGATTATGGCCACCAGCTGGAGCGGGCGGTGAAGGCCCTGCTGCCGGAGTACGACCAGGTGCGCTGGTACAACAGCCTCTTTTCTGCCCAGACTGCCTTAGCCCAGTACTTTGACTTCTGGACGGAGATTCCCCTGGGGGAGCATCCCATTTTGGATGCCTCCGAATCCCTGTTCGTGGAGGACCTGGCCTTGGACAGCTGGCTGGTCAAAAAAGGGGTTCCTCGGTGGCGGCCCTGGCTTGACGAGGCATGGTTTGCCTCCCGGCAGGAGATTCCCCAGCAGGTGATGGAGGTGAACGAGAAGGCACAGACTGCCATCGTGGTGGTGCCGCCCCTTCCCTGGGTGAGGACCTATTATCTGGTAGCCTTTGCAGAGCTGGAGGGGCGCTTTATTCCACCCTCCGACGTGCTCCTTCCTCCGGTGATGGCCTCCACTGCCCGTGCCATCTACGACCTGATTGCAGAGATTCCCAACCGTAGCGAAAAGGATTGGTGCCGCTTCGACTTCGTGGTGCGAAAATACTGGGATCGCCGTGGCCCCTACCTGCTGCCCCTGCTGCCCCAGTCCCAGTACCGTGACTTCTTCCACCACTGCCTGGACTGTGGCATCTTCATCTCCCCCAACTACCGCATTCCCTCCATTATTCCATTCGGTGCCAACGAGGGTGATTTTGCCCGGCTGAAGCGGAATCCCTTTGTGTAGGTGGCTGGCGGAATTGCCAGGGCGATTTCCTGCGTGGTTGACTTGAATAAGTTGGTCCGAATCGGTATACTGTTCTGGTCATTTTGATGGAAGGAGTGTGCGATGTCAACAAGAAACTCCATTGGACTGGGTGTGGCCTTGGTGCAGATTGCCTTGGGGCTTTTCCTGATTGCCAGCGGCATTATGACCCTCCAGCTGGAAGGTGGATTTTTAGGTCGTCTGCAGGCTGGGTTCGGGGGCAACGAGGTTGCCACTGCCGTGTACGGTATTTTGGACGGCGATATCGCGAACATTGTCATCATGGCTGTTGGTGTCTGTGAGTTGCTGGCCGGAATCTTCCTGATTCTCCGCTTCTTTATGGGAGTGGGCAAGTTGGCGGACATCGTGCTGGTTGTCATCATGATTGTATGGATCGTGGTGATTGTATTGATTGATATTCTGGGGAGCGGTGGGCTTTTGAAGGGAGCTTTGAGTAGCTTCGGTTCTATTATCACCTTCCTGAAGGTGTTCTCCTCCCACCTGCTGGTTTTGGGTGGCCTCCTAGTTGTGAAGCGTGGCTGATTTCCCCTGCCGGAATTCATCCGGTGCGTTGAGCAGTAAATCCGCAGTTTTGCTTGCAAAGCTGCTTAGTTGGCCGAAGGCCAACGCAGGGTCCATTAGCTCAGTAGGATAGAGCGGCTGCCTCCTAAGCAGCAGGTCGGACGTTCGATTCGTCTATGGGCCATAGATAACTACCTACCTTGTAGGTAGTTATTTTTTTTCTCCTCCGGGATTGCCCCAAGGATTTTGATGCGATTTGGTTGGCTTGTCGAAGGAGGAAATCCTGCCCGCCACTAGCATTTTTCCTCTGAAATCGGTAGAATATTCTGTATTTTGCATCATATTGGCAGAAAAGTCTGCAAGAAAGGAGCGGAAGGATTGCACCATGGCCGCTCCATTCCTTCATCTTATTTTCTTTATGGAGAATTATTTCCAATGGCAGAAGCTGAAAATCCTGCAAGGTCTGAAAGCGACAAGCTGATAGTCCGGGGTGCCCGGGAGCATAATCTGAAAAACATAGACGTTGAGATGCCACGGAACAAGCTGGTGGTGATTTCGGGATTGTCTGGCTCTGGAAAAAGCTCCCTGGCCTTTGACACCATCTTTGCAGAGGGCCAGCGCCGCTATATGGAAAGCCTCTCCTCCTACGCCCGCCAGTTTTTAGGGCGCATGGACAAGCCCGACATCGACTACATCGAGGGCCTTTCCCCGGCCATCTCCATCGAGCAGAAGACCACCCACCGCAACCCCCGCTCCACTGTGGGAACCGTCACGGAAATCTATGACTACTACCGCCTCCTCTTTGCTCGGATTGGTATTCCCCACTGCCCCGACTGCGGCAGGGAGATTCGGGAGCAGTCCACGGACCAGATTATCGATGCGGTGATGTCCTGGGAGGAGGGAGCCAAGATTCAGATTCTGGCTCCCGTCATCTTCCGCAAGAAGGGGGAGCACCAAAGGGTTCTGGATGATGCCCGGAAGTCAGGCTATGTTCGGGCCCGGATTGACGGCATGATGGTGGAGCTGGAGGACGGGGTCAAGCTGGACAAGCAGAAGAAGCACTCCATCGACCTGGTGATTGACCGCATCGTGCTGTCTGACCAGGTGAGAAAGCGGGTTGCGGCCTCCGTGGAGACTGCCCTGGAAGCGGCTAACGGCATGGTCGTCGTTACCCAGCGCATTGGTGACAGGGAGACGGAGCATTTTTTCTCCCAGAAGAATTCCTGTCCTGACTGCGGCATTTCCATCCCTGAGCTACAGCCGAGGCTCTTTTCCTTTAACAATCCGGTGGGAGCCTGCCCGCACTGCACCGGTCTGGGGGAGACCATGGAATTCGACCTGGATTTGATTGTGCCGGACAAGTCCAAGTCCTTTGACGAGGGGGCCTTTGGCTCCTACAATCCCACCTCGGCCTGGCAGCGCACCCGGTTCCAGGCCCTGGCCGACGAGTACGGCTTCAGCCTCTCCGACCCCTACGAAAGCCTCACTCCCGCCCAGCAGGAGGTGATTTTCTACGGCAGCAGCAAGCCCCTGCACTTTGTGTACCACAAGCAGAGCGGGGAGGGCCATTCGGTGTACAACAAGCCCTGGCCGGGAATCTT
>CALEFI010000053.1 GCA_937876905.1 uncultured Treponema sp.
ACTGCCCAGGTCCTGATGGGGACAGCGGGGGCGGGCAAGCCCAACAGGAAGGATGATGTGGAGAAGCTGTCCTTCGGGGGCTACAATCTGGGCGACCTCCTGGACAAGATGACGGAGGGCAAGTGAGATGCTGAGGAGGTTATTTCCCACCTGTTTGGCCTTGGTTATGGGCGGCCTGTTGTCCGCTACCAGCGACTTCATCGTCCCCACCGTCGTTGACATCCGGTCGGCGGGAATGGGGGGAAGTCATCTTTGTGACTTCAGGCAGCCCTTCGTGCTGCTGGACAATCCCAGCGGCATGGCGTTCAGCGGGAAGCAGGTCTTTTTCCCCTCCCTCGCCCTTGACTTCGGCGGTCCGCCGAACGTTTCCAAGCTGCTCGGCATGTTGAGTGGTGACGGCGACGTGGACCTGGTGGACGCATTGGTGGACATGCTGAAGGAAACCAACGGAATCTTCATTGATGCGGATGTGATGCTTCCGCTGGCATTTTCCCGTGTGGCAAACAACTGGGGAATTGGTATCTACAACAACGTTTTCCTGCGGGGGGACTTGCCTTCGGTGTCGTCGGTTTCCGCAGTGGCTGGCGCTGATTTGATGCTGGCCGGGGGCTTTGCCGTGCCCCTGCTGGACAAGGGGTTCCAAAGGCTTTCGTTGGGAATGTCCACAAAGCTTTTGGGGCGCTTCGGAATTGTCTACAAGGGAGCCGCCACAGAGCTTGCCTCCTTGGACTACAAGAACCTTCCTGCCGAGTTGACTCTGGCGATGGGCTTTGACGTGGGGGCCACCTACAGCCTGTGGGACATCCTGTCCTTTTCCCTTGTCTGGAAGGACCTGTACCTTGGCATGAGCCATGGTCTGGGCACCATCACTTCCATGGAGTTCTCTGATGAGGAGTGGAGTAAATTTGTAGACAGCGGAGACCTTGCCTTGGGAATCGGGGTGCAGGTTCCCCTTGGCCTTGTGGAACGGGTGGTCTCCTCCCTCTCCGTCTATGTGGACTTTTCCAACATCACCAGCATGTTCAACAAGGAGAAGGCCATCTTCCTGCCCCATCCCCTGCTGAATCTTTCCGCTGGCCTTGAGGCGGTGCTCTTCAAGACCATAGCCCTCCGTTTCGGCATGGCCGGCCCCTATCTTGCCGCAGGCTTCGGTGTTGACTTGGGTGTCTTCCATATATCCATGGCAATCTATGGAAGGGAGAAGGGATTGGATCCCGGCCAGTCAGCCCAGGTGCATGGGGCCTTCGCCCTATCCTTCTATTACTAAACAATCATATTGAAAGCGTTTGCCAAAACTGGTACAATCTGGCTCTGGTGCAGTCTGTTGACCTGCACCGGATTACTTTGGTTGGTTTTGGCCAGCTTTTTTTCTAGGGGTTCTTGTGTTTCTAAAAAGTCTTGAGATATTCGGCTTCAAATCATTTGTTGACCGCACCAGGATTGAATTTTCCGACGGAATCACCGCCCTGCTGGGTCCCAACGGCTGCGGAAAGAGCAACGTGGTGGATGCCGTAAAATGGGTGCTGGGTGAGCAAAGCGCAAGGAATATGCGAGCAGAGAAGATGGAGGATATCATCTTCAATGGGACCGAAACTCGAAAGCCGCTGAACGTGGCGGAAGTCACCTTGAATATCGCCAACGAAAGGGGCCTGCTGCCCCTGGATGTCAGCGAGATTACCATCAGGCGGCGACTCTATCGCTCTGGGGAAAGTGAATATTACATCAACAACAACCAGGTGAAGCTCAAGGACATACGGGAGTTGTTCTGGGACACAGGTGTGGGCAAGGCCGCCTATTCGGTGATGGAGCAGGGCAAGATTGACCAGATTCTCTCCAGCAAGCCGGAGGACCGCCGCTACCTGTTCGAGGAGGCTGCAGGAATCACCCGTTTCAAGGCAAAGCGGGCGGAGGCGGAGCGCAAGTTGGAGCGCACCGAGGAGAACATGCGCCAGATCGAGGGCATCCTGGGGGAGGTGAAGCGCTCCTATGATGTGCTGAAGGTTCAGGCGGACAAGGCCATTGCCTGCCGCAGCCTCCGGGAGGATATTTTCAACTTGGAGCTGGACATCCAGCTGCTGCGTCTCAAGGGTTTTGTCCTGGACCAGGACCACAAGGGCAAGGAGGTGGAAAAGGCCTCCCAGCAGCGGGACAAGGTGCGGCAGGAGATTGAGGCCATCAACGCCTCCCTTTCCGAGAACATGGAGGAGGTGAACTCCATGGAAAACCGCCTGGTGGAGCTGGAAAAGCAGATTCATGGCCTTGCCATCGAAAAGAACGCGAAGGACCAGCAGGCAAAGCAGCTGAATCAGCGGCAGGGTGAAATCAAGCAGAAGCTCACCCAGCTGGAGGGCCGCCAAACCTTCCTTGCCGAACAAATCGAGTCCTTGCAGGAGGACATTGGCGAGCAGGAATCCGGCCTTCACCAGCAGAGGCGGAGAATCGAGGAGGTGGGCAGGAACATTTCCTCCTTTGAGGAGAACATAAACCTGGCTGGCAGCCGCATTACAGAAAACGACCGCCAGGCTGCCACACATGAGGCCACCATCAAGGAGTTGGATTTGGCGGCCTTAGACCGGCGCAAGGACTTGGAGTCCATCACCGAGGACATTGTTACCGAACTGGACTCCCGCCTCAAGGATGCCGGCTACTCCGCCGCCGCCTGCGCCGCCGCACGGGAGCGGGTGGACGGGCTTTTGGGCAGGCTCATGGCCCTGGCCACCGGCCGCAAGAACATCTTCACGGACTTTGCCGCCATCGCAAGTCCCACCGCCGCTGATGTAGGGAAATTCACCCGGTCCGGGGTGGAGTCCTTCACGGAGGTGGAGACCCTGCTGCAGCAGCTGAAGGATGCTCTGGAAGGCTATATGGACTCCACGCCTCAGTTTATCGATGATTTCCTTGCTCCTGAAGGAATTATCACCCGCAAGCGCTCCATCGACAGGGAGATTGCCCAGATTCAGGAGCGGCAGGAGGGGTTGCGGGAGAGGATTTCTGCCCTGAAGGGCGAGAATGCGGGGCTGGTGGGAAAAATCGATGAGTACCGGGCCACCCTGGAGGAGCTTCGCATCCAGCAGGCCCAGATGAAGACTCACATCCAGTCTGCCGAGGACAAGATCAGGATTCTCCGCCGAAACCTTGCCTCAGAGGAGGCATCCCTCCGTGCCGTGGAGGACGAGCTGTTTGCCGAGCGAAAGCGGATGGAGGATGTCCACGAGCAGCTGGTGGAGCTTGAGGGGGAGATTGCCTCCATCGAGCACCGGGGTGTCGCCATGACTGCCGAGCTTCAGGAACTGGAGCAGCAGATTCGTTCCCGCAACAGCGATGTCTCCGGCAAGAAGGAGGAGGTCAGGAGGAAGACGGAGGAGCTGTCCAAGTGCCAGGCCCTGCTGGAGCGGTACAGTCTCGACCTGGCCACCATCGAGACGGACATCCGCAATGTAAAGGAGAATTTCCGGGAGAACCATTCCCGTGACCTGATGGAATTCGAGGAGCGGATGTACACAATTACTGTCCCCACTGCCGAGCTGCGGGACAGGCTGGCCAAGGCTCGCCAGGCTATGAAGGAGCTGGGCAATGTGAACCTCTCTGCCCCGGAGGAATTTGCCGAGACAAAGGAGCGCTACGACTTCCTTTCCTCCCAGATTGCCGACCTGCAGAAGGCCAAGGACGATTTGCAGCGCATCACCGAGGAGATCCGGGCCGAGTCCACGGAGCTCTTCCTAGCCACCTACAATAAGATAAAGAAGAACTTCCACAACATGTTCCGCCGACTGTTCGGTGGTGGCAGGGCGGAGCTGCGTCTGGTAAATCCCCAGAACGTGCTGGAATCTGGAATCGACATCTTTGCCCAGCCTCCGGGAAAGAAGCTGGAGAACATAGCCCTCTTGTCTGGAGGGGAGAAGACCATGACTGCGGTATCACTGCTGTTTGCCACCTACATGGTGCGCCCCTCTCCCTTCTGCCTCCTGGACGAGATCGACGCCGCCTTGGACGAGCAGAATGTCTTGCGCTTTATCCACACCCTGCGGGACTTTGCCAACGTGAGCCAGTACATTGTCATCACCCACAACAAGAAGACTGTCTCCGGGGCTGGAACCATGCTGGGTGTCACCATGGAGGAGTCGGGGGTCAGCAAGGTCATCACCATCAGGCTGGAGAATGAGGGGGGCAACGGAGCCTCCTCCCTGCCTGACCCGGAGCCATTCGAGGAGGAGGACGTGGACGTGGAGGAGGATGTCTACATCCCGCCCCATCCGCCAAAACGAACCAAACCTATAGTTTCTGGAGATAATCAACATGAGCAGGATTGACATTCCAAAATTAGCGAAGATTGGTATAGTTATTCTACTAGCTTTTTTCCTCATTGCTGTTATAATTGTCGTGGTGGGACAGACCAATCTTTTCGGCAGGAAAAAGATTGTTTTTGACGAGTCTTTTATCCTGCATCAGCCGCTTGTAGCCCCGGAGCCTCCTTCAACTCCCGACGAGTACCATCTGGTGCGGCCAAAGGACTATGCATGGACAGAAACGGACATCGAGCGGTGGTTCTCCCCGCCGGACCAGGAGCTGCTGGACTCCCTCCAGACGGCGAACGGTGAAGTCATTTCCGATATTTTGGAGGACGCTCCTTGAGGTACATTGTATTCCTTTCCTCAATTTGGCTTGTTTTTGTGTCATGCACATCGGCTCCGCCTGCTGAAGTCCAGGTGGAGGAAGATTCGGTCCAGCAGTCTGACGTGATTTCCCCTGGGGTGCAGGAGGCTGCCACGGAGCCGGAGGTGGCTTCTGCGGACACTATGGCTGCGGGCGGGACTGAGGAAGATTTTCCGACGGACGAGTTTTTGCCCCTTGCAGAGGAGGAAGGAATTCCGTTGCATGGCGGGGATTCATCAGGTTCTCCTGCGGATGATGGGCAGGAATATCTGGAGGAGATTGAGATAGTAGATTTGGAGGATTCTTTTGACGGTGGGGCTGACCTGGAATATGGGCAGGATGAGCCGGCAAGAATTCTGGAGCCGGAGGTTGCCCTGGTAGTGGAGGCTCCGCCCGAATCAGCGGATATGGAGGCTGGGGAGGTACAGGAGGCCGAGGAGAGCGATGGGGTTGCCCTGGTGGTGGAGGAGGTTGCTCCGAGCGAGCCTATTGACGAGGCTCCTGCTGTCGAAGCCATGCTGGAAGAGAATGTAGTCTTGGTTGACAGCGTTGATGAGGCGGTGCCGGAGATTGTGGTGGAGGAGGTTGTGGAGGACGTCGAGCCTGTTGAGGCAGCCACAACCCAGGGAGTTCTGGCTCCGGTGGAGCCGTCCCGGTCCGTCTCCATGGACAACAGGCAGTATCTTGACATTCGGTATCCGGGTGCTGGCTGGATATATCTGGGAGAGGTGACACGGGAAGGGAATTCCGTCGGAGCACCAAGCCTCACCTATTTTGGTCGCAGACGCACCAGCGAGGACACTTCCTTTACCCTTCGTTCCACACGCCCAGGAACGACCATACTCCATTTCTACAAGCAGGATGTGCTTTCCGCCACCTTCATAGACGATTTCCTTGAGGTGACAATATCGGAGGAGGTAGCCGAGCTTGGTTCCCGCATTGTTGCACCCGATTATGGGAGCATCGTGCCTGCATATCAGGATGCCATT
>CALEFI010000054.1 GCA_937876905.1 uncultured Treponema sp.
GCCTGAAGCTGCGGCCAGTAGGCTTGATACAGGCGGTTGTCCAGGGCGGAAATCAGGCTCCTGGCAGTCTGTGCAAGGCCCTGCCAGCCCTTTTTTTTGTCCTGCACTTCGATTCCGAGGGGGCTCCCCGCCAGCCCCTCCAGCACGGAAAACACATCCACCACAAAGGCTCCAATTCGTCCTGGTAGCCGCACCTGGGGATTCAGGGCAAGCTGGGAAAGGAAGACCATCCCTGCCAGCGTTATGCCACGAGTCAGGCCTGTCTCAATGGCTCCCTCAGTGATGGCAAGGCCACCGAGCCGAAGGAGAACCTGTCCGTGGGGCGAGAAGAGCGAAAAAAAGGTGATGCCGGCAATCATTAGGATGGAGGGCAAAAGTCGTAGCCTCCCCCTTCGCACCAGGGCTAGCAGGAAGAAGATGGCTGCCTCACTGGAGAGCAGCGCCAGGTTTTTCTGGAAGAGAAAGGCGGGGAAGGACAGCACTACGGTGGCAAAGAGGAGGGAGGGCGAGATGAGCCAGGCCCAAAAGCGGCGGCTGACAGCAGCAAGGTGGGGGGGTAAGCTCATGGGCAGGATTCCAGCGAAGCGTACCAGCGGGAACGGGCTACGAAGCCCTGGGCAAAGATACCCAACAGGAGGCCGGTAATCATGCCGCTGCACAGCAGCAGCGGAGCGATGTAGCGGACTGCCGCTCCGAAAATCAGCCAGCGGGCCACCGCTAGCTGGGCTGCGTTATTGCACAGTGCTCCGGCCACACTCATGCCCACAAGTCCTACTAAGGGCCGCTGTCTGCCACAGGCAAAGCCATAGTACAAGAGTCCCATCCCCAGAACGGAGGAGATAGAACCAGCTGCAGAAAACAGGAAGACGTAGGAAAAGAGGGTTCCAGAAATCAGCCCCTGACTGACAGTCTTTGTTGCCATCAAAACCACAACATCCTTGAGGGGCAGCTTGTAAAAGGCCAGCAGAATCGGTAGGTTTGCCAGCCCCAGTCGCAAAAATGGCAGAGGCTTTGGGATGGCATATTCCACCATGGACAGGAAGAGGCAGAGGGCGGAGAAAAAGACAAGACGATGGCGCCTTTCGTCAGAAGCGGGTGGGGAAAGGGAGTCTTCCATGGGGGGCAGTATAGCATGGCGGAATTAAATGTAAAAGAGGGACTTAGCGATTGTAGCAGAGGGGGAAATCTTGGCATTTCCCGGTGAATGCGGTATACTAGGCTCCATGGGTATTGTTGAACTCAAGAACATCAATAAGACCTACCAGATGGACAAGGTGCAGGTGCACGCCGTGCGGGACGCTTCCCTTGTCATCGAGGCGGGCGAATTTGCCGCCATTTCCGGTCCGTCTGGCTCAGGAAAGTCAACACTGCTGAACATCATCGGTCTTACTGACATGCCGACCTCCGGGGAAGTGATTCTGAACGGCATTAATGTATACCAGAACGTGCAGTTGGACGTAAAAAACAAGGTTCCGCTCCGGCTGGATTCAACCCTCACCGACCTCCGCCGCACCCAGCTGGGGTTTATTTTCCAGACCTTCAACCTCATCCCGGTATTGAATGTCTGGGAAAATATAGAGCTGCCCCTGCATCTAGGCAACTCGCCCGCCGCAGACTCCATGACCAAGGGTCAGATTACAGAGTGGATTGCCTATCTTTTGGAGACAACGGGCCTCACCGACTGGAAAAAGCACCGCCCCTCCGAACTCAGCGGCGGCCAGCGGCAGCGTACTGCCATCGCACGGGCCTTGGTAACAAAGGCCCCGGTAATCCTTGCCGACGAGCCAACCGCAAACCTGGACTCCAGGACGGGAGACCAAATCCTTGAACTAATGCAGCGGCTCAACAAGGAGCTGGGCACCACCTTTATCTTTTCCACCCACGACGCAAAGATTGTCGAGATGGCAAGCCATGTCATCAGAATAAGGGACGGAGTGATACAGCAGGATTCCTAGCAACGAGGATTTAATAGTCCAGAACCAGTACGACAGAGGTTGCCAAGGTGAATTTAGGAACGGGTCTGAAGGGGGCTCCATACGCCATCTCCATGCCGACCTTCCAGTTTGCATGGGGCAGGACGTTGCTCACTGTCAGGCCCAAGGACAGGTCCCCCTCGTCCACCACGTATTTGTGCCGCCAAAGGAATCCGATTTTCATGCCTCGCCTTGGCCCAAATCCAGACAGGCCTCCCAGCAATGCCGTCCTATGGGTATGCAATACGGTTGACTGGGGATTGTACTCATGCTGGTATTCAAAATTAAAGCCGATTTTCAGCTTTCCATCCCACAGCCGGTAGAGACCAGCGGTGGTTATAATCGAGTCGTAGCCAGCAGGAGTGTCCATGACATGCACGTCATGGATACCGACCACCGTCTGTCCGTAGACATCAAATCCAATCACGCTTCTTTTCAGCTCAATCCCAAACACCGAGGGATTATACCCAGTGTTTTGAGACAGCGCATTGTCTTCCACAGGATTCCGCCTCCCGAAAAGGTTGACGGCGGTGCTCAACATTGTCAGCTCAAAGGAGCCTGCAAACGACAGGTCCTTCATGCTCGGTATATCTCTCGCACTCTCAATTAGGGCTGAAACACGCAAAAATACTTTTCGTTATAAAATGCCCGAACAAAATATAAATCGCAGTTTCAAACGTAAAATTAAAAAAGTCAGCTAAAAAAATAAATCAATTATTTTTATAATTAATAATGATTCAATAAAAGTTATCAAAAAATCAAGTAGTTTCATTTCCATTT
>CALEFI010000055.1 GCA_937876905.1 uncultured Treponema sp.
GGGATCGGCGGTGTTCGGAATTTTTGATGACCGGCAGAAGGCGAAAAAGGCCATGCCGGGTCTGCGGCTGCTGTGTCGGGAAGTCTATCTGACCCGGCCTTTGGCAGGGAAAAGTGAGAAATAGCATGAATTTTGTGAAAAAACAGGCGGTTTTGGCCTGGAAATTCTATCGGGAGCAGCTATTGCGGCTTCATTTGGGCTGTATGCTGGCCTTTCTGGCAGTGTGTGCGCTTTCGGCAGTCGTTTTGGGACTGTTTGCAGAGCAGGCACAGGCTATCGTGGAAAGCTTTATGGCAGAGGTGCAGCAGAGCGGCCTGCTGGATGAAAACGGATCCATCAGCCTGATGGCTCTGTTTGGCAACAATCTGCAGGCTACGCTGACAGCGGTAGCTATGGGGTTTGTGCCATTTGTGTTTTTGCCGGTGTTTTCGCTGGTGGTGAACGGCGCTGTCATCGGTGCGGTGCTGGCTCTGTCCGGGATGATGGGGCTGCAGCTGTGGCAGATGATCTTCTTGGGATTGCTGCCCCACGGCATTTTTGAGATTCCTGCCATCATGCTGGGTGTGGCCATGGGTCTGTATCTGTGCAGACAGATGAACGGTACTCTGCGCAAACGGCCCGGAACGCCTAAAATCGAGGCAGTGCTGCCCCATCTTTGCCGAGTGGCGGTATTCGGCGTGGTGTCTTTGCTGGCGGCGGCGGCCGTGATCGAGACCTGTGTGACCCCGCTTTTGCTGGGACTGGCTTTATAAGTGTGAATAATTTTCAGGAGGAATATCCTATGGAAGCATTGAAGAAAAGCATCATCGACCGGGTGGCAGCTTTCCCCGGCCATACGTCCTTTTATTTTAAGGATCTGACCTCGGGCGAAAGCTTCGGCTACAATTCCGACGAGCCCATGAGCGCTGCCAGCGTCATTAAGCTGACCGTCATGGCTGAGCTGTTCCGGCAGATCGAGGAAGGCAAGGTGTCCCGGGAGCAGAAGCTGATCGTCAAGGACGAAAACCGTGTGCCCATCTGCGGCGTACTGACCCTGATGCACAGCGGCATGGAGGTCACCCCCATCGACCTGTGCTGGCTGATGATCACCATTTCCGACAACATGGCCACCAATATGCTCATCGACCTGCTGGGTGTGGACAACATTCAGGCCAACAACGAGCGGCTGGGGCTGGAGGGCGTCAAGCTGTCCCGCAAGCTGTTTGAGAAGCGCCCTGAGTTCCGGGGTATGCGCAATTATATTTCCGGCAACGGCATCGGCAAGCTGCTGGAAATGATCTACAAGGGTGAAGTGGTCAGCAAGGAAGCTTCCAAGGAAATGATCGATATGATGCTGGCACAGCAGTGCACCAACAAGATCCCCCTGCTGCTGCCCGGTGAGGGCCGTGCCGCCCATAAGACCGGTGAGGACGACGGCATCACCCATGATACCGGTATCATCTTTGCCAAGAAGCCCTTTATCGTCTGCTTCTGCAACTGGCAGCTGGAAGAGGGTTCTGAAGGGCGCATGAACGTTCAGATCGGTCAGATCACCCGGGAACTGTGGGACGCCATGGGCGGCGAACCCGACGAGGAATGATGACGGTCCTGATCGTAGACGGACAGGGCGGCCGTCTGGGAAAACAGCTGGTAAAAGAGGTGCGTGAGCGCTTTCCGCAGGTTCCGCTGATGGCGGTGGGCACCAACAGCATGGCCACTGAAAGCATGCTGAAGGCCGGTGCAGACCGGGCTGCCACCGGTGAAAATGCCGTGGTGGTAGCCTGCCGCAAGGCTGACATCATCGTCGGACCGGTAGGCATCGTCATCGCAGACGCCCTTTTGGGCGAGGTGACCCCTGCCATGGCAAAGGCCGTGGGTCAGAGTGATGCGGTGCGCATCCTGCTGCCATCGGACAAATGCGATACCTTTATCGCCGGTGTGGGCAGCTCCGGCATGAGCGCCCTCGTAGAGGATGCCATGGACAAGCTGGCAAGTCTTTTGAAATAAAAACCTCAGAAATAAGGAGGAACAACATATGTCTTTTAACGGTAGCGCAGGAGATCATCAGTTCAGCGTCTATTTTGCCCCCCGCGGACGCGACCGTATGTATCAGCTGGGCATGAAGATCGCACAGGAGCATCTCAGTCCCGCAGACCGCATCATCGGCGTCATCGGTGAGGCCGGCTCGGGCAAATCCATGATCATCAAGGGTATGTTTCCCGGCATGGAGCTGACCAACGACGACGAGGGCGTCAACGTGCGTCCTCTGCCCCTGCTGTGTCAGGATGAAGAAAACCGCTTCTATTCTCCCCATACCTATCATTTGGATATGCGTTTCGAGATGGGCTTTTCGCAGCTGCATACCCTGGTGGAGGGTATTCAGGAGGCGGTGGCTCGCGGCAAACGGGTCATCATCGAGCATTTTGACTTGGTTTATGAGGCCCTGCACTTCAATGCAGACCTGATCGTGGGCATCGGTGAAGAGGTCATCGTTACCCGTCCTAATATTTTTGGTCCGCTGCCCTCTGACGTGGCCCGCATCGTGCACAAGTCGGTGCGTACCCGTCTGATGGCCCACACTGCAGAGGACCTTGTGGAGTGGCATATGCCCGAAAAGGAAGTTATGCGCGCCCAGCACGGCGACATCAAAAACGGCTTCCTGATGATCTTCCACGACAGTCCCCCCGAGGTGGATCTGGACGAGCTGGAAGCAAAGGTGCAGGCCGATATTGCCGCTGATCTGCCGGTGGAATATGTGGATGACCGCACCATCCGCATCGGCGGCAACGATCAGCCCTGTACCGGCCCGCGTACCCATGTGTCCAGCACTGGTAAGATCATGGGCTTCCATCTGCTGAAGGAGATCATTTACGATCACCGCAACCAGCGGTGGCTGTTGGTTGGACGTGTCAACACCTCTGAGGGCGACCGTCTGCACCACTTCAACAACCTGATGCTGGAGTAAGCCGATGAAGATCATGGGCATTGATCTGGGAAAGGCACGCACCGGCGTGTGCGTGTCCGATCTCAGCGGCTTTTTGGCCGGTCGATCCATCACCATTGCCGAGCACAACCGGGAGCGTCTGCTGGAGGCCATTTGCAAGGAAATTGCTGCCGAAAAGCCCGGACGGATCGTGGTGGGACTGGCCCTAAATATGAACGGCCCCGAAGGGCCCAAGGCGCTGGAGTGCCGGGAGTTTGCCGCCCAGCTGCAGGAGAAATCCGGGCTGGAGGTGGTGCTCTGGGATGAACGGGGAAGCTCGGTCACTGCAAACCGCATCCTCAGCGATGCGGGCAAAAAGCGGGACAAGCAGCGAGCCAGAGTGGATGCTGTGGCGGCACAGGTCATCCTGCAGAGCTATCTGGATTTTTACAATATGCAGAAGAATCGCTGAAAGGACGCGACGAAAATGGATTTTTATGAACTGGTAAAGGCCCGGTATTCGGTGCGCAAGTATGCCGATAAGCCGGTGGAAGAAGAAAAGCTGCAGAAGGTGCTGGCTGACATCACCTTCAATGACCCCAAGACCATCTTCCTGTCCAATGTCACCGGAAAGGCCGTAACCAGTGGTGCCGAAATCAAGAAAAATGCCATCCTCCATCTCACCAATCCCGTGCTGTGGACCGACGAGGAGGCTGTTCTGGGCAAGCTGATTCAGGATGGGCAGGCTGCTGGAGAGGAGTGGGGCATCCTGGAGCCGGGGCCCGGAAAGGTGCTCTGCGGCCTGTGGAAGGATACCGAATTCGCCTCCCTTGTCTCGCCCCAGCCGGTGAATACTGCCGAGCATATTGCAAATCTCTGATTTATAAGGAGTAGATTATGTTGCTACAAGGAAAGAAAGCCTTGATTACTGGTTCCTCCCGCGGAATCGGAAAGGAAATTGCCCGCCGCTTTTTGGAGGAGGGGGCTGAGGTCTGGGGCTTGTGCTCCAAGCCCTCCGCCGTGCAGCAGGACTTGTCCGCCTACGCTGCGGAAAGGGGCCTGTCCTTCCACGAAATTCATGCTGATGCCTCTGATGCCCAGGCACTTTCCACCGTGGTAAAGGAGGCTGTAACCTCCTCCGGTGGATTCGACATTCTGGTGAACAATGCCGGAATCACCCGTGATGGTCTCTCCTTCCGTATGTCCATGGACGACTGGAGCAGTGTTCTGGCGGTCAACCTGACCGGTGCCTTTGTGGTGAGCCAGATTATCTCCTCCGACATGATCCGCAAGCGGAAGGGGTCCATCATCAACATGGCCAGCATTGTTGGACTACATGGACAGGGGGGCCAGGTAAACTATGCGGCCAGCAAGGCAGGGCTTATCGGGCTCACCAAGAGCCTTGCCAAGGAGTGTGGCAGCCGGGGTGTGCGAGTCAATGCCATTGCCCCCGGTTTCATCGACACGGAAATGACACAGGCAGTGAACGAGGAGGCCCGCAAGGCATGGCTTGATTCAGTGCCTTTGAAGCGGGCAGGAACAGTACAGGATGTGGCAGATGCCGCCCTCTTCCTGGCCTCCGACATGTCATCCTATATCACGGCCCAGGTTCTGGGTGTTGACGGTGGTATGGGAGCTTAAATCTGTAGGCCCTTGCCGATTTTAGCTGGTCGGTGAGGGTCAATTCATTTATAGGAGAATGAAATGAGAAGAGTTGTTGTAACCGGATTGGGAGCGGTGACTCCCTTGGGAAATAATGTGGAAGAGACCTGGGAAGGAATCAAGGCTGGAAGAAGTGGCCTTGGAAACATCACCCTCTTTGATACAACAAACAGCAATGTGAAGGTGGCCGCCGAGGTGAAGAATTGGGACACCTCCGAATTCGTGGACAAGAAGGAGGCCCGCAAGATGGCCCGCTTCACCCAGTTCGCCGTGGTTGCCGCAGGGCAGGCCCTGAAGGATGCCGGCCTTCTGGAGGAGGGTGCTTTGGAGCCAGCCAACACTGCCGTCTTTGTGGGAAATGGCATCGGTGGATTCGAGGTACTGCAGGATTCCTGCGGCAAGTATTTTAGCTCCGAGGGAAAGCGGGTGCCTCCCCTCACCATCCCCATGCTGATTCCCAATGAGGCCGCTGGAAACATCTGCATGAGGTACGGCATCAAGGGACCGGCCCCCACCATCGCCACTGCCTGTGCCTCCGGCTCCGACGCCCTTGGCCTGGCCCTGGATTGCGTCCGCAGCGGCCGTGTGGATGTCTGCGTTGCCGGTGGAACCGAGGCCACCATCACGGGATTCGGAATAGCCTCCTTTGCCGTCCTCCAGACATTGGCCAGCTCCTTCAACGACTGTCCTGAGAAGGCCAGCCGCCCCTTCGACAAGGCTCGCGAGGGATTTGTGATGGGCGAGGGATCCGCCATGCTGATTCTGGAGGAGTACGAGCACGCAAAGAAGCGTGGCGCAAAGATTTACGCTGAGTTTGCCGGCTACGGAGCCTCCTCCGATGCCTACCACATTACCAGCCCTGATCCTTCTGGTGATGGTGGAGCCGCCGCCATGGTTGCAGCCCTGAAGGATGCCGGTGTAAAGCCGGAGGAGGTGCAGTACTACAACGCCCACGGAACCTCCACTCCCATCAACGACCCCTCCGAAACAAAGATGGTAAAGCTGGCCTTTGGAGACCACGCCTACAAGATGAAGGTTTCCTCCACCAAGAGCATGACTGGCCACTGCGTTGGTGCCGCTGGTGCCATTGAAGCCATCATCAGTGTGAAGGCCATGAACGAGGGCTTCTATCCTCCCACCATCAATCTGGAAAACCCCGATTTGGAGGCCGGCTGTGACCTGGACTACGTGCCCAACAAGCCCGTGGCAGGTGAAATCAACTGCTTTGCCTCCAACTCGCTGGGCTTTGGCGGACACAACGGCTGCGTCATTATGAAGAAATTCAAGGAGTGAGCTCTCCATACCGGGCTCCGTACAGGCGTGCCATTTGTTCCCAGTGGAGACAATTTCTACTGGAAACAAATTCTACAATAGTGTAGACTTGAAAAAGTCAAGAGAAAGGAGGAACTGAATATGGTCATAAAGCCTATGATTCGCAGCAATATCTGCATAAACGCCCATCCTGTCGGATGTGCCAAGGAAACACAGCGTCAGATTGAGTATGTCAAGGCACGCAAGGCGGAGCGGGGCATCAAGTCGGCCGCAGAGGGCGGAGCGGCCCCCAAGTCGGTGCTGGTACTGGGCTGCTCCACCGGTTACGGCCTTGCCAGCCGCATTGCCGCCGCCTTTGAGTACGGTGCCACCACCATCGGCGTGTCCTACGAAAAGGAGGGCAGCGAAAAGAAGGGGGGCACTCCCGGCTGGTACAACAACCTGGCCTTTGACCAGGCGGCAAAAGCAGCAGGAATTCCCTCCGTCACCCTAAACATGGATGCCTTTGCCAATGAGTGCCGACAGGCTGTCATCGCCGAGGCCAAGAAGATGGGGATTACCTTCGACCTGGTGGTATACAGCCTGGCAAGTCCCGTCCGAATGGATCCTGAGACTGGAATATTTTACGAGTCCGTAATCAAACCCTGTGGCAAGCCTTACAGCGGCATGACGGTGGACATGATAACCGGCCAGCTTTCCGAAGTGAGCGCCGAGCCGGCCACTGACGAGGAGGCACAGGACACCATAAAGGTGATGGGCGGTGAGGACTGGCAGTTGTGGATTGAGACCCTGCTGAAGGAAGGGGTGTTGTCAGAAGGCTGCATGACCGTGGCCTACTCCTACATTGGCCCCGCTCTGTCCCACGCCATCTACCGTGACGGCACCATTGGTGGGGCAAAGAAGCATCTGGAAAAGACTGCCCTGGACTTGCACGCCCTGCTGGGCGAAAAGGTGAAGGGGCAGGCATTTGTCTCCGTAAACAAGGGACTGGTAACCCGCTCCAGTGCTGTCATCCCCATCATCCCGCTCTACCTTTCCATCCTGTTCAAGGTGATGAAGGAGCGGGGAACCCACGAGGGCTGCATTGAGCAGATGGAGCGCCTCTTTGCCGAGCGGCTTTACACCGGCGGTGCGGTTCCCGTGGACGAGGCCCACCTCATCCGCATTGACGACTGGGAGCTGGACCCGGAGGTGCAGGCCGAGGTGGACCGCCGCATGGCTCAGGTGACCCAGGACAACCTGGCCCAGCTGGGCGACATGGAGGGCTACCGCCACGACTTTATGGCCACCAATGGCTTTGACGTGGAGGGCGTGGACTATTCCGCCGACGTGCCCCGCATGGATGTGGTGTAAAAGTCCGGACTAGCAATAAAAATGGGGAAGGTTCCAAGACCTTCCCCATTTTTCATTTAAACCCACAAAAATCCCGCCGTTTTTGACTACCCGGACACAATCCTCCGCTTCCCTTAGAATTCTGCTTCCGCCCTCCATTCGGCATAGGCGGCTGGAATCGCGAAGCGGACTCAGGCTGTTTTCTTAAAATGGCTGAAAAACGACATGATGATTTCCGCCAAATCGTATGATATTAAACTTAATCGTTCCGCTTGTTGTGCTTTTAGCTGCTTTTTCCAATTACCCAATAAGCATTGCTTCAATCAGTCTGTTTAACGCTGAAATGTCCACTGCGTATTGGAGAGGGCGTTGCAATTTGTCAAGTCCGCCATCTCCAGTTCTGGGAGATAGAAGCCTATATAGAGGGTGCTGTTGCCACCCTCTCTCTCATTTTCGGGGGAATGAACCAATCGCTGATTATGGAGAATAACTGCATAGAAGGTATCCAGACATACCGTGTACCGCTCTCGAGTATCCTTAATCACTCCCTTAGAATATAAATAATCCAAGGATGTACTACCTCCGGGAACATAGCCATTCATGTTAGTAGACAGCAGTTGATCCAGTTTCTCTGCGGTCAAGCCATACTCCGTCATGGACACCACTTTGTCCACAGCAGCCTGACCATAGTACACTTCATAGATACCTTCATAATATTGATTTTCGTGGTCATCTTCTGACTGATAGTAGCGATAGCTGCCATCATCTTGGAGACATACCTGAGAGCCGTCGCCGCACAGGAATGTGTTTCCGCTAATATAGTCTTGATTTCCCATTTCAAAGGTCAGACTATCACACAGATTATTTAGCGAACGCCACACGGTGCTCGGCTCACGTGTATTCTTGTTGGCATAACCGCAGAATGTCAGCACCATATTTTTCTGGGGTACAATCACCAGCTTTGTACAATAAATTAAAGATTCCTTATACCCTGTCAAATCAGCAATTTGACAGACTACACCGTCAGCAGAAATCCAGGAGGACAATTCTTCCGAAACTTCCAGGTTGGTAAATTGATTGCTGGTTTTGTAATACTCAACCAGATTCTGATAAAAGGTCTGCGGCATATAGGAGCCTAAAGCAGAAATTCCATTCAAACCGTAGGCTTCTTTTCCAGTGGTGAATAGATCTGTACCGTCTATCTGCGTCCATTCGGAAGAAATGGTAAAGGTAACTCCCTGAGCAGAGTAATCAATGCCATTGCGTATAAGTCCCTGTTCTGTTTCTGCCGATGATGTGGCTCCTGAGCTCCTTGCGCTCGAATGCAATGTATTGAATGCTTTGGAACGAATTGCAAATGCAATAATAGCCAACGCAAAGAGCGCCATAAATGCCCTAACAAAAATAAGTTGGCCCTTTCTTTTCTTATCGCTGGTTATTTCTGGCAGCCCGTTCTCTAAGCCTGCATTTATCGTTTTTCCTGCTAAATACCTCTGCAGCAATTCATCAAACTGGTCTGCGTTTTCCATTGCTTTGGAAAGGATAACAATCAGTTTTTTGTCGCCCTGGTAATATGTGTACTTACGGGAATTGGGATCCGATGGGGCAGTGGGGTCGATACCACTGGCTATTGCAAGAGCAATTGCATGCCCAATGATACCTCCTATTATTGTTACTGCTCCTGCAACATCTGCCGGCCCATAGGCACGATAATTCTCAGCCTTCCTTTTGATTTCTGACCAAGCCACCCGTTTTGCTGGGCGGAACAGGGGATAGAATGTAACATCCTGTTCATTTACACAAATACGCGGGTGCCTTCTCATGTAGAAAAATAAAAGGAACATCAGGATAAACAAGAGCAGAAACCCAACGAAAAGCCAGTATGCACCCTGGTCACCTTTGAAATAATCGGACATAAGCTCCCAGTTCAGAAGCCACAGTATCCCTAGAATCATCAAGCCACAAAGGACTTGTCCAAATAATAAGGTTCTCTTTCTTTTTGCATTAGGACGCACTTCAAATATCATGTAGTATTCCCCATTTTTAAAAACAAACGTCAGAATCTTAAGAATCCGCTGCAAAACTCTCGGTGGTATTGTGATTATACGGATAACGCCGTGTTCCGTCTACCTCATAGTGAAATCCGTTGTCTGCTCACCAGAAATTGTTGTTTTAGGGAAACACTGATTAAGGCAATCCCTGGGTAATCAGAGGGGGCGGCGTGGCAAAGACCGCAAGGCAACAGGTAATTACAGCAAAGGTGTGTATGATAGAACCAGGTAGCACCGACAGACCGCTTTCCTAAAAATTCCATCTCAGGAGAGACAGCGGTTTCCCAGGAGATAAAACCCCCGCCTCTAACTAGGGGTTTTACCTCCCCCGCCAAATTCGGCATAGGCGTAGGCATTGTGGTTGTGGATGCTCTCGAAGTTCTCCGCCTCCACGCTGAACCAGCGGAATCCGCCCCCGTCCTGGTGCAAATCCCCGCCAGCTCCCTTAAAGCCTTGCAGCGCAAGGTAAACCTCTCGCACCACGTCCTCCACAAACCGTGGATTCTCGTAGGCGGTCTCTGTCACGAACTTCTCGTCGGAGCGCTTCAGCACGGAGTACAGGCCGCACGATGCGGCACCTTCCACCAGCGCAATCACGTCCTCTATCCAGAAAAAGCCGCTACTCTCCAGCTTCACCACCACCTTTCCCCGCTGGTTGTGGGCTCCGTACTGGCTGATGGCCTTGGAACAGGGACACAGTGTGGTGACAGGAACCTCAACCGATACAAGGAAATGGCTTTCCCCCTTCAAACTCACCAGCCCCTCGTAGGTGCAGCGGTATGCCATCATCCCCCTCTGGCCGGAGACCGGGGCTGCCTTTTCCACAAAGAAGGGAAATCTGATGGTTCCAAAGGCCCGCTCTGCCTCCAGCCGCTGCCGGATTTCCTCCAGCAGAGCCAAGAACTGCCGCATGGAAAGGTCGGCATGGTACTTGTGGAAAATCTCGATGAAGCGGCTCATGTGCGTACCCTTGAAGTGATGGGGCAGGTTCACGAACAAATCCACCACAGCGCTTGTCGTCTGGGTCTTGGTGGCCTTGTCCAGCACCTTGATGGGATACTCAAGCCCCTTGATGCCCACCTTCTGCAGGGGAACGTCCCGGTGGTCGGCCTCGCTCTGGATGTCTACCATGAAAAGCTACCGTTTCCTTCCAAGGAAGTCCTTGCGGCCTCCACGGTGTTCA
Source organism: uncultured Treponema sp. (assembly GCA_937876905.1). Classification (GTDB taxonomy): domain Bacteria; phylum Spirochaetota; class Spirochaetia; order Treponematales; family Treponemataceae; genus Treponema_F. The sequence goes on from CALEFI010000055.1 coordinate 10,403, forward strand.
TCATCAGCATGGCGATGGTCATGGGGCCAACCCCCCGTGGAACCGGCGTGATGTAGGACGCCACCTCCTTCACCGCATCAAAGTCAACGTCACCACAGAGCCGGAAGCCACTCTTCTTGGTGGAGTCGGGAATGCGGTTCACCCCCACATCAATCACCACAGCCCCTTCCTTCACCATGTCGGCCTTGACCATACCAGGAGAGCCGGCCGCCGCAATCAGAATGTCAGCCTGGCGGGTAAATGAGGCCAGGTCCTTGGTGCCGGTGTGGCACAGGGTAACGGTGGCGTTGCAGTCCCGACGGGCCAAAAGCACGGACAGGGGCTTTCCCACGATGTTGGAGCGGCCCACAACCACAGCGTGCCTTCCGGCAGTGGGGATTCCCATTATCTTGAGCAGCACCAACACACCGTGGGGCGTACAGGGCAGGTAGGAACTGCGGCCAATCAGCATGTTGCCCATATTCACCGGGTGGAAGCCGTCCACATCCTTTTCCGGCCTAATGGCCATAATCACCTTGTCCTCGTCGATGTGTTTTGGAAGGGGAAGCTGCACCAAAATTCCATGAACGCCCGCATCCTGATTCAAGTCCCCAATCAAGTCCAGCACATCAGACTCGCTGGTGTCCTCCGGCAGGCGGATGTCCCTTCCCACCATGCCGGCCTCCTCCAAGGCCCGCTCTTTAGCAGTAACATAGGACACACTGGCAGGATTGTCCCCCACCAGCACCACTGCCAAACAGGGAACAATTCCTCTTTTTGCCAATGCCGCAACCTCCTCCGCCGCTTTGCGACGCACTTGCTGCGCAATGGAAAATCCATCGATAATTTCTGCCTTCATTCTGAATCCTCTTTCGGACAACCTGTAACGGATAGTCCCTTCCCATTGTTTCCTTTTGTATGGTGCGGCCCCTGTCCCAACAAAGAGACAACTCGCCAGCACCCAGCGGAGGTATTCTTGGGAACACTTCCCCTAAATACCGAAATGCAGTATAGTCGAACTATATCGGATAATCACTTTTTTTGCTAGGTGAGGTTTTATGAGAGTTTTTTCCATATCGTTGTGCCTTCTATTTTTAAGTGGAGGCATTTTCTTTTCCCAAGAGGCAACGGAAGCGATTCCCGGCACAGGAAATGTTGAGCTTCAAGAGGAAAATCCTCAACAAGATATTGCAGACGATCCACCTCCGCCAGAGGATGTGGAAACCCCGGAGCCAGAGGACAATCTTCCTCCGGAGGATTCGGCCGGAGACTATTACACAGAGGACGAGGAATTCGTCTACAAGATGAACCAAAAGGGAGACCAGTTCATAAAAATCGGCCTGATGGTGGACATCCCCCTGCGTCCCGCAATTCCCCAGCTAAAGGTCGGCGGCTCAGGAACCCTTGGATATATGCACTTCCTTACCGGCAGCCTTGCGGTGGGTGGCGACGCCAGCTTTGCCTACATGCCCACCATCGGGGAGAATACCCTCACCTGCATTCCCCTGATGGCACGAGTGATGTACCAGTTTTCCTTCCACAAGTTTGAGGTTCCCATCATGCTGGGCATTGGTGGCGCCTTTGAAAGCTATGTCGGCGACATGTACTTTGGCCTCATCATCAAGCCTGAGATAGGCTTTTTCTACCGCCACTCGCCAAGCTGGTCTGTGGGCCTCACCACCGGATGGAATCTAATGCCACAGTGGACAAAGAACTCATCCTATTTCGGCGTGATTATGGATGCGGGCATCAGCGTCCGCTACCACTTCTAGGAGGAGAAAATGAAGGCAAGGCACATTGTCCACCTGCTGCTGTCCATTCTGCTCTCCATCCCCTTCCTTTCGTGCAAGGACGGGCTCACCATATTCGAGGAGATTGAGCTGGAGACGGAGTTGGAGGATGCCGTCATCACCGGCACAGTAAATTCCGTGGTGAAATTCAACTCCAAGGTCTACGCCAGCGACGGCAACATCTACGCCAAGGACGAGAGTGCCGTCCGTGGGTGGGGCAAGACCAGCAAGCCCGGCGGCCTCATCATCAAGCTGGCCGCCGACACAAGTGGTCTGTACGCACTGAACAAGGATAGGGAGTTGTATTTTCTGGGGAAGGACAGCGGCACCTGGCAGCTCGTTCCCACATCGACTGTCGGCACCGTCGAAACCATCTTTTGCGATGGATGGGAAACAGCTTACCTAAAAGCTAGAGATAGTAAATTCTACAAGATTTCCGGCGTAACAAGTCCAACTCAAGAAGGCTCCATCACCTCAGCCGTCATGGTAAAGACAAAGGGAGGCACCGATACCTACACTGCAAGCGGAGGAACCATCACCGGTACATCATCGGCTTCCAGTCCGTCCAGCCTTGGCTCCGTCTCCGGCTTGGGAGAAGTCTACAGCCTCACCTACTCCGAAGTGGACACGGCACTCTACGCCGGAACCAGC
>CALEFI010000056.1 GCA_937876905.1 uncultured Treponema sp.
GCCAGCACCGCTCGCGCGGAAGGTGTCAATTTGCAAGTCCGCCGGGTTAATTTCAATTTCAACGTCCTCGGCTTCCGGCAAGACTGCTACCGTCACTGTCGAGGTGTGTATGCGCCCTTGAGCCTCGGTCTCCGGAACTCTTTGCACTCTATGCACACCGCTTTCGTATTTCAGCCGCGAGTAGGCACCCTCGCCAGAAATCATAAAACTAATCTCCTTGTAGCCGCCCAGCTCCAGCGCCTTGTTGATGACGGGTGTGAAGTCCTTGTCCTGGCCGATATGCACCAGACCGGGATAGGAGACAACCTCGGTGGTGAAGATGCGGTCGTGGTAGCTGGGACGGGTGGGCATGATGCAGTTGGTGGTGAACAGCACGGGGGCGGGGATGTTGTCGAACTCCTTCTGCTGGTTCTGCCAGGCGGTGCCGAAGTTGCCCTTCAGGTGGGGGTACTTCTTCAGCTCAGGGTAGCCGTGGCCGGGCAGCATCTCGCCGTGGGTGTAGACGTTCACGCCCTTGCCCTCGGTCTGCTCCAGGAGCTTTTTCAGGTCGTAGAGGTCGTGGCCGCTGATGACGATGAAGGGGCCCTTCTCCACGGTGAGGCTCACCTCGGTGGGGACGGGGGTGCCGTAGGTCTCGCAGTTGGCCCTGTCCAAGAGCTCCATGCAGATGAAGTTAATCTCGCCCACCTTCATGCACATGGGCAGAAGGTCCTCCATGGTGTTCTTGTCCGCCATGGCCACCAATGCCTCGTAGAAGCACTGGGCAACCCGCTTGTCGGTGTAGCCCAGCACGGCGGCGTGGTAGCCGTAGGCGGCCATGCCCCGCAGTCCGAAGAGAATCAGTGACTTCAGGGACTTGATGTCCTCGTTGTCACCGTGCCACATGGCCTCCAGGTCGTAGTCGGGAGCCGTGCCGCACTGGCAGCCGTCGGCAAGGCGGAGGGTTTCCTGATGAATCCTTTCGATGAGGGCCCTTTCGGTCTCTGGGTTGAAGCTGACGTTGGTGACAGTGGTGAACAGTCCCTCCAGCATCAGCCAGTCAGTCTTTTCGGTGACGGCATCGGGCTTCTTGAGGGCGACCCGTGACAGGTTCACCAATGCTCCGGTAATCTTGTCCTGCAAGTTGGCGGACTCTTCCTTCTTTCCGCAAACTCCCACGCTTCCTGCACAGCTCTTTCCGCCGGCGGTCTGCTCGCACTGATAACAAAACATGTTATCCTCCTTGTGTTGGTTGTGTTTGGCCAGAACCAGGTTCTGTGAGCGGGGCTTCACTCTGTGAGTCCTCCACGGCTTCCATGATAAGCCATCATTCGTCACAATTCTGTTGTAATTCCAACAAACTAAAAAATGTTTTGATTTTGTATCGCAATCTTGAAGAATCGGGGACTTTTCGGTAATCTAGTATGTCATGGAAATCATCAAACGCACAGGAATCACCGAGTCCTACAACGGACAGAAGATTATAAACGCCATCGCCAAGGCATTTGGCAGCACAGGCCGGGAGGTTTCCCGCCAGACACTTGAGTCTCTCCTTTCCCTAGTGGAGAACAAGCTGGAGAATGAGCCCGTCAAGTCCGTGGAGAGGATTCAGGACCTGGTGGAGCAGAGCCTCATGGAGTCTGGCTTCTTCGAGGAGGGCAAGCGCTACATCCTGTTCCGCCAGAAGCGGTACGAGTACCGTGCGGCACGGCGTGAGCTCATCTGTCACATCCACTCTGACAGCGATGGAGGGGACGGCGGCCTTGAGAGGGTGCTGGCCTCCATCCAGAAGACCTACCAGGAGGATGTCTACGCCCTCCACATTCTGAAGGCCAAGTTCATCTCCTTCTCCAAGGAGAGCATGGGGCGCTCCGACCAGCTTTCCGCCCTGGTGCGTGCCGCCTCTGAACTGGTGAGCCCGGAGGCCCCCAAGTGGGAGTTCATCGCAGGGAGACTGCTGAACCATTCCTTCCAGGAAAAGCTGCGTCAGGACATGGCCCAGCTGGGCATCAACAGCTTCTACGAGAAGATGGAGTACTTGGTGGAGGAGGGCTTGTACGGCGACTACATCCTCCACTCCTACTCCAAGGCGGAGATTATGGAGGCGGAGTCCTTCATCCAGAGCGAGCGCGACCACCTTCTGACCTTCTCCTCCCTCGATCTGCTGCTGAAGCGGTACGTTATCCGAACCCGCAAGCACATCCCCATGGAGACACCCCAGGAGATGTTCCTGGGCATTTCCCTTCACCTTGCCATGAAGGAGCAGAACGACCGCATGGGCTGGGTGCGCCGCTTCTACGACATGCTTTCCAAGATGGAGGTGACCATGGCCACCCCCACCCTGGCCAATGCCCGCAAGCCCTACCACCAGCTCTCCTCCTGCTTTATCGATGTGGTTCCCGACAGCCTCGATGGTATCTACCGCTCCATCGACAGCTTTGCCAAGGTGTCCAAGTTCGGCGGCGGCATGGGTCTGTATTTCGGCAAGGTTCGCTCCACCGGCTCCTCCATCCGTGGTTTTGAGGGGGCTGCGGGTGGCATCATACGCTGGATTCGCCTGGTGAACGACACTGCCGTGGCGGTGGACCAGCTGGGAGTCCGCACCGGTGCCGTGGCGGTCTACCTTGACGTGTGGCACAAGGACCTGCTGGACTTCCTGGCATTGCGCACCAACAACGGCGACGACCGCATGAAGGCCCACGACGTGTTCCCCGGCATCTGCTATCCCGACCTCTTCTGGAGGATGGCCAAGGAGGATTTGAACCAGGACTGGTACCTCATGTGCCCCCACGAAATCTTCAACACCAAGGGCTATCATCTGGAGGACTTCTGGGGCGAGGAGTGGGAGCGGCGCTACCTTGAGTGCGTCCACGACAACCGCATTGCCAAGCGCTCCGTCCTGCTGAAGGACCTGATGCGCCTTATCCTCAAGTCAGCCGTGGAGACGGGGACACCCTTCGCCTTCAACCGGGACACGGTGAACCGTGCCAATCCCAACCCTCACGCCGGCATGATATATTGCTCCAACCTCTGCACCGAAATTGCCCAGAACATGAGTGCGGTTGACCACATCTCCACCACAGTGGAGACGGAGGACGGGGAGACGGTGGTTGTGACCAAGACTAGGCCGGGAGACTTTGTGGTGTGCAACCTTGCATCCCTGAGCCTTGGACATATTCCTGTCAGGGACAAGGGCTACCTGTCATCAGTGGTGAAGACTGCCATCCGTGCACTGGACAATGTAATCGACCTGAACTTCTTCCCCCTGCCCTACGCCGAGCTGATGAGCAAGTCATACCGTGCAATAGGGCTTGGTGCCAGCGGCTGGCATCACCTTCTGGCCAAGAGCCACATCAAGTGGGAGAGCCAGGAGCACCTGGACTTTGCCGACGAGGTCTTCGAGGCCATCAACTTCGCTGCAATAGAGGCCAGCTCGGACCTCGCTGCGGAGAAGGGCAGCTACCGTCATTTTGCCGGCTCCGACTGGGACACCGGGGTATACTTTGCCAAGCGCAACTACAACTCCCCGGAGTGGAAGGAGCTGGCCAAGAAGGGGCATGACCAGGGGATGCGGAACAGCTACCTGCTGGCCATCGCGCCCACCTCCTCCACCAGCATCATCTCCGGCACCACGCCGGGAATCGACCCGGTGATGAAGCGGTGGTTCCTGGAGGAGAAGAAGGGCTACATGCTCACCCGCACCGCCCCCGACCTGTCCCCGGACACCTGGTGGTACTACAAGAGCGCCCACGAGATTGACCAAAGCTGGTCCGTCCGCTCCTGCGGAGTCCGCCAGCGGCACATCGACCAGGCCCAGAGCATGAACCTGTACATTACCAACGAGTTCACCATGCGGCAGGTGCTGGACCTGTACCTGCTGGCTTGGGATAGCGGGGTGAAGACCATTTATTATGTACGGTCCAAGTCCCTTGAGGTGGAGGAGTGCGAGAGCTGTAGCTCCTAGGCTGCGGGAGGAACGAGCCCCTCGCTTCCCATTGGAATGACGGTGATGAGGGGCCGGGAGGTGCCATGCAATTCCAGCGTGGCTTTCGGAGCGAGAGGCAACCCAACCCCAAACCGCCCAGGAGAACCGTCAGGTTTTCCGAGAGGGTCTGCTGCAAGACACTAGACAAGACGCAGGAAATGCACGAAAATAGATAGAACGAAATGATTTTGTCCGGCGGAAGCCGGGAGGGAAAGTTGGAGTGGGGAAAATGTATCTGGAACTGAAGGCAGGCAGCTATTTTTCGAATAATTCTACAAAAAACCACTTGACAGGTAAAATTGTCCCGGTACAATCCCTGTCAGAAGTCAGAAGTCAGAAGTCAGAAGTCAGAAGTCAGAAGTCAGAAGTCAGAAGTCAGAAGTCAGAAGTCAGAAGTCAGAAGTCAGA
>CALEFI010000057.1 GCA_937876905.1 uncultured Treponema sp.
TGCTGTGACGCACTCCCGCATTATGCTGTGGGTCGCTCCCGCATTATGCTGTGGGTCGCTCCCGCACTATGCTGTGGGTCGCTCCCGCACTATGCTGTGGCACGCTCCCGCACTATGCTGTGGCACGCTCCCGCAATAGCAGGCGGACTTGTTCTTAGCGGGGTGAAATTCCGGTATACGTCTTTCTCTTACTCTGTCCTTGCAGTGGACTTGGCGGGTTTGTGCTCGGCAGCGCAAAATTCCTGCATACCCGAAAGCCGGCATCACCATAGCGGTCATAGGCATAGACATACTTGCGGGCAGTAACGGTGCAGTCGCCCGATTCCGAATTCCACGAGCCTCCCCGGCAACGCCGATTGCCCGGATAACCCGGATAGTAGGACCAGCACCATTCCCATACATTTCCGCTCATGTCGAAGAGTCCAAGGGAATTGGGGCCCTTTCCCCCTACCGGCTGGCTCCTGCCCTCACTGTTCTGCCAGTACCAGCCCACGCCCTCCAGTCTGTCGCTCCCGGCATACCTGCAATCCCAGCCGGCGGCCACTATCCCCTCTCGCGCACCTCCTCGGGCGGCATACTCCCACTCAGCCTCGGTGGGAAGACGGTATCCTATGGCGGTCTCCGACATGATTGCGGCATTCCATGCCTCGTCACTGCTGGAAGGTATAACCCCCCAGCTGTCCACATCACTGCTGCCATTTACGGAGTACACCGGCTCCAGCCCCTCGGCCACACTCCGCAGGTTGCAGTACACCAGCGCGTCATACCAAGACACCAAATGCATCGGGTGGCTCACTCCGGAGCCGTATTGTCCGGCAGGCGGCACACGGATGCGTCTACCCACCACCTTCAGAAATTCCTTCTGTGTCACCGGATACTTGCCCATGTAAAAGGGGCGGATTTCCACCCTCTCGCCGGTAAAAATCTCGCTGCCTTTAGTCGCCACGGCAACAATGCCCCCCGACACCCGCACCATACCTTCTATCTCCAGTTCCTCATGCATCCCATCTCTCAACATCACAAACCTCCCAATCCATTCCCCCAAGCGGAGGACATACAGAAAAATGCCACAGGAACAATTTCCCATGGATGAAAGCCTGCCTGTGGCACACACCATGGCAGGAATATTCAAATGGAAGACGGCCGACGGGAAATCCCCTGCTAAAGGGATTCCCCGTCGGCCGCCGTGCCCCAGAAAAATCTATTGTGCCGGAAAGAATCCCTACGCTGTCTTCCGTCTTCCGTCTTCCGTCTTCCGTCTTCCGTCTTCAAGGATTGAACCGGGACAAATTTACCTGTCAAGGGGCTTTTTGTAGAATTATTCAAAAAATAGCTGCCTGCCTTCAGTTCCTGATACATTTTCCTCGCTCCCGCCGGACAAAATCCCTTCATTTTATTCTCGTGCATTTCCTGCGTCTTGTCTAGTGTCTTGCAGCAAATCTACAATTTCCCTGTCAAAGGGTTTAAGCCCTTTGACAGGGAGTTTAAGCCCTTTTACAATACAGCTCCCCATGCTATACTGCCCCCATGAAGAAGAAATCCCTGCTGGCGGCGGGAATGCAGCTTTCCCTGCTGACACTGGTTTCCCGTGTGCTGGGGCTGGTGCGAGAGGCCACCAAGGCTGCCTTTTTGGGAACCTCCTATCTGGCAGACGCCTTCGGCATTGCCTTTATGATTCCCAACCTATTCCGACGGCTCTTTGCCGAAAACAGCATTTCGGTGGCCTTTATCCCCACCTTCAAAACCTACCTTGAGTCCGCCGACACTCCAGAGGGACGGCAGAATACCCAGGAATTCGTCAACGCCACCTGCACGCTGGTAACATTCCTGACGACGGCCGTGGTGGTGCTGGGAATCTTTCTCGCTCCGGCAATCGTCCCCCTGTTCTACAAGGAGGGTGATCCTACGGTGCTGGAGGAAACCACCCTGCTGACCAGGATCATGTTCCCCTACCTGCTGGTGATTTCCGTGGCGGCCTTCTTCCAGGGCATCCTCAACGGACTGAAGGTCTTCGCACCATCGGGCTTTACCCCCATCCTGTTTAACATCATCGTCATCGCCGCCACCTACCTCCTCTCCCCACTCGCCGAAAATCCAGCCCGTGCCATGGCCGTCGGTGTGCTGGCGGGCGGAACAGGGCAGGCAATCTTCCAGCTGCCCTTCGTGCTAAAAGGTGGCTGGAGGATTTCCCTCACCTCCCTCAAAAAAGCATTTTCAAATCCAGGCACAAAGAAGGTGGTTGCCTTGATTGGACCAACCATCATCGGCATGGCGGCCTACCAGCTGAACGACGTGGTTTCCACCTCCCTGGCCGGGCGAGCGGGAACCGGCGTGGTCTCCAGCCTCCAGTACTCCCTGCGGCTGCAGGAGCTGATTCTGGGCATCTTCGCTGTTTCCATCGGCACTGTCATCCTACCGGACATGACGGGCCTGGCACGGCAGCAGAAATGGAACGACTTTGCAGAAATGCTTACCCAGTCGGTAAAGATTATTGCCCTCATTACCATTCCCATCACCTTCTTTTCCCTCATCACCGGGGAGCACCTCATCGCACTGGTGTACAAGTCCCGGAGCTTTGACCAGGAATCGGTTCGCCTCACGCTGGAAGCCTTTACCTTCCACATCGCCGGGCTGTTCTTCATCGCCGTCAACCGCATCATCTCCCCGGCCTTCTATGCCCAGGGCAACACCAAGTCTCCCGCCACTGCAGGAATCCTAGGCTTTACCGTAAACATCCTCCTCGCCCTGCTGCTGGTCTCTCCCATGAAGGGGGGTGGCATCGCTCTGGCGCTGACAGTGGCGAGCCTGGCCAACACCGTCTTCCTGCTGGTCTTTCTGGCCCGGACACGACGGTTTTCCATGGGCTCGGTGGTACGAGGGATGATTGGGTATGCCTTCAGGATGGTAGTGCTTTCTCTCGCCGCAGCCATCCCACTTGTGCTGCTGGAAGAAAAAATCTTTACCCTGTTTACCTTTGGCAACAGGATTTTGCAGGAAGGAGTGCCACTGGCTCTCTCCGCCCTGCTCTTCTTTGCGGCGGGAACGCTCCTGCTGATTATTACCAGGGATCCCCTGCTGCAAGTCATCATCAACAAACTCAGGAGAAAACAATGAACGACAAGAAAAAGGATTTTCTACAGGCTGTAACCGTCCAGGAAGCAGGCTCCCACAACAACTGGAGCCCGGCAGATTTTTACCACCGCCGTCAGGCTACATTCGCACAGATTCTACGGGACAAAAGAATTGACCTGGCCCTCTTCGAGGACACGGAGGGACGGCGAGACCCGGCCATCCGCTACTTTACCGGGCAGCCGGGCGACTCACTGCTGCTGATTACCGCCACGGGGGAGTCTGTGCTGATTGCCTGGGATGCAAACCTGGCGCAACAAATGGCGACGGCGGACAGGATTCTCCCCTACACCGACTTTGGCCGCTCCGCTCCCACCGCCCTGGCCCGAATTCTCAGCCAGCTGGATTTGGGCGGCAATTCTGCCGTCGAGCTTCCACCATCGCTGCCCTACCCCTCCTACGCCACCTACCAACAGACCCTGGACAGGGAGCTTGCCACCACCAAGCCAGGGCACCGCATCCAACTGCTCTGCCGTGAGGATGGAGTGCACCAGGATGCGGTAAACATGCGTTCCATCAAGGACGACTACGAAATCAGCTGCATCAAGCGGGCGGCGGCCATCACCGATCGCCTCATCCTACTACTGGAGGAAGGAGTCCGCAAGGGCTCCATCACCACGGAAATGGACGCCGCCCTGCTTATCGAGCGGGAATGCCGGGCCGCCGGTTGCGAGGGAACCGGATTCGACACCCTGGCTGCCGGACCCCACCGTAGCTTTGGCATCCACTGCTTTCCGCCCTACACCGCAGGGACCTTTCCTGCCCAGGGGCTGTCCATCCTGGACTTTGGAGTGGTAGTGGAAGGATACACCAGCGACGTTACCCTCACCTTTGCCAAGGGACCACTGACCGCAGAGCAGGAGGAGCAGCTAGAGCTGGTGCAGGCGGCCTACAATGCAGCTCTAAGGCTGTACTGGCCGGGCCTTCCCGTAAAGGAGGCGGCACGCAGGGTGGACGACATCTTTTCCGCCTCTGGCAGGACCATGCCCCATTCCCTGGGCCACGGCTATGGACTGGAGGCCCACGAGTGGCCCACCGTCAGGGCTACCCAGCCAGACACCGCAGTCTTCCTGCCGGGAATGGTGGTAACGCTGGAGCCGGGCCTCTACGATCCGGCCATCGGCGGCTGCCGCCTGGAAAACGACATCCTGATTACGGCGGACGGTAACGAGGTGCTGACCCAGGCCCGCATCATCCGGCTGTAAAACGACAAGGCCCGAAGGTGGACACCTCCGGGCCTTTCTTCATTGGGAAACCTCTAAAACTGCCGCCGTCAGTTGAATCCTGCACATCTTTGACAGCAGCTCAATGCATCTGCTGCAAGGTTGGCCGGGCGTAGACCTCCTGTGACAAGGGCCCAATCTGCCCGTTGTACTCGGAGGCCACAGCAAAATAGTAGATTCTGCCGTTTTTCAGCCCGGTGAGCCTGGTGGAATTCTGAATTCCCACCTTTACCGGAGAGTTACCCTCCGGGGCAATCCTCCCCAGGTACTCGCCGGGCCGCTCACCGTAATACACATAGTAGTTGGTGGATTTGTCGATGGTGTGGGACCAGGTCAAGTCAACAAATCCATTGCCTGCCGTGGCCTTTACGTAGAAGGGCGGCAGCGGCGGCTCCTGCTCATTGTACAGAAGGGAAATCGAGGTTACAGACGGAGTGCTGATTCCCGCACCGTCGGGATACATACGCACCAGCACCTGAAAAAATCTCCCCTCCACCCCGGTAATGGGCTGCCCCGGACGGGCGGGAATCCAGTCTGGGCTGTTCTGATTCCACTCGTAGAAATTGTCTCCGGCACGCACAAAGAATTCCACTCCGGTTTCCTCCGGCGTGATGGTCTGTGCGTCCAGACAAATCAGCTGGCTTCCGACAGGAACCTCCAGCGGCTCGCTGACAAAGCTTCCTCCCTCCGGCGTGTACCGGACGGCAGTCCAGCCTGTCTGATAATTGTCCTTGTTCTGATAGAAGAATTCATCTGTGGAAGAGACTGAGCACCGCAAAACCCGAAAATCATCAATCTTTCCTGCGTATGACGGACAAATCTCCAAGGGGGCGGGATTTCCCAGCATCAGGGGATAGATACTACCACGCTCCCTACCGGAAATGGTGATGTACCTCAGATCCTCCACCAGCCCGTTCACCCTATACTCCAAAAGCCCAGTCTCCTCGTCGTAGGAGAGGATGTGGTGCGACCATTTTCCAGGAATGATGCTCTTTGTCCCCGACAGGATGATTTCTCCCTTGTTTTCAGAATACCCTGCGAAGAGATTGGTAAAATTCCATTGGAGGCGGTTTCGCACAAAGGAGGCGGTCAAAATCTGGTACAGGGAATAGCCGTCCACAGTGCGGCTGGACTTCCAGGAGATGACCGTCTCGCCGTTGTCCACCACCGCAGGGCAAAGCCAGAATTCCATGGCAAAGGAACCCGACCAGTCCAGGGTGGAGAAGATGGAGCCGGGAGCACCAGACACCGAAAAGCCCGTGTCTCCTCCCTTGGAAAGTCCCGCACCCTTGCCCATGGCCGCATCCTTCACCAGACGAAGGCTGGAGGCAGCGACAGTAAAGTGTCCCGCCTCGTCCTGCAGCTGCTCTCCCTCAAAGGAAAAGAGCATCTGCGTGTAGGGGCTGACGGTGCGCTCAGCGGTGGCCAGCTCCAGAGAGGGCTCCCCGAACCTGCCGGGCCCGGAGGTAATGCCGTCCATGGCGGAAATCTGGCTCCAGCCCTTGCTGCCGCCCAAGATGATGGTCTTTTCCACAGAGAAAAGCGGCTGGTGGAAAAGAACCAGTAGACAAAGAAGGGCAAAACAGGGTATGAGTTTTCTATTGAATTTGACAGGCATGAAAACGGACAACAAAGAACGACGACAACAACTCCACGACACGGCTCACAAAGCTCCTTCTACAAGCGGCGTCTACTTCTGGAAAGACGAGGCAGGCACCGTGATTTATGTGGGAAAGGCGAAGAATCTGAGGAACCGCCTCTCCTCCTATTTTTCCGGCCGCAAGGACATCAAGACGCAGATTCTTGTGTCGAGGGCCGCATCCATTGAATACATCACCACAGCCAACGAATACGAGGCCTTTATCCTGGAAAACAACATGATAAAGGAGCACAATCCCCGGTACAACATCAACCTGAAGGACGGAAAGTCCTATCCGGTGCTGCGGATTACCAACGAGCCCTTTCCCCGGCTGTTCAAGACCAGGCGAATCCTGCAGGACGGATCCAAGTATTTCGGGCCCTTTCCCGATGTGGGGGCCCTAGATACCTTCATCGAAACCCTCCACCGGCTCTATCCCCTGCGCCGCTGCAAGATTTTGCGGAAGCGGGAATCACCCTGCATGTACTACCACATCGGCAGATGCGGTGCCCCCTGCTGCGACCGGGAATCGGAACACACCTACAACGAGTATATCGGTGAGATAGAACGGATTCTTGAGGGCAAAGGAGCCGACACGGAGGCCCGGCTCACAGCTGAAATGAAGCAGGCGGCCAAGGAGCTGAAGTTCGAGAAGGCAGCCCGACTGCGGGATGGCATCGCCGCCCTGCGGGTGCTCCGCAGCCAGAACGTGGTGGAAGACTTCGACCCGGAGGACCGGGACTACATCGCCTATTTCAGCGAGGGGGAGCTGGCCAGCTTCACGGTGCTCAAAATGCGGCAGGGCAAGCTTTTAGGCAGGGACAACTACCGCACCGTCAGTCTCAATGAGACCGAGGAGCTGCTGGGTGAATTCCTTTCGGCCTACTACACCGAGGCTGCCATAATCCCTCCGAAAATCTTTGTCCCCACCACCACGGGCCTTGACTTGACCAGGCAATGGTTTGCCACCGCCCTGGACTCCCACCCGGACATCCAGGTAGTGTCCGAGCACACAAATCCCGGAGCCCAGCCGGACTACAAGCGGCATCTGGCAGCCATGAACATGGCCTTCCAGAACGCACGGGAGGACATCATCCGCCGCCTGCGGGAACGGGGAGACATGCCTGCCATGGAGGAGCTGCAGCATCACCTGCACCTGCCCCATCTGCCCGTCCGCATCGAAGGCTTTGACATTGCCCACATCGGCGGGCGGCTTCCCGTGGCCAGCCTCATCAGCTTTTACAACGGCAACCCGGACAAGAAGAGCTACCGCTACTTCCGCCTGAAAACCACCGACGGCATCATCGACGACTTTGCCTCCATGCGTGAGGCAGTAGCCCGCCGCTACACCCGGCTTCTGAACGAGCAGGCAGACCTGCCGGACCTGATTCTGATAGACGGAGGCATCGGCCAGGTAAACGCCGTCCAGTCCGTGCTTTCCGCCCTCCAGCTGGACATTCCCGTGGCGGGACTGGCAAAGCGGGACGAGGAAATCTACCGCCCCGGCAACAGCAAGCCCATCCGCCTGCCCAAGCGCAGCGACGCATTGCGGCTCCTCCAGCGTGTCCGGGATGAGACCCACCGCTTTGCCACCAGCCGGAACCAGCGACTGCGCACCAAGGAGAACACCGTCAGCGTCTTCGCCGGAATGCCCCACGTCGGCGACAAGCGGGCTCGGAGCCTCATGCTCACCTTCACCAGCCCGGAGCAGCTGGTAAAGGACTGCCACAGCTATCTGGCGGAGGCGCAGGCTACCATGAAGGCCACCGGCAAACCCCTGCTGCCCAGTCAAGACACCCACAAGGCGGCCATCAAAACCTCCGCCGGAAGCATCAGCCTCCCAGCGGGCCCCCAGGAACAGGAAATCTACGAGGCTGCTCCCATCGCCGCCCTCCTCCACATCCCCCGAAGCCAGGCGGAGGACATCCTGGCCGCCTGCAAGGACTATGTTGCCCAGCTGCAAGAGGCTACTACCAGGCTGAGGGCTGGACTACAAGAGGGGGGAATGACTGATACTGGACAGAACAAGGCAGCAGAAACACAAGGCTCCAGCCAGAAAGGAGTTTCTCAAGAAGAGGTTTCTGCCACGGCCCAGCTTGCAGACCAGCTCTTTGATGACGAGTACAGCTTTGAGGAGGGGGAGGAATCCTTGGCGGCGGAGGAAGAGCCTCCCTACGGAGAATAAGTAGCCCAGCAGGATGGAGCGGGAGGGAAGTCCGTCTCACCAACCAAGGACACAGGGAAAACCTGACAATAAAGAAGTACAAGAACATCAAAAGATAGAATTCAAGGAGCAAGTTATGATAAGGGAAGCGTTCAAAGGGTTTGTCAGATACATCGGAAAAAACAAAGGTGTCAACAACCTTGTTAAAGGAAGTATTTACGAATGCACTGCAAAGTTTTTTGACCAAGATAAATCTTTAACTTTTATATCTGTCGTATATTTATCTGGAGAAGAACGATTGCATCCTATCAAAGAAGTAGAAATTATACCATCTATTATGAAGGTAAAGTGCATAAAGGGGATTAACATTGATTTGACTATTGGGAAAATTTATGAAGTTCTTGAAATAGAAAAACGGGAAGATACCACCTACTACAGAATCGTTGATGACTGTGGAGAAGACTATATTTATGGATCAAGTTGCTTCGAGACAGTGGAAGCTTAACCACTCAAATCCGACACCAAATTAGAGCAGGCTCTTCCCGGTGAGGGTGCGCCACAGCTCCCGCAGAATAATCATGTGGGCAGCCTCGTTGGGATGGATTCTGTCGGGGGAAAAGTTGCAGGTGTAGCGGCGGGACAGGGCCTGGTCGAAGGCGGCCTGTAGGTCCACAAAGGGCAGGTGGAATTCAGCTGCCACCTCACGGGCGGCAGCGGCGTACTGGCGCACCATGGAGCCAAGAGGGTCGGCGGTGTTTAGCTCCAGCATGAAGGGGGACAGCACCATCATGGCCGCCCCGCAGTCCAAGCCGGATTGAATCATCCTGCGGCAATTTTCCTGGTAGCCCGCCACATCGATGAGCTCGCTGGTTCTGGCATGGCCGTCAAAGTGACGCCAGGCATCGTTCACCCCGATGAGGATGGAGATAAGGTCGGGACGCAAATCCAGCACGTCCTCCTGCCACCGCTCCAAAAGCTGGGCCGAGGTGTCTCCACCAACTCCCCGGTTGACAACCTGCACGTTCAGCTCAGGATAAAATCCGGTCAGGGCCGCCTGTAAAAAGTAGGCGTAGCCATTGCCCAGAGATTCAGGCTTCCAAAAAGGAGCCAGGAAGTCACGGTCGCAGTCAGTGACGGAGTCCCCCGCCACCACAAAGATTGCATCCTTCTTTAAAATCATAGTTCACCTCAAAAAAAGGGACGACTCACCAGCCGCCCCTCAAAACTGATGCCGTCAGGAGCTAGCCCTCCTTACCGGCCTCCTCTTCCTTTTTGGCCTCGTTCTTGTCCTTTAAATCTGCGATACCGATAAACACGGAAATCAGCCCCACAAAGGCCGCCAACACTGGGGCACACCCCTTCAAGAAGGCGATGATTTCAGCTCCCCAGGCAAGTCCGCAGGGAAGGGCCGCAAACACCGTAAACGCAATCAATACAATTCCGACAATAATTGCCACCATAAGATGACCTCCATGCCATATTATCACATATTTTACCGCTTCTTGCAAGATTTTAGGAGAGACGGCCCCTCTCAGGTGGATTTTCAAAAGGCTACACGGCAGGCCACCGGCAGATGGTCAGAGTAGCCCTCATCCCGCCACATGGCATACCGATGGGGAATTTTTTGCCCCAGTTCATTCACCTGCACCCAGGGGCCAGAGTCCACCGCCTCAAAGCCCAGAAGTTGAATCCTTCCGGCGACAAACACGTGGTCAATGCGCTCCCAATCATCCTGGTACCAGTAGCTGCCGGAGCTGGTGGTGTTGGGATGGAGCCAGCCGTTTTCCGCCGCCACAGTTCCCAAAAAGACTCTCCGCTCGTCAGCAGGAACGGCGGAAAACTCATCTAGGTCACGGTTAAAGTCTCCGCACACCACGGCCCGCCCCGTACCCAAAGGACTGGTGAGCACCCGCTGCAGCTGCACGTCCAGCAATGCCTCCTGCTGACGCTGCCAGAAATCAGCCTCCTCCTCCCCACCGGACTTTGACTTCCAATGACACACAAAGAGGCTCAATGAGGCTCCATCCTCATCCTCCTCAGCCAGCACCTCCACCTCCAGCAAGGGGCGTAGCTGTGGCTGCCTTCCCCCCAGGCGGCAGTCAATCTGGTGTGTCCGCTGCCTTCCCAAGGGCAGGCGGGAAAAGACACCACAGCCAATGGCACTACCCTCCTCCACCTGAAAGCACATCCAACCGTAGGCATCCTCACCCCGCAGCCGGCCCGCCAACCGGTTGGAAATGTCATACATCACCGCCACGTTCTCGATTTCCTGCAGGACAAGGATGTCGGCATCCAGCAGCTGGATTGCCTCCGCCAGCCGATCCAGCCGCCGATTATACAATTCTTGACTCCAAATGCTCTTACTGCCCCGGAACTCCGAATACTCCAGCCCGGAGGTCTGTGCGTCAAAAAAGGTCTGCACGTTCCAGCTCACCACATGGAGCTGATTTCCAGCACCTTTCCCAGATACCACCTCATCCTGCTGGTGAGAGCAGGACAAAAACAGCGGCAGCAAAAGGCTAACCGCTCCCAGACACAGACAAAGTCCCCACAGCTCCCCCTGCCAACTCAACCGACAACTCATTACAACCTCCAACATACAATTCGAGAACCCTGGCCACAGCCACAAGTCCCATAGTAATTATAGGGCTGGAGGAGAAAATTTTGACAAAATTGGGGAAAAGATATTGTTCTTTTTTTAAATCCCATCAAAAGCCAACTCTCGGACTTGAACCGAGTACCTGCACGTTACGAGGGTGCTGCTCTGCCAGGTGAGCTAAGTTGGCAAGTATGCAGAACTATAACAAAAAAGATGGCCTGGGTCAACAGGCCATGCATATTAAATGGACTTAGGACGAAGTGTCCCACGTTCGCGACGAATATCCTCCACACGCTTCATCTCTGCCACACGCTTCATGTCGATGATATTATTGACAATGATGTGGTCGTCATAGACCTCGATTCGATTTCGCTCCGAAAACTTGTTCACCTCATTCTGGACCACATCACTAGGAAGGCCGGACCAATGGGAAAGATCCGATATGGTCAAATTGAACCGGCGGGTCTTGTCCAGCGGGCTGACATTGGGATTCAACTCGTCGAACATTATAAAGACGGTGGCAATGCGGGACTGCGGGTCAGAAATCACCAGAATCTTGAGGCGGCGCTTCTGGTCGTAGATGCGCTTGCAGAAAAGCTTCAGCAGAATCAGCGCCATCTGGGGATTGCCGGTAATCAGCGCCTCAAAGTTGGCCTTGTTGAATTCCAAGACCTCCACCCGGCTTGCAGCCACACAGGTGGCGGAACGAGGCGAATTCTCTAGGATGGCCATCTCCCCAAAGAACTCTCCGGGATGGAGGATGTCCAGATTCTTCTTCACACCGTTCACACATTTCACCAGCTGGATGGAGCCTGACTGGATGAGATAGAAGGTCTCCCCCGGCTCATATTCGGAGATGATGACGGAGCCAGCCTCAAAGGTCTTTACAAAACGCTCAAAGCCCGGAAGGTAAAATTCAGCACCTCCCACCGGCATCACAATCCTGTCCCCTCCAGACTGAGCCCCACGTGCCAGCTTCCTGTCGTTCCGCTGCTTTGCGTCTGCGTACAGGCGGGCAACCTGATGCTTTTCTGGTGACTCCGGGTAGAGCTTGAGGAACTTCAGGCAGATGTCGCAACAAGATCGGTAGTGCTCCTCGTCAAAAAAGCACCGGGCAACGGAAAGCATTCCTGCCTGGGAGTTGATTTTTTCGCCACTGCCCAGCAACTCTTCGCCCCGCTTGTGGATTGCCCGCAGCTGGTTGGAGAATACCCGCAGCATCTTCATAATCAACTGCTTGTTGCCGCTGAACAACTTCTCGAACTCTGCCACCGTCATAGCGACAGCCTGAGAGTCTGCCATGACGGTGGCCGTCTCCTCCCGTGGAAAGCGCCCGAAGGCAGACTTAACACCGAAGAATTCCCCTTCCTTGGCATATTCAGTTACCGGCTCCCCGGTCTCCACATCGGTACTGCTGAGAACAACCAGCCCCTTCTGAAGGATAAAGATGCGGTCATCATTGTCTCCCTCAAAGTAGATTATGGAACCTTTACTATAAGATATTGACTTGGGCATTTATATTCACTCCATTCCCCAGAAAATTCCAGAAGTTTGCCACAATGATACCACAGAAACAAAAAATATGCTATAGTCTTTTTATGATTGACCTACACACCCACTCAACGGCATCTGACGGAAGCCTTTCCCCCGCAGACTTGGTTGCCAGGGCACGTGAAAAGGGAGTCACCGTCCTCGCCCTCACCGACCATGACACCACCGCAGGGCTTGCAGAGGCCGCCCATGCAGCAAAAGCCCAGGGAATTACCCTGGTACCGGGCATCGAGTTAAATATCACCTGGCCTGCGGGAGAATTCCATCTGCTGGGCCTGGGTCTTACCCACACCCATCCTCGCCTCCAGCACATCATAAAGGATTTGGTGGAGCAGAGAAAAAGCAGGAACAAAAACATAATCCGCAAGCTCCAGCAGGATGGATTTGACATCGATGAGGACAGACTGCAAAAAGACTTTCCCCAGGCAACCCTGGGCCGTCCCCACATTGCTGCCCAATTGGTAAAAACTGGCGCCTGCAAGACGGTTCAGCAGGCCTTCGACCGCTACCTGGGAAAGGGCCGCCCCTACTATACCCACCGAGAGGGGGCTGACCTACAGGAGTCAATCCAGGCAATACAGGATTCTGGCGGAGTCCCTGTGCTGGCCCATCCCCTGTCGCTGTACATTTCGTGGGGAAGGCTGGAGCCGGTGCTCGCAGAACTGCGGGAAATGGGAGTGGCGGGGCTTGAAGCCTACCATTCGGGAGCCCGTCGTACCGAGGGAATCAGGCTGGAGGAAATCGGAAGGCGACAAGGCTTCTTCATAACAGGAGGCAGCGACTTCCACGGAGAAAACGTTCGCAAGGACCGAAGGCTCGGTTATGGAGCAGGCGGAGAAAAGCTCCCGCAGCGGCTATGGACGGAAGAGCTCTTGCCGAGACTGGGCTCCGTCGCAAAGACCAGCAATCAGGATGACAGGAGCGCAACCGAACCGCCCCTTACCATCTGGGAGTCTGCAACCGAAACCTTGTAGCACATCCCCTGATTTGGTATACTGGGATTCCTACAAGTTTTCCAGCTGGGATGACAAGCAATCACATTTTTTCAAGGAGAAACTA
>CALEFI010000058.1 GCA_937876905.1 uncultured Treponema sp.
CGGCTGGACGGTGTGTTCACCCATTTTGCCGTCTCTGATTCCCTACTGCCTGCTGACGTGGACTACACCCGGCGGCAAATCGAGACGTTCCGGCAGGTGGTCAGCAGAATCCGGCAGCTTGGAATCGAGCCTGGCATCTGCCATGCGGCCAACTCTGCGGCCGTGCTCCAGTACCCGGAGTCCCACTTTGACATGGTGCGGCCGGGGCTGGCGGTCTATGGCTACTATCCCGGAGACATCACCGAGGACTATCTCAATGGAAACGGCGGGTTCGTCAATCTGAGACCCATGATGGATGTTCGCAGCAGTATTGTGGCTGTGCGGCAGGTACGCAAGGGGGAGAGCATTTCCTACGGCCGCCAGTGGGTGGCGGAACAGGACTGTCAGGTGGGAGTCATTCCGGCAGGCTATGGGGATGGCCTCCTGCGCCGCTACGGGGAGAGCCTTCAGGTGACCATCAACGGCCGTCTCTATCCCGTTGTCGGCCGCATCTGCATGGACCAGTGCATGATCTGCCTGGGGACGGACAGTCCCGTGTCCCGCTGGGACGAGGTGATTATCTTTGGCCCCAAGGAGCACGGCGCCCTCCAGTCCGCCCAGGACATTGCCGACAAGGCCGGCACCATCAGCTACGAGATAACCTGCGGCATAGACCAGCGGGTGCCGAGGGTGTACAGGGACGAGTGAGGGGTAGGGCCTGCCAAGGACCGTCCTGCGGCTGCGTCTAGTAGTGGAGCCCCACCCCGAACTCTATCTCCAGTCCATTCTTTGAGCGCCAGTCCTGTTCCAGAAGCCGGGCTCCCAGGTCAAGTCCGGCTCCAATGCGCACCTGTATGCTGCGCATCTTGGCTGGATAGAAGACCAGCTCAAGCCCGGCCGCATAGAATCCGTCGTCAAGGTGGAACAGGCAGTAGTCGTCCGCCCCGTAGAGGGCGATGTCCACAAAGGGCACCACCTGCAGCTCGAAGTCGGCGATGGCAAGCCATGAGGGCATGTTCCGCCCGAACAGGGCCTCCCCCCAACCAATCCAGTCCGTCTCCAGCACCCTGATGGGAAGGTCCAGGTTCAGGACAAAGCCTGCGGGCAACTCAGCCCGTCCGGAGTTGTAGGACTCGTCGTCATAGACACCCCTGAGCCATTCTGCGACGTTCGTGGTGTCGGAGAACCTGCGGTTGGCCAGGTCGTAGTGGGTAAAGAATTTCGCCCTGGTGGAGATTGCCAGCGCGTTGATGAAGTAGAAGCCCTCGAACTGGAGCTCTGCCACTGTGGACCACAGCCTGTCGTGGAAGTTGTAGCTGTAGGAGTGGGAGAAGCTTGCGAGGAAGCCCTTCCTGAAGTTGCCGAGCCAGTTCACCTTGCCGGCGGAGACGGAGTATCCGACATCGACGGACGGCCCCACCAGGTCCTCGTGCCAGACCCCGTCCAGGTCCCAGTTGTAGGTGACGGAGGTATGCGGGGTGAAATTCACGCTTCCCAAGGGCCCCGTCGTCCTCAGAAGGGTTACGGGGGCGCTGAATCTGAGGAATTCCGTGCCGTAAATCTCGTCCCCTGTCTCCCGGTAGTCGGCCTCCATCTCCACAGACTGGCTTGCCTCCAGCTGGAGGGTTACGTATTTGAACGCATAGGCGATGTCCAGTCCGGTGGAAAAGGAGAATTCCGGCCTAGAGTCGCCGATGGTGTAGGACAGGTAGATGTCGTTGTTCCACTGGGCGTCAAGGACTCCCATCGGGAAGGGTATGGCGAAGTCGAAGCCCAGTCCGAAGGAGTTTGTGCTCCCCTCGTCCTCCTGATAGAACTCGAGGTCGAAGTTCAGAGTCTCCATGGTGCCGAGGAAGTTGTAGTCCTTTACCTTGAGCTTCAGGTTCCAGCCGGAGTTCGTGCTGTACTTGGGGTAGGGCAGGGGAAAGATGTTCCAGGTCTCGTCGGCATAGATGTGCAGGGTCACCGGAGTTATCCCGCTGTCATCGGGGGTACCGAGCTGGTATTCCACCGAGCTGTCCTCCAGCACCCGCTGGTCGGTCAGCTTCTGGGCGATGAAGTCAACGTACAGGTCCAGCTCCTCCTTGGTCTGGAAGACAAGGTCCCTCTGTATGTCCAATGTCTCGTCAAGGGCGTATTCCCTTGTCCTTCCGTCAAGGTCGTAGCGCACGTCCCGAATCTGGTAGCCTTCCGCATGGACTGCGAGGACAGCCGCAAGGAGGATTGGCAGGCAAGCAAGCTTTCTCAAGGTCAGTAGGCTCCTTTCCCTCTGATGACAACCCAGATGGTCTTGATGATAATCCACAGGTCGAGCCAGATGGACCAGTTTTGGATGTAGTAGCCATCCAGTGTTATCCGCTCCTCGTAGCCGGTGTCGGAGCGGCCAGAGATCTGCCACATGCCGGAAAGCCCCGGCTGCACCGAGAGGACGCCTGCCAACTCCCGCACAATGCGGACGAACTGGTGGATGTCCACATCCAGCTCCGGGATGGTGACGGGCCGGGGGCCCACAAAGCTCATGTCTCCCCGCAGGATGTTCCACAGCTGGGGCAGCTCGTCGAGGCTGGTGTTGCGCAGGAAGCGTCCCACCCTGGTGATTCTCGGGTCGTCCTTGAATTTTCTGTCCTTCTCCCATTCCTCCCTGCGGACGGGGTCCTCGGCCAGTATCCTCTCCAGAATCTCCTGGGAGTTGGTGACCATGGAGCGGAATTTCCAGACGGTGATCTCCTTGCCGTTCTTGCCCACCCGCTTGTGCCCGTAGAAGACCGGGCCCTCGGAGGTTGACTTTATGGCGATGGCGGCGGCCAGGGTCACCAGGAGGGTGGGGCCTGCGGCAATCAGCAGCAGGATGATGTCCGTCATCCTCTTGAGGAGGAGCTCCCCCGGCTTGGTGAGGTTGCGGGTGGTGGAGAAGCCTATGATGCCGCCGATGTCCCTGACAGAGGAGTAGACGGAGCGGATGTCCTGGTTGAAGGGGATGGCTATGGTGTAGCGGTACTGCCGCATGATGGTCGTGTACAGGTCCTGGCTGTCCCGGAGGGTGTCGTCCCCCTTTTCGATGATGACGGCCACCTTCACCCTCAGCCTTGTGAGCGTGTCGTGGAGCTCCTTCGAGGGAGGGAATTCCGGGATGTCCCCATAGGCGGACTGTCCCGGCCTGTCGGCGGCCACGTTGATGATGACGGCGGGCCGGTAGCCCAGCTCCGGGTGGCGCACAAGTCGGTCCACGGCTATGTTCTTGTCGTGGTCGAAGACATAGACGGCTGCCGGAACTCCCCAGACCCTGCTTCTAGAGAAGAGCAGGCGGCCGAACTGTCGCGCGACGGGAAGCCCGACGCTGGCAAGGGGGATGGCTCCTACCATGGCTATGGCGATGACAGCCTTGCCCTCGGTCTCGAAGATGATGGATATGGCTATCCCCATGAAGCAGAAGAAGGAGCTGACGGCAAAGCGCCTGACCTCCTCGGCAGGAGCCAGCACCATGCCGGGGTAGAGCTTGGCCGCATAGAACACAGCGACGAAGGCCGGTAGGTAAATCCAGTAGGTTACGAAGGATCGGAAGTTGATGATGTTCCTGTTGACGAGGTTCACGATGAAAAAGCTCGCCCCAATGCAGAGCATGACGGCCAGAAGGTCCACGACCAGAAGGAGGACTCCGGACCAGAATGAACTGGTGTGCCGGTACCGTTTTTTAAACCATCTGGGGAACTCATCAACTTGCATGTCCGCCATTATACCCCCTTTTGCTCTCCGTGTCCACCGGGAAACAGGCTGCCTGCCGAGCTTCACAGGTCCGTCCGGGCCGGGGCCTAGTTGCCGCTGCTGTCATTCCGGCTCCTGAGCGCCTGCCAGGTGCTCTCGGCGTCGGCAAGGGCCAGTGCCAGAAGCCGGGGGAGCAGGGCGCGGACCATGGCGGCTCCCGCCCTGCCGCCGCGGGACCGCCAGGCCAGCGCCAGCTGGTTCCACAGGGCCGTGAGCCTTGGAACGAAGGAAATCACCAGCCCAAGGGGAGCGAAGAGGCGGGGCTCCAGACCTATGTACCTGCCGGCAAGGGGAAGGCGGCGAAGAAGTCGCCGGGCCAGACGCTCCGCAGGCTCCAGGCTGGACTGGACTTGGGTGGGGGTGGTTGTCTTGTAGAGCAGGCCCGCCAGCTGTACGGCCACCAGGAGGCGGAGGATGGCGGTGAGGGACTCGGCCGAGGGGATGAGGATGCCGATGCCGGGTCGGGCAGACCCGGTCAGGTTTGTTGCAACGGAGAAAAGGTAGTAGACGAGGATGTAGGAGGCAAGGGGCATGAGGTCCCTCAGCTGTCCTGCCGGAGAAAAGCCCAGGCAGGTGGAGGCCAGTGACAGCAGGAGGAACACGGCTGCCAGGGGAACCAGGTCAAGGTGGAAGGAGGCGAGGGCTGCAGGCAGGATGACCGCCAGCTTGATTCCGGCGGGAACCCTGTTCAGGGGGCTTGCGCCGGGACGGAAGGAGAAGGCTCCTATCTCCATACCAGGTCCTCCAGTGTCGTGTAGGTCTGGAGGGGATTGCGGATTGCCCATGCCTCCAGGTTCTGGCCGAGTCCCTCCCAGGGGGAGCCGTCAAAGACCAGTCGCCCCCCGTGCAGAACCATGAGCCTGTTGGCAAGCCCGAGGCATTTTTCTATCTCGTGGGTCAAGACCAGGAGGGTCTTCCCTTCCTGATGGAGCTGGGAGATGAGGGCGTTGGTCTGCTGCACGCCAGGGTAGTCCAGATTTGCGAAGGGCTCGTCGAAGATGATCAGGTCCCGGTCCATGGCAAGGATTCCCGCAGTCGCCAGCCGCCGCTTTTCCCCCCCGGACAGGCTCCTGGACGGAAAACCCGCCTTTTCTAGCAGTCCCGCCTGCTCAAGGGCCTGGCGGCAGAGGGGAGCTATCCTTTCCTGTGGCATTCCGAGGTTCCTTGGCCCGATGGCGACGTCCTCCAGGGGTGTCTCCCCGATGATCTGGACGTCGGGGTTCTGGAAGACCAGGCCCACCGACCCATTGCGCCGGATTCGTCCTCTGGTGGGTCTAAGGAGTCCTGACATGATGGCCATGAGGAGACTCTTCCCCGACCCGTTGGCCCCGGCCAGCACCACAAGGTCGTTTCTATTCAGGGAGAAGCTGATGTCGTCAAGGGCATGGACGTGGCGTTGTCCGCCGGTGGAATCCGGCCGGGGAAAGGTCATGGTGACTCCATGCAGGGTGATGACAGCCTTGTCTTCCATGGGGGCCTAATCCTCCGGGGGCGGCCGGCAGTCGTCGTCCATAAAGCCGGCCACCATGGGCCGAAGCCGGGCGACGATGGGAATCAGGATGCAGAACTTGATGATGTCGGGAACCACGAAGGGGCTGAGGCACAGCGCCAGGGCCTGGGGAAGGCTGGCTCCGGTGAGCCTTCTAAAGTGCAGTATGCCAATGAGGTAGGAGAAGGCCAGCCCGGCTGCTGCAGCCCTGGCAAGACGCATGATTCCTTCCTTTGTGAGGCCCCGCTCCTCCACGGAGGGGCGGCCCGCAATGTAGCCGGATACGAGGGCTCCGATAAAGTACCCTGTCAGAAATCCCCCCGTGGGGCCGTTCATGATGGCCAGCCCCCCCCTCGCCCCGGAGAAGACTGGCAGCCCCAGGGCTCCCACCGCCAGGAACATGCCCACTGCCGCCGCTCCCTGCGGCAGCCCGAAGACAAGTCCTGCGGCAATGGCCACGGCGTTCTGCAGGATGAGGGGAAGGGGGCCTGCGGGGATGGAAATGAATCCTGACACGCAGATTATGGCGGCGTACATGGCGATGAAGACCGAGGATCTGGATGTTGCCCTCATGCTCTCCTCCGCTTTCTCTCAACCTGGACCAGGCACAGGACCACAAGGACAAAGCAGGAGGCCGGAACCCAGTTTCCCATGAGGCTGTACACAGTGGCCCTCCGCTCGTAGATTGGCACCGTGGTGTGGAGGGAGGCCGCCTCGAAGAGGGGCATGTCCGCCAGCACCTGCCCCAGGGGATTCACCACCACGGAGTAGCCGGAGTTGGTGGAGCGGACGAGGGTGGTGCGAAATTCGATGGCCCGATAGGATGCGATGGCAAAGTGCTGGTACTCGGCGGATCTGGTCATGGACCAGGAGTCGTTGGTGATGTTCACGAAAACCTCGCTGCCTGCCTGGTACAGGGCCCTGCAGACGGTGGGGAAGGCGTCCTCAAAGCAGATGGGAATGCTGATGGTGGCCTTCCCTCCTGACTTGAGGGGCACGTCGAAGAGGGCCAGCTCGGTGCCCGGTGTCCAGCCGCTGGAAAAGCCCACGAGGGCATCCAGAAGCTTGCGCACCCACTCGTACTTGGCGCCGGGAATAACCTCGGCGAAGGGCACCAGCTGCATCTTGGCGTAGTGTCCCCGGTAGGCTCCGTCCCCGTCAAAGAAGAGGGCCGAGTTGGAGTACATCCCCTGCTCCCGGTCCACCGTGGTGGTTCCTCCCACCACAAAGGGAACGCCGACCTCCTCCATGTAGGGAATGACGGGCCGAGGGAGGGGGTTATGATGATAATATGGCTCTGATTCCGGGAAGGTGTAGGACAGAACGGACTCGCTCCACACCACCAGGTCGGGCTTGCCTCCCGTGGCGGCAAGGCATTCCTCCACGGCCACATCGGTGAGCCCCTGCGATATTTGGATGGGAAGGGTGTCGCCGCCCACAACCCAGGAGTCTATGTTCTGCTGCACCATGACGGTTTCCATCCGCTTGATGGGGACCCATTCCCGGCTGAGCTGCCAGATGCCATAGAGGATGGTGGCGGTGAACAGGGCGGCACAGCAGGCGGCGGCCTGCCGGCAGCGAAGGATGTCGTCCCTTCCTGCCATATTGGTACCCCAAAGATACAGGGCCTCTCCCAGCAATGCGGAGAAGAGGGAGAAGAGGAAGCTCAGTCCCCAGGTGCCGGTGATGTCCACTATCTGGATGACCAGGGGCCATTGGTAGGCGGTCATCACCAGGGTTCCCCAGGGGTAGGCCAAAAAGCCGGTGGACTTGGCCCACTCGTACAGGGTCCAGATGGCTGCGAAGAAGAGGGGCGGGAAGGGGGGGCGGGCATCGATGCTGACGGACCGGCTCCTTCCCCCGACAAAGTAGTGGAGGTAGCAGCCGAAGACCATTCCGATGACTCCTGTCCCCAGGGCCGAGGCTCCCAGGGTAAAGATGGCAAAGTCCCTAAAAAATCCCAGCCAGAAGCTGGACATGAGGTGCACCAGCAGCAGCTGGAGTCCGGTCAGGAGGCTGGACTCCAGGTAGGAGCGGCTGCCTCTGAGGGCCAGGTAGAGGGGAGCTAGGGCGAGGAGGCCCAGGAGGGGGGAGCCGAATGGCAGCAGCTCGTTCTGGATGGCGGCGGAAAAAATAATTGCCGAAAAAGTTGCGCAAAAAACTTGTAAAATTATCCTCATTATATTATCATCTTACCGATATTGTGCGCTTAGTGCAAGATTTCACGATACCCTCGCAAGAGGATTGCTGTTCGGAAGAATTATTGCAATGAAAGAAGTTATAGAAGCACATCTTCATGAGTATGGCAAGAAGCCCGATGTCCTGGTGTCTGCGCCTGGCCGCTTCCACCTCATCGGGGAGCATTCCTGGTTCTGCAAGGACAAGACCCTGTCCATGGCGGTTGACTTTCCCATCTACGTGGCCATGTCCCTGCGGGATGACGGAACCATCCGGTTCAACTTCGTCCAGTTGGGAGAGCAGAAAAGGTGCAACCTGTCGAGCCTCAAGTTTCGCAAGGAGGACCGCTGGGCAAACGGAGTCAAGGCGATGGTCTATGGCTTTACCTCCGGCGGCTTTCCTGTGGGGGGAATGGACATCACCATCTGGTCGGAGATCCTTCCTTCTGCCGGGTTCGGAATCACCACCGCCATGAAGGTGGGGACTGCCTTTGGAATCAGGGAGCTGTGCGGCTCCTGCTCCGAGGCCCAGATGCTGCAGGCCATCGAGCGGGGGAACAAGCTCTTCCTGGGCGCAGGCAACTACATGGCCGACATCTATGCCGCCCTGTATGCCCAGAGTGGGTCCTGCATCCTCACCGACCACGCCACCAACACCTTCGACATCCTGCCCTTTCCCTTCGAGGACATCTCCATCCTGCTTACCGACGCCCAGGTTCCCCGCATCTCCGTGTGGAATGAGTCGTCCCTGATGGAGCCTGAGAACGTCCTCCTGCTGGGGGAGCTGAAGGAGCGGCGCAGCCACGTCTACGGCGGCTGGCAGTACGAGGAGTCCGCCACGGAGATCAACGACGTGCTGTCCGTGGTGGACGAGGACATGGGACGTAGGCTGCGGTGCATCATGCTGGAGCACAAGTATGTCCTTTCCGCCGTGGAGTCCCTGCAAAAGCGGGACTTCGCCCAGTTCTGCCGGACGGTCAGCCGCTCCCAGGACATCATGCGTGACCTCTACCTCATTTCCTGCCCTGAGATTGACTGGCTGGTGCGGCGGGTGCAGGACTTCGACACCACGACGGTGCGGAACCCCAACGGCTGCTCCAGGATTACCGGAAAGGGATTCGGACGGTGCACCTATACCATCCTCCAGTCCAAGGACGCCGGGCTGTACAGGCAGAAGCTGGTGGAGTACGAGCGGATCTTTGGCTTCCATCCGTCCTGCTACGAGGTCAGGCCGTCCAGCGGGGTTCAGCTATGCGACTTCTAGTTACCAACGACGACGGCATCGACGCGCCGGGCCTGGCGGAGCTGGTCCGGGTTCTCTCCTGCAGCCACGAGGTGTGGGTGGTGGCTCCCGACAGGAACAGATCCGCCATCTCCAACGCCATCACGATGGCAGACCCCCTGAAGATAAGCAAGAGGAGGGAGCGCTGGTACGCCTGCTCCGGGGTGCCCGTGGACTGCGTTATCAGCGGCATCAAGACAATACTACCGGCTCCGCCGGACGCTATCCTTTCGGGCATAAACCAGGGTGCGAACCTCGGCACCGATGTCGTCTACTCCGGGACCTGCGGCGCCGCCCGCCAAGCCATCATCTCCGGGTACCCCGGCATAGCGCTGAGCGTCGAGCGGCTCCAGGGGCGGGGAAGGTGGAGCTTTACTGCGCTGGCCGAATTTGTTGGAGGGAACCTGGAGTCCCTGGTGGATCTGTGCACAGAGGATGTGTTCGTCAACATAAATGCTCCCTCGGCGGACTCGTACTCCGGCTGGAGGCTCACCAGGCTGTCAAAAAGGATATACAACAACACGATACAGACCTTTACCGCCCCGGACGGCTCGTCCTACACCTTCTTCAAGGGAGGGGGGATCCTCTCGGAGGGAAGTGCGGACAGCGACTATGCGGCGGTGCATGCGGGGCTGATTTCCATTGGGCGCATTCATGCTCAGCCGCAAGATGCCGATGATATGAAGGAGAAGGGTTTAAAATTACGTCTGTAACGGACTTTTTGAGGAAGGGTAATGGACCGAAAGCTGATTTCACAGGGCCTGCTCCTGTACAAGGCGGGAAAATATACGGAGGCGCTGAATTTCTTCCAGTCTTTGACCGCAGGGCAGGTCAGCGATTTGGATGTAACCTATTTCATCGGCCTTTGCTACATGAAGCTCAAGCTGTACGAGGATGCCCTGCTGTACCTTGAGCAGATTGTGACGACAGTCCCCAACGGAGAGCAGCAGCAGGAGCGGGTGCTGCAGTGCCGCCTTGTCCTGGCCGTCGTGTACGCCTCCACGGGCCGCACACGACTGGCGGAGTTCGAGCTGGAGAGTCTGAGGGAGACCGGCTACCATCCCGCCTCGGTCCACGCTGCCATGGCCTACGTCTGCTGGATTCAGCAGGACTATGACAGGTGCATCCACCAATACGAGCGGGTCCTGGAAATTGAGCCCGACAACTGCACGGCCCTGAACGGGCTGGGCTATGTGCTCGCCTGTCTGAACAAGGACCTGACCAGGGCCCTGATGCTCTCGAAGCGCGCCTTGGACTCCTCTCCGGACTCCGCTGCCTGCCTCGATACCCTGGGCTGGGTCTACTACAAGCTGGGCCTGCTGGAGGAGGCGGAGGGCTTTGTCAGGAAGGCCCTGGAGCAGGACAATTCCAACGAGGAGATTCTGGAGCACTTGAAGATGATTCAGTCAAGCCGGGAAGACCCGGCGGCGGGAGGAAAACAATGAGAAGATTGCGGTTTGCCCTTGCGGGCATTGTATCCCTGGGTCTTGTCTGCGGACTGTTCTCCTCAGACTTCGAGTCGGTGACGGAAAAGACGGCCGACTCCCTCTTTGCAGAGGAGGAATTTCGTCGTGGCGTTCACTCCTACTATCGGGGCGCCTACAATGATGCCGTGCTGCTGTTCGAAAAGGCCCTGTCCTACCTGCCCTCCGAAAATCTTATCCTTGACTGGCTGGGTCGGGCCTACTACCGCTCCGGTCTGGAGGATGCAGCCCTCCGGCACTGGCAGTTTGCTTCCGATGCGGGCTACGGGGGGATGCTCCTGGCCAACAGGATCGAGATAGTCCGAGACCGGCGCATAGCGGGAAAGGCCCAGCTGTCCACATCCCAGCTGGCCGAGGCGGGCAGCTTTCCCGGCGTGGTGAACGGCAGCCTGATTTTCAGCCAGCCCTCCGCAGTCCTCGCCAATGACGACGGCACTACCTGGGTGCTTGCCTATGGCTCCAACGAGCTCCTGCTGGTTGACATCAACGGCTTTATCATCAACCGTGTGCGCGGTCCCCTCCAGGGCTTCGACCGCCCCATGGACATTATAAGGAAGGGAGACGGTACCCTCCTGGTGTCCGAGTATGCCGGGGACAGGATTGCTGTGCTGGACAGCCGGGGGACCTATCGGGGAACCATTGGAAGCAAGGGCGTGGGGCTCGGCCAGTTTGTGGGGCCCCAGTACATGGCCCTCGACTCCTCGGAAAACCTCTATGTCACGGACTTCGGGAACGCCAGGGTAGCGGTGTTCGACAAGGACGGGAACCCCCTGTTCAGCTTCGGGAAGAAGGCTGGAGCCTTCCCCGGATTCTCCGCCCCCACCGGCATCTGCGTCTTCTCCGACATCATCTACGTTGCCGACGCGGTGCGGGGTACCATCTACTCCTTCGACCGGGCGGGGAACTACACTGGTACCCTCGTCCCGGAGAAGACCTTCTCTCGACCGGAGGCCATGCGACTTGTGGACGACTCCATCATCGTCAGCGACGGAAACAGGATCTGCACCGTGGACCTGGCCACCGGCTCCGTCTTTGAGAACGGAAGGACCGGCAGCGCCCCCTCCCGCATCCTCTGCGCCGCCCCCGATGTGAACGGCAACATCGTGGCATCCGACTTCGTGTCCAACGAGGTCTACGTCATGTCAAGGCTGAGCGAGCTGGTGGGCGGGCTCTTTGTCCAGATCGAGCGGGTCAATGCGGACAAGTTCCCCAGCGTCACCCTGGAGGTGCGGGTGGAGAACCGCCAGCGGCAGCCGGTGGTGGGGCTCAAGGCCGAGAACTTCTACCTCACGGAGAACGGGATGCCCGTGCTCGCCCAGAAGCTTGAAGGCTCGGCCTCCGCCAACGAGGTCTGTGACATTGCCGTCGTCATCGACCGCTCGGCGCAGACCTCGGCCTATGGAGAGGCCCTGGAGTCCGCCCTGCTGGAAATTGCCGGCAGCATGGGAGGGAAGGGAACCCTGACGGTCATCTCTTCCGGCAGCGTCCCCACCACCGAGTACGTCGGCAGTCCCGCCAACCTGGGGGACTTTACTATGGAGGCCCTCAAGACCCCGGTGTCCGAAGACTGCACCACCGACTTGGCCCTGCGGCTGGCTGCCAATACCCTTGTCAACGGGGAGAAGAAGCGGGCGGTGGTGTACCTCACAGGAGCCTCGACCCTCTCGCACTCCTCCTTTCTGACCTACGGCCTGTCCGACATGGGGGCCTATTACAACAACAACGGGATTGCCCTGTACACGGTGAGCCTGGGCCAGAGCACGCTGCCGGAGGAGATTTCATACATTACCGAGGTGACCAACGGGGACACGCAGTTTGTATACCGGCCGGAGGGTCTGTCCGGCATCGTCCAAGATGTGATGTCCATGCCCAACGGCTCCTACCGCCTGTCCTTCACCTCCTCCCTCGGCACCAATTTCGGCAAGGACTACCTGCCACTGGAGGCCGAGGCCTACCTCTTGAACCGTTCCGGCAGGGACGAGATCGGCTACTACGCCCCCCTGGAGTGAGACCTCCGGCGGTCCTGGGAATCCCCTTGAATCGGGTCAGCTCGGTTTGAGGGGATTTTATTTTTCCTGGCGGGTGAAGTGGTGGAAGGCCCTTCCCTCCTTGTGGAACACGTGGGTCTTGATGTTGAACACCCTGTCCAGCATCTGTGAGTCAATGACCTGCTGGGGTGTGCCTTCCGCATAGAGCGTTCCGTGATCCAGCAGGACGATGTGGTGGGAATGCTCCAAGGCTAGGTTCAGGTCATGGAGAACCATGATGATGGTCTTGCCCTGCCTGTTGAGGAATTCCACCAGGTCCATCAGCTCAAGCCGGATGTTTATGTCAAGGTAGGTGGTAGGCTCGTCCAGAAACACGATGTCCGTGTCCTGGGCGAGGGCCATGGCGATAAAGGCCCGCTGCCGCTGGCCGCCGGAGAGCCTGGTGAGGAGACTGTTCCTCAGCTCCTGCAGCTGCACCTGTGCCAGGGCATTCTCCACAGCGGCCATGTCCCGTTCCGTCAGGTGCTGACCGCATTTCTGGTAGGGATAGCGTCCGTAGGACACCAGCGTCTCCACGGTGATTTCCGGCGGGAGGTTGTTCTGGTGCAGCAGGGAAATCCGCTTGGCAACCTCCTTGGGCCGCATGGAGTGGAGGTCCCGCTTGTCCAGCAGTACCTGTCCCTGC
Organism: uncultured Treponema sp.; assembly: GCA_937876905.1. Lineage (GTDB taxonomy): Bacteria > Spirochaetota > Spirochaetia > Treponematales > Treponemataceae > Treponema_F. Next base: position 12,847 of record CALEFI010000058.1, read on the forward strand.
TGGGGAGTCAGGAGGCGGGCGGCCAGCTTGAGCAGGGTGCTCTTGCCGCTGCCGTTGGAGCCGAGGATGGTGGTAATCCTTCCCTCTGGAAAGGTGAGGCTAAAGTTGTGGAACAGCTGGTGGCGGGAAGGGTAGGCAAAGGAAACCTGCTGCAGCTCAATCACTGTGGGTTCTCCTGCTTCTGATGACCAGGTAGATGAAGAAGGGCCCGCCTGCGAGGGACAGGAGGATTCCCACCGCCACCTCGTAGGGAGAGAACAGGATGCGGGAGATGAAGTCGCAGAAGGTGACGAAGCCGGCTCCTGCAAAGATGCAGGCGGGAACCAGCATACGGTGGTCGCTGCCAATGAGGAAGCGAAGGGCATGGGGGACAATGAGCCCCACAAAGCCAATGAGTCCGGCAAAGCTGACCGCCGCCCCTGTCAGCACAGCCGCCGTAGCCATCAGCAGGAAGCGTGTGGTAGCCACCGCCATGCCCAGCGCCTTGGCCGCATTGGAGCCCAGGGCGATGATGTTCATCTCTCGTCGGAGCAACCATGCCATCACCAGGCCGCAGACAATGTAGGGCATGGCGAACTGGAGGCTGTCCATGGTGACTGATCCGAGTCCTCCCACCAGGAAGGTGCTTGCCCCGATATATGCGTCGGGGAAGAGCAGCATGATGACGTTCATGCCTGCCCCCAGGATGCTGCTCATGGCGATGCCGGTAAGCACTAGGGAAAGCCTGGTGGTGCCACGCCCCATGGCCAGTGCGAAGATGAGAAGGGCGGTCAGCAGGGCTCCCAGAAAGGCTGCGGGGGGCAGCAGGGCTGGTCGTCCGGGGAAGAGGACGGAGCAGGCCAGCACAAGGAAGCCGGCCCCGTTGTTTATGCCGATGATGTTCGGGCTAGCAAGGGGATTTTGCAGAATCGCCTGCATGATGGTTCCCGCCACTGCCAGGGCGCTCCCTGCCAGCAATGCTCCCAGGACACGGGGCAGTCGGCTGAAATAGATGATTTTGTAGGCGCTGCTGCCGGTGTCTCCTGCTGCCAGCGACCTGAAGAAATCGAGAAGGGATGCCTCGGATGAGCCAAAGGAGAGGGCCAGGAGGGAAATGTAGACGGTGCACGCTATTGCCGCAAGCAGGACAAGCCAGTCCTTGGTGAGGCCGGCCCGCCCCGTCTTGCCTTCTGGCTCTTGTCCTGTCATAGTGGGCTGTCTGCCGGGTTGTTCTTGAGGAATTCGCCCAGATAGCGGTAGCTGTCGGCCCAGCGGTTGTTGGGCTTGAACATGAATTTCTCTGGGGGCAAAGGATGGTAGCGCTTGCCCGCCACGGCGCTGAGGCTATTCCAGGCGGGGTTTTCCTCCACGCTGGTGGTGAGGGCCCGCAGGGCATCCTCGTCGCTGTAGCCCATCGGGATGACAAAGATGTAGTCCGGGTCAATCTCCATCACCGACTCCATACTGAAGTCCTTCAGCAGGCTTGGGTAGTCGTCGATGATGTTCCTGCAGCCCAGTTGGGCCAGCATCCCGCCGGTCATGGTGGTGGATGCCTGGGGGCGGATTCCGCCGGAGTAGGTGACCAGCAGCAGGACGGTGGGGCTGGTCTCCAGCCTGTACTGCTCCAGAATCTGGTTGATTTCAGACTGGACCTCCAATCCATTTTGGGAATAAGCCTGCTGGTCTCCCGTCAGCTGGCAGCAGATGTCAAGCATCCCCAGGTAGTCGTCAAAGTGGGTGACGCTGAAGTAGGCCGCAGGAATTCCTGCGGCGGTCAGGCTGTTCTTGAAGGCCACGTGGTTGTCGGTGCGGACCGTCTCCGAGGAAAGCAGCACCAGATCCGGGGACTGGGCCAGGATTGCCTCCAGGCTGGGGGACTGGTAGGTTCCCACACTCACCACGGATTCCGGCAGCCCCAGGTCACGCTTGTCCTGGGCGTCCACGGCTGTTCCCACCAGGCTGTCCCGTCCGCCGGCCAAGAGCCAGATTTCGGTAAAGCTTCCCATCAAGGAGACCACCCGCCTGGGCCGCAGGATGCTGATTTTCTGTCCCAGGGCATCGGTGAAGGAGACGGTTTGCCCGCCATCCCCGGCCTGTACGGAATCGGCAGGCGATACGGCGACCGTCCCTGCCCGCTTTCCCTCCAGCAAAAACCAGATTGCCGCCACGATGAGGCAGATGCCCAGGCAGACGACGAGAATCCTGGCCTGCGGGGAGAGGGGACACTTCCCCTTTCTTTTTCTTTCCATAATATGTGTTCCTCCTTATTTTTGGGCATGGCCGCATTCCGGGTGAGAGCCCGCAATGGACATGCCGACTGGCCTTGTCAGGCTCCCTGCCGTCTGGCAAGGCCGTAAGCGCAGTAGGTGTCCTCCGCCAGGATGTTTCCCTCGTGGTAGTAGGCGGACCTTGCCCTGCAGCCGCCGCAGATGTCCTTGTAGTCGCAGGTGCCGCAGGCTCCCTCGTAGTGCTTGGTGCGCAGGGTCTTGAACACCTGGCTTTCCCTCCAGATCTGGTCGAAGGCGGTGTCGTGGACATTGCCTGCCTCCTCCACCATGTAGGCGCAGGGACGGACAACACCGGTGGGACTGATGATGCAGTAGGTGAGACCTGCAAGACAGCCTCTGGTGAAGCGGTCGTTCAGCTCCACCTCCAGCTCCACCGCCACACGGGTAAACTGGGGGGCGCAGGTGGGCTTGATGGAGATGGGAACCTCCTTCTGCTTTGCCATCCACATCTTCAACTCGCAACGGCGTGCCTCGTAAATCTCACGAGTCTCGTTG
>CALEFI010000059.1 GCA_937876905.1 uncultured Treponema sp.
CCGCCGACTCCCGGGCCAGTATCTTCACTCTGACGGTACGGGCCGGAGAACCCCAGCGGGCCTATGATGTGCTGAACGCCGTGATCGAGTGTTATCCCCAGGTGTCGGAATTTGTCATCGGCTCCACGGAACTGGTGCTGCTGGACGAAAGCGGCCTGCCCCAGAAGCCGGTTGCCCAGTTCAGCGCAGTGGATGCGGCCCTTACCGGCGGAGCCGCAGGCTTCGTCCTGTGGTGCGGTATCCTGGCGGTGATGATCCTGCTGAAGAATACCATTCATAATGAAGAAGAGCTGCAGCGGACCCTGAATTCCCCCTGTCTGGGCCAGCTGCCCAGGATCAAGGTGACCCGCCGGATGCCGGTGCCTCTGCTCCACCGGGGCAAGGAGCTGGCAGGCTTCGGCGAGGCGGTACGCCTCCTGCGCCTTCGTGTGGAGAAGGCCATGGATGAGAAGGCTATGGAAATACTGAAGGTGTTTGATTTGGATGGGGAGGCTAGTGTTTTAGCCAGCAATCTGCCCTATGGTAAGCAGCGTAAGCTGGAGATTGCCAGAGCAATCGCTACCAATCCAATGCTGTTGCTTCTGGATGAGCCAGCAGCAGGTATGAATCCAAATGAGACTCGTGAATTGATGGATACCATTCGTTTTGTCAGAGACAAATTTGATACGACAATTCTTTTGATTGAACATGATATGAAGCTTGTAAGTGGTATCTGTGAAGAGTTGACGGTGCTTAATTTTGGTCGTGTGCTTGCACAGGGCAAGACAGATGATGTACTCAATAATCCAGCAGTAATTACTGCATATTTAGGCGAATAGGAGGAACGAGAAAGTGGCAATGTTGGAAGTAAATGGATTACAAGTGTACTACGGAGTAATCCAGGCATTAAAAGACGTTTCTTTTGAAGTAAATCAAGGAGAGGTCATCGCCCTTATCGGAGCCAATGGAGCAGGAAAGACCACCACACTTCATACTTTGACAGGTCTTATCCCAGCAAAACAGGGTTCGATTGTATTTGAAGGCGTAGACATCACAAAGGTGCCAGCACATAAAATCGTAGAGATGGGAATTGCACATGTTCCAGAAGGACGTCGTGTATTTGCAGAGCTCAGCGTATATGAGAACTTAATTATGGGTGCCTACACAAGAAAAGATAAAAAAGAAATTGCTGAAAACTTGGAAAACATCTACAAGCGTTTCCCACGTTTGAAAGAGCGTAAGAATCAAAAAGCAGGTACGCTGTCTGGTGGTGAACAGCAGATGCTTGCTATGGGCCGTGCACTGATGTCCAATCCGAAGATGATTGTTATGGATGAGCCATCCATGGGCTTGTCACCAATCTTTGTAAATGAGATTTTTGACATTATCCAGAGTGTAAGTGCCAGCGGAACAACGGTACTTCTTGTAGAGCAGAATGCAAAAAAAGCATTATCGATTGCAGATAGAGCATATGTATTAGAAACAGGCAAAATCGTGCTCTCAGGCGATGCAAAGGAACTTATCAATGACGATTCCATCAAGAAAGCATATCTTGGAGAATAAAAGGGGGAAGAAATTGTGGATAATATAGTAATCACGATAGCAAGACAGTACGGAAGCGGCGGTAAGACCGTAGGACAGATGGTAGCAGATAAGCTTGGTATTCCATTTTACAGTAGAGACATACTGCGTCTTGCATCTGAAGACAGTGGAATCAGCGAAGGTCTGTTCGGCGAAGCCGATGAGAAATTAAGAAAAAATCCACTGCTTAGATTCTCAAAGAATGTCTATGATGGAGACTTAATCCCACCAGGTTCCGGGGAATTCGTATCCGATAAGAACCTCTTTAACTATCAGGCGAAAATCATCAAGCAGCTTGCAGAGACACAGTCCTGTGTCATCGTAGGTCGTTGTGCAGACTATGTCCTGAAGGATTATCCAAACGTGATGAGCGTATTTGTGCATGCAGATGAAGAGTTCTGTTTTGACAGAGCGATGGAACGCAACAGCATGTCAGAACGTGAGATGAAGAAGTTCATTGCGAAGATTGACAAGTATCGTGGAGATTATTACAGATATTACACAGGACGTGAATGGACAGATGCAAGAAACTATGACCTCTGTCTAGACTGTGGCAAACTTGGCTTTGAGAAATGCAGGGATGAAATTCTGGCATATCGTAAGGTGAGATTTGGAGAATAATGCTTCTTTTATGGAGGCGTAGGGCAAAAAGAGTAAGGAATAGCACTTAGGCAATAATGAGAATTATTGCTTAGGTGCTTTTTATTTGGAAGTATAGAATGATATTTAATGTATAATTTTGTTTCTAAATGTTAAGAGATTGATAACGGAATGTAAAAATGGTATCATAGAGGTAATTGGAAGGAATTGTGATGAGGATTGTAGTTATATGTCACGGCAAGAAGTTGCTTTTTCGGAAGAATGTAGGAAAATCAAGGGTTGTGGGAGTTTGAGAGAGGTTTTTTATACCAAATTTAAGCCAAAAATAAAGGATTTGGGGCTGTGACGTGGCTATAAAGTTATTACTAGAAATAAAAAACAACGGAGGATAAATTATGTTTGAAAATGGTTCTGAAATTTTACGTGTGGATTTCCATCTTCACACTAAAACTGACAAGGAATTTATATATCAGGGAGAGGAAAATAGTTTTGTTAATGATTATGTTGACAAACTTGAAAATGAAAATATTAGGGTTGGTATAATTACTAATCATAATAAGTTTAATGTAAATGAATATAAAGCTATTAAAAAAGTGGCTAAAGAAAGAAAAATACCTAAAAATGAAGTTTATAAAGAATATCATGGGAGTGGTAATTAATGAGGTTAATAGTTGGTTTAGGAAATCCGGATTTGAAATATGATAATACGAGACATAATGTTGGTTTTATGTTAGTTGATTATATATTTGGTGGGGATAAGTTTGTTGTTAATAAAAAGATGAATGCAATGGAATATATAACTAATATTAATGGTGAGAAAATTGTTGTTATAAAACCTAAGACTTATATGAATTTATCTGGGGATGCGGTTATTAAATATATGAATTTTTATAAAATTGATGTTATTGATTTAATGGTTATTCAGGATGATTTGGATATGCCTCTTGGTAATATTAAGTTAATGTGTAATCGTGGTGATGGTGGACATAATGGTATTAAGGATATTGTTTTAAAGATAGGAAGTAAGAATTTTCTTAGAGTAAAGATTGGAATTGGAAAATCAAATTTGATTGATACGAAAGATTATGTACTTGGAAAATTTAGATTAGAAGATAGAAAAATTTTAGATGATGTTTTTGTTAGATTAAGAGACATTATAAAAGATTATATATTGATGAATAGTGATAGTTTAATGCAAAAATATAATACTAAGATACATAAGGATTGATAGTGATGAAATTTTTTGATAACATATTTGATATACAAGAGAGTAGTAATTATTGTGTATCAGGTTTAAATAATGAGCTTGTATGTATAAATGTATACGACACTTTTGTTAAGAATGATAGTAATATGCTTTTGGTATGTAGTTCTACATATGAGGCTAATAATTTGTATCAGACACTTCTTAACTATACGGATAGAGTGTTGTTTTTTCCAATGGATGATTTTTTGACAAGTGAAGCGATTGCAATTAGTCCAGAATTTAAGGCGGAGAGAATTAATACATTGAATGAATTACTTAGTAGTAAGAAATATATTGTTGTTTCTAATTTGATGGGAGCACTTAGATATTTACCTAGTAAAAAATTATGGAGAGAATCTAATATAACTTTAAAGAAAGATATGGATGTTGATAGGGAAGAATTACTTAATAAACTATATAACATTGGATAT
>CALEFI010000060.1 GCA_937876905.1 uncultured Treponema sp.
CGGCGAGGAGTTTGATGCAGGATGGGTTCTCTGCTGAAATGGTTTCCAAGTACACTTCTCTCCCGCTGGAGACTGTGGAGCGGTTGGGGAAGGAGGAATGAAAAGCCCTCGCCACGGTGGTTTTCTGCCGACTTCCTGGCCTCATTCCACATGCGCCTGCCCAGCACCTCGCTCACTTCGTAGACCCAGCCCCCGCCGGGGCCTGTTCTTCCTATCCGATAGTTCTGGTGCCCTTGGTCACACGCTGGCCTTTTGGTCTCCACCACCTTGGCCATGGTCTCGACCATAACCCTCATGACGGTTTTAGCCGGAGCACTCTCTACATCACAATCTGGCTTTACTGGATTGAATGAAGGGGAGCCTGCCCCCACTACCGTCCCAAAAAAATCCTTTCCACCAGCCCTGTCATCCTGATGCACAATGCATCCGCCGCCTGCATGTCCCGCTCGTGGACGGCTATCTCTTCGCCCAGCTTCCGCCGCCATACGACAAGGAGTTCGGAGGGGCTCTGCCAGACGGCATCCTCAGTGGAATTCGCCGCCATCTTTTTTTCTCTTTTTTCCACTTCATCATCCCCCAAAGCGGCGAGGCGGGCCTTCTGGCGGGAGACCGTGGCCTGCAGCTCGTCCACCTTGGCGTAATGGAGGTTCCCGATGATGGTCAAGTCCTTCCTCTGCTGAACAAGGGTGTTTATCCGCACCTTGTCCGCCTCACGGTAGCCCCGGAACACCTCCTGGATTGGCTCAAGCAGCCGCTCCTTGCTCCGTGGCGGAATGCCCCGCAAAAAATCCTCCAGGCCCTTTCCCCAGCCGAGGCTCCGCAGGGTCTCGTCCTGGCTGCCCACAGACTGACGGGAGGAGTACAGGCAGATTCCCTCCACCGCAATTCCCTCCGCCTCCAGTATGTCCGCCACCTCCTGCAGGGTGTCCTGGCACTCCCCAAGGGACCTGATATCCGCATGGGTCAAGACGAGGAAAAGCTGCAGCTGGGGATTCAGATCCCGCAGCTGTAACAGCAGATCGCAGTCCTTGTCTGGAAGGGTTCCCGTCTCCACGGAGACGCACCAGACAACGCCGTCTGCCGTGGCAATGGAAGCTAGAGCGGCGGAATCGTCGCTGTCCCGCTCCTGCCCCCCGGAGTTGAAGCCGGGCGTGTCCACCAGGCAGAGGTGGGAAAAGGACTGGCTCCAGGGTGTGCTAACCACAATGCGGCTGACAATCTTCTTCACATTGAACTCGAAGCCGTCCTCCTGACCGTGACGGAACATCTTGAACAGCTGAGGGGAAATGGCCACCCTACCGCCATTGTATGCGAACCCGGTGATGGCGGGCGGGCCGTCCACCACGTAGGAGGCTATGGAGGTGGTGGGCGTGGAGTCTATTGGCAGGCGGACGCTTTTACGCTGGAAAAAGCTGTTGATGAAGGCGGACTTTCCACTAGAAAAGCAGCCGGCCACCGCCACCTGTCCCTTCTGATGGAACTGGCTGTCCACCACCACCAGTTCCAGCTGGCGGCAGATTTCCTGCAGGCGCATCAGGGAGGAGGACTTTTGGTGGTAGGTGCTGTTGCCGTCCGCATACTCCACAAAGTCATGGTACACAAGGTGGTGGAATTCCTTGTACAGCTCGTTTTCCCCCGGCTGTGCGTTCAAAATATCCTGCACGAACTGGAGCTGCATCTCCTTGCCGCTCATACGATTCCCTCCAGCTCCGTTTTCAGCCGCCGGTAGTTTTCCAGCGCCACCTGCGGCTCCTCCAAAGCCAACTTCCGCTCCTGCAGCTGGCGGGTGTAGCCCTCGAAGAGCCGCCTCACAAAGTTGCTGGAGCCACACAAATCCCGAATTTCCTCTATCCTGCTGTGGAGCTTGTCTTTGAAATTCCGCAGAATCTTGTTGAGGTGGCTGTTGGCCAGCCTGATGCAGTCCTCCGCATGGCTTCCGGTCAGCCGATCCGAGCCATAGCCATCATCGTAGCTGAACTCCTCCCCGTCATACGTCACCTCCAGCGGGATGTTCAGCTCCCCGAACAGGACAAGAAGCTTGTTCTGCACCTCGGCCGGCTCCACATCTGTAGCCACGGATTTCCACACCGCGCTCAGCTTGCTCCGCAGGGAGTCCTTCAAGGCTGGGATGTAGTTTTTCAGCTGAGTGGTGAAGTTACGGTTCCCCTCGGCCACCAAATTCTCGAAGGAATCCTTTACCGCTGAGAGCTGGAGGGTGGTAACTTCCCTGCTATGCCTTTTCTTTCAGAACAAATGACCCGTCGTCCATGAGTCGATATAAGAACCCTTTGCATCCAGCAAATTGCTCTGGGTTCCTTGCTCAAGCCTTTTCATGGAGCGGTCTATATTATCTACCGTCTCGTTCACCCATTCGGCGAGCAGGCACTCGAAGGCCAGCTGCAGCTCCGGCATGAGCCGGGCCCTGCTCCGCTCCAGCTCGGCAACCTCCTTCTCCAGCCGGTCCAGTCCGCCCTCCTTGACTGTCCGCTCCTGATTCTGGATGTACTGCAACAGCTCCGTGCGCACCGCCGTGGCAGCCCTATGGTATTTTCCCGCAAGGTCGGCCAGCCGCCCCTCAAGAATCTGCTGCTTGCGCTCCTTCACCTGGCTCAGGCTCCCCTCCACCGGGCCGAAATTCCCCAGCTTGCGCAGGGAATTCTCGCTGGTCTCCCTGTCCCTAGCGGAAAAGTAGTCGGGATACTCCTTGCACAGATTTTCCCACACCTTCTTGCGGCCATCATCCCAGGCCCTCTGCTGCTCCAGTGTCTGCGCCATGGACTGGCACAGGCCGGATGTGGCAAAGCTCCTGGCATCCGTGTCCTGAATCAGGCTGTCAAAGATGCCCTCCTGGTTTATGGTGCGCAGGACCTCCCTGCTCTGGCCCACCAGCTTGCGCCTCACGGAGGAGACGGCGGCATCCAGATTGCCCTCCGCCTCATCCAGTATCTCCATGTTGAACAGCTGGCTGTCCACCTGGCTTTGAATCAGGTACAGCTCCCGAATCCCCTCCTTCCTGGTCAGCTTCTGCAGCACCTCCTTGTCGCTGTTGGAGAGGAACCTTCCGGCTGGGCTGAGAATCAGCACCACATCGCACCGCTTGAGGGACTTTCTGGCACGGTCGTTGCGGGAGGGAACCGGGTCGTTGAAGCCGGGCGTGTCTATGACTGTGATTCCCCGCAGCTGAGGAAAGGGCAGGCGCAGCTCCACCCGGCTGGTAAAGGGCATGTAGCGGCCGTTGCTACCCACAAAGTCACCGAGCCTTCCGGCAATCTCATCCACGGAGGAGACAGCCATCTCCTCCCGTCCGGTCTTCCGCTGAGCGCCGCACTTGCGGATTTCCTCGTACTGGCGGAACGCTCCGGCAAGGGCTTCGTTGGCCTCCACCTCCCGCTGTGCAATTTCCTCCTGTTTTTGCACCGAGTCCTGCGTGGACGGTGCCAGACCGACTCCTGGCAGAAGCCTGCGGCTCTGCCGCTCCTGTTTTTCCGTCAGGATTCTCTGCGTGCACTCCTCCAGCTGCCTCTGGTACTCATGCCAGCCCCTTTCCAGCGTCTGCACATCGTCATCCGTAAAGAATTCCACGGATATGGACGGCTTTTCGCCGTAGGACAGCTCGGTCAGGGCGGCGGTCATGGGGGTGGCGGCCTTGGGCAGAATGTCCTTGCCCCCAAAGAAGAGTGCGTTCAGCAGGGAGGACTTTCCCGCCTTTACCGCACCCACAATGCCAATCCGCAAGTCTCGGTCCGCCTCCAGCTCCTGGTACTCCCGGCGAATCTCGTCCACATCGGGAAGGTTCTGGTTGTCCAGCGCCAGCTTCACCGCATCGCAAAACCGCCCGTCATCCTGATGGCGACCAATCAGGTCGTCGAACTGCCTCCGCAGCTGGCAGATTCCATCAATTTCCGTTCGTTTGTCGCTCATGCAATTCCTCCTTTCAGCATCTGGACCAACAGCCCGTTCACCCGCTCCACCTGCTGCTGCTGCAGTGCGGCAATCTGCCGCTGCGCCTCCTCCGGGTCTCCGTGGGACTCCACCACCCGCTGAATCTCCTCCGCCTTTTGCCGCAGCTCCTGGTCGTAGCGCTCCGCAATGGAGGCAACCATCTCGGCCTTCTTTTCCCGCAGCACCTCCTCCAGCTTGGCCCGCACCTGCCCCTTGATGACAGGAATCTTGGTCTGAATAGCCTCCCGCAGCTGCTCCTGCTGACGCCTCTTTTGGATAAAATCCCCGATTCCCTTCAGAATGGAGGGGAGCAGGATGAGGAATGCCTCCACAATCGGAGCGACAATGGTGGTGGCCACAGAGAAGATTCCCGCAAGGGCTGTCAGGGCGGTGGTTCCCGCCCTTGTTGCGGCCCCCTCCTTCTTGCCGTCAATGTAGCGGCTGATGGCGCCGACTCCCGAATCGTACATGGTCTTGAGGGAATCCTGCATCCTGGCGATGGAGTCGGAAAAATTGTACCGTGAGAACAGGTCAGACAACCCCGTGAAGTCCTGGGAGAAGGCCGACGACAGCCTTGTGGACACGGAGTCCACAACCGTGTGTATGCGGGACACCACTGCCCGCTGTACGATGTTGTTCATCTCCGCCTCCAGCTCCTCCACGCCGGCGGACATGCCCAGCTGCACCAGGGATTCCAGCCTGCCGTTCAGAGCCCGCCCCACCTCGTCGGCGATGGTGTCCGCCTCGTGCCTGAAGTCATCGTACTCGGCATCCTCCAGCATACGCTGCTTCTTGTCCTCAATCTTTTTCAGGGCCCGCTCCAGTTCCCGGACGGCCTCCTGGTTGCGCTGCTGGTCGGTCTGCAGGGCGGCAATCCTCGTGTTCAGGGAAGCCTTCAGGTCGTAGCAGGCATCCGTAATGCCGGGGGAAAAGACCTCCGCAAAGATTTTCTCTGCATCCAGAGAGGCTGCCAGGGAACGGAATGCGGCTATGTCCTCCTTGTTGACCTCGTACAGGGGCTCCAGCCGTCCGGTCAGCCCCTCCAGCCCGCACTGGAATTCCCTCTTGATTTCGTCAAGCTCGTCCCGGCTTTTCATGTCGGTCTTGGACATGAAGAAGGTGCAGCTGCGGCTGAAGTCCAGGATGTTCTGAATCTGGTTTGCCATGGAACGGGAGATTGTCCCGTCCTCCGCCGGAGTCAGCACGATGTAGTGGCAGCCCTTGTCCAGGTAGCTGAAGATGGCCTTGTTGTGCGCGTCCAGGGGGGAGTCGAAGCCGGGCATGTCCACCAGCACCAGCGGCTGGATGTCCCTGAGCGCGGGACTGTTGATGTGGCGGCGCAG
>CALEFI010000061.1 GCA_937876905.1 uncultured Treponema sp.
CCCGGAGCTGCAGCGGCTGAAGGACAAGTGTCAGAACCTGCTGCGGCAGCAGGACGAACGGCTGACCCTCCACGATTTCCGGATGATCCAGGGGAAGCTTCATATGAATCTGGTGTTCGACGTGGCCCTGCCCAGTGACCTGCGGCAGCAGCAGCGGGAAATCCGCAGCGAGCTGGAATGCGCCCTGAGCCGGGAAGAAAACCGGGTATACCATGTGATCATCAATTACGATGTGGCGGATTTGGGCTGACACGCTTCTATATTGTAAAAAGACCGCCATACGGCGGTCTTTTTGTCTGCATATTAAATTCGCTTCAGGGGATAGGACTGGTCCTGGGCCAGCAGCAGGTCGGTGATGATGTCGTTGCTGACGAGGTAGCCCTTGGGGGTCAGCACCCATCGGCCGGTATCGGTCTGGGTGGTGTGGAACATCCGGCGGCGCTTTTCCAGCACGTCCTCCAGAGGTGCGAAGGGCAGCAGGAACATCTTTTCGTACTCCTGCTGTTCGATACCCTGATAGGTCCGCAGCCGAAGCATCAGGTATTCGCCGGCACGTTCCCGGACGGGAATCTCTTCCATTTCCTCCATGATGTCGCCGCCATCCCGGATGCCGGCAATATAGGCCTGCAGATCCCGCTTCAGGGTGTAGCGTCTGCCGGCAAAGTCGGAGCTGGCGCTGGGACCGAAGCCCAGATATTCTCCGCCGGTCCAGTATTTCATGTTGTGCCGGGAAAGCTGACCTCTCCGGCAGAAATTGGAAATCTCATACTGCTTGTAGCCACGGCCCCGGAGCGTCTCCACAGCAGCCAGATACATGTCTGCCACGGTGTCATCGTCCGGCAGGTTCAGGGCTTCCTTCATTTCATAGAAGGGAGTGCCCTCCTCCACCTTCAGGGCATAGCAGCTGACATGCTCCGGCATCAGCCGCAGCACATTGTCCAAGGTCTCCTGCCAGTGGTAAACATCCTGGCCCGGCAGACCGTACATCAGATCGATGGATATATTCCGGAAGCCTGCCTTGCGGATCCGGTGGAAGGCGGTGACGGCCTGGCCGTAGGTATGGGGACGGCCCAGTTTTTTCAGCATCTCGTCATCATCGGACTGGATGCCTAAGCTGATCCGGTTGAAGCCCTCAGCCCGGATCCGGTGCAGCAGCCGGTCGGAAATGGAATCGGGATTGCATTCCAGGGTGATCTCCGCATCATTGGCCACGTCGAAATTCCGGCGGATAGTGGTCAGGATCACAGCCAGACCGTCGGCACCGAAGAAGCTGGGGGTGCCGCCGCCGAAATAAATGGTGTCTACCTTATAATTGGGAGCCAGTTCACCGGCTTCCTTGATATGGTCGCAGACCGCGTCCAGATACCCGTCGATGATCTTATCCTCCTTGGTGCACAGGGAGTAAAAATCACAGTACTGGCACTTGCTGCGGCAGAAGGGCACGTGCACGTAGATGCCCAGGGGAGTTTTATTAGCGCGCTTTGTAAGAATGGGCATAAATGAAACCTCACAAGTTAGGAGTTAGGAATGAGGAGTGAGGAGTTATGTCAGAGGAAAAACTCCTCACTCCTAACTCCTAATTCCTCACTCAGAAACATCAGTCTTCGTCCAGCTTCAGCACTGCCATAAAGGCCTCGGAAGGAACAGACACGGTACCGAAGGTACGCATCCGCTTCTTGCCTTCCTTCTGCTTTTCCAGCAGCTTCTTCTTACGGGTGATGTCACCGCCATAGCACTTGGCCAGCACGTCCTTGCGCAGGGCGTTCACCGTCTCACGGGCAATAATCTGGCTTCCGATGGCACCCTGGATGGCAATCTTGAACTGCTGGCGGGAAATCTCCTCCTTCAGCTGGGCGCAGACGTGGCGGGCACGGTCATAGGCGTTCCCCTTGAAGGAAAGCTGGGCCAGGGCATCCACCGTCTTGCCATTGATGAGGATGTCAATCTTTACCAGCTCCGTGGGCTGGTAGCCGATGAGGTCATAGTCAAAGGAGGCGTAGCCACGGCTGTAGCTTTTGAGCCGGTCGTAGAAGTCGAACAGCACCTCCGCTAGGGGCATCTCGTAGGTAAGCTCAACCCGCTTTTCGTCCAGGTACTGCATGTTGGTCTGGACGCCACGCTTTTCCGTGCACAGGGACATGATGGAGCCCAGATAGGTGGCGGGGGTGATAATGGCCGCCCTGATGTAGGGCTCCTGGGCGGAGGCAATGCGGCCCTGGTCGGGGTAGTCGGCGGGATTGTCGATGTACTTCTCCTCGCCGCTGGTAAGCTTCACCAAGTAGCGAACCGAGGGGGCAGTGAAGATGACCGCCTGGTCGTAGTCACGCTCCAGCCGCTCCTGGATAACCTCCAGATGCAGGAGCCCCAGAAAGCCGCAGCGGAAGCCGTGGCCCAGGGCCAGGGAGGAGTCCTTCTCATAGATGAGGCTGGCGTCGTTGAGGGTGAGCTTTTCCATGCTGTCCCGCAGCTCCTCGTAGTCGTTGGAGTCGATGGGGTAGATGGAGGAAAAGACTACCGGCTTTACCTCCTTGAATCCGGGCAGCGGCTCCTGGGCGGGGTCGTCGGCCAGGGTGATGGTGTCTCCCACCCGCACGTCGGAAACCGTCTTGATGCCGGCAATGATGTAGCCCACGTCACCCGCCTCCAGCTGCTTTGTCTCCTCCAGCTTGATGCGGAAAATGCCGGTGGTCTCAACCTTGTACTCGGTGCCGCTGTTCATAAAGCGGATGGTCTGGCCGCTTTTGAGCCTGCCGTCAATCATCCTGATGTGGACGATGACGCCTCGGTAGGGGTCGTAGTGGCAGTCAAAGATGAGGCCACGCAGCTTGCCGTCCAAGTCACCGGCTGGCGGGGGAAAGCGGCTGACGATGGCCTCAAAGAGCTCGTCAATCCCCTTGCCCGTCTTGGCGGACACCAGCACGGCATCATCTCCGTCCAAGCCCAAATCATGGTCGATCTGGTGCCTGGCACCGGGGATGTCTGCCGCCGGCAGGTCAATCTTGTTGATGACCGGCACAATCTCCAGATTGTGCTCTAGGGCCAGATACATATTGGAAAGGGTCTGGGACTCCACTCCCTGAGCGGCATCCACCAGCAAGAGGGCCCCCTCGCAGGAGGCAATGGCACGGGAAACCTCGTAGGAAAAATCAACGTGGCCGGGCGTGTCCACAAAGTTCAGCTCGTACTGCTGGCCATCGTCGGCGGTGTAGGGAATGGTGACAGCCTGACTCTTGATGGTGATGCCCCGCTCCCGCTCTATGTCCATGGAGTCTAGAATCTGGTTCTGGAACTGCCGGTCATCGATAATCCGAGCCTTCTGGATGAGACGGTCGGAAAGGGTGGATTTTCCGTGGTCAATGTGGGCCACGATACAAAAATTTCTCTTGTGCGCTAAGTCTGCCATAGTTTCCCTACATGGAACAAGGCCCCCCACGGAGCCCTGCAAAAGTGTTTTATAAGATTTTCGGTGGAACCATTGTATTAGAAATAATAGGGACTGTCCAGAGGAGCCCCTACAGCAATGCCCACCTCGAAGTAACCGTTCTTCCGCTTCTTGGTGTACAGCTGGGCAAAGAGGGCGTCCTTCTCCTTGGAAAGCTCCACCTTCAGGATGTCCACCGGGTCGTGAACAGAAAAGCCCGACTCGTCGGCGACTCCCCCCTGCAAGAGCTGGGCAACCGTATAGCTCTTCTTGTTGCGGTCTGAAGCGGGAGTCAGCCTCATGCCCAAAATCGGCAGGAAGGCGTTGCCAATCAGGTCCCGCCGGTAGATTTCATATCCTGGCTGCTGCGGCCGCTTGTCTAGATAGACGAGGCAAGTCTTCTCCTGAGCAGCGGCATCCTCCTCCGGGGAGGCAGAAGGGTGCACCGAAAGCCGCACGATGGTCTGCGCCGCCATGGTCTTGAGGATGTTATGAAAGGAGTCTATACCGTCAACAGGAATGCCGTTCACAGCGGTGATGATGTCTCCCACCTGCAATCCGGCCCGGTGTCCGCTGCCACCCGGCATCAGGTACTGGACCAGAAGTCCCCTCGGCGCAGAGGAAAACGGGGACGGCACATTGTCCTTGCCCAAGGCCCCGATCCAGCCATGCTCCCGCAGGCCGCCAGCTGCCAGCAGGGGCAGCTGCACCTTGAGGTACTCCACAGGAATGGCAAAGTTCAGCCCCTGGTAGTCCGGTATTCCCGCAAAGGCTATGGCCTGTACCTGTCCCTGCTCATCGATGATGGGACCGCCGGAGTTGCCGGAGTTGATGGCAGCGTCAACCTGCATCACCGGCCCCATGGCAAGCAGGCGGCGTCCCCCTGCAGAAACAATGCCGGAGGTGAGACTCCACTCAAGGCCGGCCGGCGATCCGATAGCATAGACCCTGTCGCCCACCTCAAGGCTCTCGGAAGACCCTAGGGCAAAAACGTAGGGGGCGTCAATCTCCGCCTTCAGCAGGGCCAGGTCCAGCAGGGGGTCCCAGCCCACCACCCTGGCGGGAATGCGGGTATCAGGGTCGGAGGAAAGCTTGATGTAGAGGCGGGAAAACCCCTCGTACTTTGGGTCAACCTCGCTTTGGATGACGTGGTAGTTGGTGACGATGTAGCCGCGGCTGTCGATAAAAAAGCCGGAGCCGATCGCCCGATTTGCGTACCCCAGCCCCCGCTCCACGTGGATTCCCAGGTCAACCCAGACGGTAACAGTGCCGCTGATATACTTGGAGACCTGGCCGGCAGAATCGGGCTGCACGCCAAATCCGGGAGTGGATGACAGGATTTTGTCTCCAAGGGCCGCCCGCTGGGAAAGGAGACTTTGGTCGGCAGGAAAGCCCACCGCCTCCAGTGACGAGAGCAGCCTGGCCGCCTCAAGGTTGCTGCCGGAGGCAAGGGCCTGGCGACAGGCATCCTCCACCCGCTCACCACAGCCCTCGAAGACCTGGGCCACGGAGGGATAGGATGCAAGGTCCGTATTCTCCCGCAGCAGGGCGGCCCGCCACAGGGCCCGCACCGGGTCTGCCTCCAGCATTCCGCTGATGGTGGAAACCTCATTCTGGATGACATCGGCCTGGGTATAGTCCAGGGGGGTAAAGTCCTGCTCAGGGGAGGAACGGCAGGAGACAAGGGCAAGAAGGACTAGAAAGGCCAGCCCGAAGACCGGCCTTGTTCTTTTATTCATCAAGAAGAACTCCAAAATAGAAGTCTGAAATCTTTACGGCGGAAAACCTGGCAGGAGGGGGCGAGCCGGTGGTCTTCTCGTCCATCTGGATTACCATGGAGCGTCCCTGCTCTCCCACCGCATCAAGGCGATCCTTGAGATAGGCCGCCATCTCAGGAGAGCCGGCATCTCCCAGCCAGTAAACGCCGTCCACCGGGGCAACTGCCAAATCCCTATATGGTAAACCCTGCTCGTTTTCCATGGTAACACGAACCGGAACCGCATTCTCCACATATACGGACACCACGTCAGTTGAGTTTGGCATCCTGAATAGGGCACGGGAGCTCTGGCCTCCGCCCTCCAGCACATACTGGGCCACCCAGTTGTCCGACAGGGGATTACCCCAGGTGGAGACCACTCCCCTACCACTAGTATACTCCTGGCCGAAGTCGATTTCCATGTCAAGGTTCCGATCCAAAAACGCCTGCTGGATATAAATTCCATGGGGAAAGACAAAGTGGCCAAAGATGGCTCCGTACAGCTCCAGAGTTTCCTCCGGGGAAGCGTAGTCCAGATAATTTGTCGCAGAAAAGCCGAAATTCTGGGTCAGCTCGAACCATCCATCCCCGTCCAAATCGACAGTCCGAGTCTTGGGAAGCCCATTCTCACAGGACAATTGGGCATAGAGGGTCTTTCCCTCGAAATACTGGGCGGAACGAACCTGGCCTTCCAGCAGAGAAATCTCCATACGGGCCCCCTCTCGCTCCCGAACAGGATAGCTTACCGCATAGGCTGCATGAACCAAATCCTTTATCGCAGGAAAGAGGCTGTCCGGCTCCTCCTTGAGCTGGGGAACAAAAAACTGAATGCCATCCAGCATGTCTGCCAGCGGCTCGGAGGCGGTAATTGCCACCGGGCTCCAATCCACAGCCGTATCGACGAACTTGAAATTCATCGTGTACAAGTCCATGGAGGCTATAAACGGATAGTCCTTATAGGACAGACCAATCTGCGCACCCGGCATCTGTAGCTCGACAGGAACCCCAAAGTCGCAGCGGGCAATCCAGTCAGCTGCGCCATCCTGATTGTGGTCATAGACAATCCGGCTCGGCCTGCCGCGGCTGTATTCAACGGAAAGGTCTACAAGCCCGTCACCTGTGGCATCATGGAGCACTGTGCCCTGGTAGCCCTTGAGAAAGGCAGACATGGCGGACTTCGTTCCCGGCTCGGACAGCATTCCTACAAAGGTCTCCAGGTCCCCCAGAGAAACGGAGTTGACAGCAAAGGAACAAAAATACTCATACGCCTGGGCCTCGGAGACAAGTCCCTCCCTCAAGGCCAAGGCTGCGTACATCGGATGCCGCTTTCCAGTCGCATCGAAGGCCCTCAGAATCCTGCTTCGCAGAGAGGGGTCTGCAAAGACCGCAGCGGACAAATACACATCGGAGGGATAGGGCCCCATCTCCACAAAGCGCTGGGACAAAATCCTGCCGAGCCCCGCTGCCTCCCTGTCGTAGGAAAAATCATCCCTAAGCTCATAGGTAAAGAATGCCTGGGGGAAGCGGACATCATCTGGATACAGGCGGGATGCCTGCGAGACAAGCTCCCGTGCCCTTGCATAGGAATCCACCGTGCCGATGCGGTAGTGGCACAGAACCCGTATGTACTCCCGATGTGCCGAGGGAAAGAGCGACCCCCCCTCCAAGTAAGACAGTGCCATCAGGGGCTCCCCAGTATGGGCAAGGAGCTCCGCATAGAGCAACAGGGCGCTGTCCTTATTGTAGTCAATCCACTTGTCCTGCCCGACGGCCTTCCTCAGCAGGGGGAGGACTTCGGCGGCATTCCTGCCAAGACGATGGGCGGAATAGGCACTGGCAAACCACAGATCTGAAATGGACTGGTCATAGGCCAAGCCCAGCTCCGCCTGGGAGGATGCGTTCTTCCATTCAGCCCGTTCCATATAATCCTGGCTTTGCTGGTAGCATCGCACAGCGGTACGATAGTTTGCCAAGGCTCCATAGGAAGTGGAGGAGCCAGAGGCCTGGCCAACAAGAGGCAATCCCACAAATACAAAACAACCGACAAGTGCCATTACTCTTTTTCTGTTCATGCGCGCTCCTGAAGAATCGACGGGAATCCTATGAATCACTGAAAAAATATAAGGAAACCCATGCTATATTGTCGGTACATCTGCCGATTCTGCCCCATCAATTCTTGGACTAAATCCCAGCAACTGACGAATTTCCCCATCGCAGAGGGTTTCCTTTTCCACCAATGCCTGGGCCAGCTTGTCCAACTGGTCCCGATGACTGGAAAGGATGTCCGCACAGCGTTGGCGGGCCCGCCCCAGAATCTCCTCCACGGCGGCATCAATCTTGCGGGCCGTCTCCTCGGAATAGGTCTTGTGACGAACCAAGTCCCGCCCCATGAACACCGGCTCATCGTCCTGATTGTAGGCCACCGCACCAACTCCCTGGGCCATACCCCACTGGCACACCATGCGGCGGGCAAGCTCCGTAGCACGGTGCAGGTCGTTCTGGGTGCCGGTGGTGGTGTCCTGGTACACCAGCGACTCTGCCGAATAACCGCCGAACAGGATGACCAGCTGGTCTTCCAGCCAGCTTCTGGTATGGGAATAGGAGTCCTCCTCCGGGATGCCCACAGTAATTCCCAGTGCCCGCCCCCTGGGAATGACAGAAACCTTGTGGAGGGGGGAGGCGTGCTCCAGATAGTAATACGGCAGGGCATGGCCGGCCTCGTGGTAGGCGGTCATCCGCTTTTCCTTTTCCGAAATAACCATGGACTCACGGGGCACCCCCATCAGAAGCTTGTCCTTGGCCAGCTCAAAGTCCTCCTCCGTCACCTTTTCCCGATCCTTTCCAGCGGCAAAGAGGGCCGCCTCATTTACCAGGCTGGAAAGCTCCGCCCCGCTCATTCCCGGCGTGGAGCGAGCAATGCGGCTCAAGTCCACGCTGGAATCCACCGGCACCTTGGCTGCATGAACACCGAGAATTGCCTCCCGCTCCCTGATGTCTGGCAAAGCGACAGTAACCTGACGGTCAAAGCGGCCGGGACGCAGCAGGGCGGGGTCAAGCACATCGGGTCGGTTGGTGGCTGCCAGCACGATGATTCCGTCCTTGTTCTCAAAGCCGTCCATTTCCACCAGCATCTGGTTCAACGTCTGCTCCCGCTCGTCATGGCCACCGCCCAAACCTGCCCCACGACTCCGTCCCACCGCATCAATCTCATCGATGAAGATGATGGCCGGAGACATACGCCGCCCCTGCTCAAAGAGGTCCCGCACCCGGCTGGCCCCCACCCCCACGAACATCTCCACAAAGTCGCTACCGGAGATATGCAGGAAGGACACACCGGCCTCTCCCGCCACCGCACGGGCCAGCAGGGTCTTTCCAGTGCCGGGACTACCAACCAGCAGCACGCCGGTGGGAATCTTTGCTCCGATGGCCGTATACTTCTTTGGGTTCTTCAAAAAGTCGATGATGTCCGCCAGCTCTGCCTTGGCCTCCTCCTGGCCCGCTACATCGGCAAAGGTTACCTTCTTGCCGCCACTGTACACCCGTGCCCGGCTTTTCCCAAACTGCAAGCCTCTAGAGCTTGCCGCCGCATTTTGCCGCATCATCAGGGAAAAGACAAGCATCATCACCAGCAGCAGGGGCAGGGTGTCAATCAAGGTGTTCCAAAAGCTTGGCCCCTTCCTCAGCCCGCTCACCCTCACTCCATGCTCCTCCAGCAGGGGCATGAGCTTTGCGTCAGCATAGGGGATGACGGTCTTAAAGAATTCTCTCTCGCCGCCTTCGGGAGACTCCATCACTCCCTCAATCAGATAGTCGTTTGTTATCTCCAGCTCCACCACCTGTCCTGCCGCCACCGCAGCCAAGAAGGAGGAGTATGGAATTTCCGGCAGGCTGGTAAGCCTGTTGTTGAGAAGGTAGAAGATACCGGTGATGGCCAGCATCACCAGAAAAAACACAAAGCCAAAGTCTATGCCGCCGCCGAAAAGTCCACGGGGCGGTCTCCTGTTCAAATCCTTGTCAGCCATACCGGCGGATTATACCAAAAAAGCAGGTTCTTTCCTATAGCCACAGGAATCAAACAGCGGAGGCTTCTTGAGTCGGCAGGGAAATGATGGTGATTGATGCCCTTCCTACCTCCTCTACCACACAGCGGAAATCAGGCTCATTGTCTATGGAGAAAGCCTTCGCTCCACCACCACGCCCGTCATCTGCCGCCCTGTCCCCGGCCTGTAGGCTCCGCAGAACGACTGGCGGTAAAAACTCAATGCCGCCAATCACCAGGGACGGCCTGGGGGCTGAGGGCGAATTCCCAGCCGCCACCCTCAGCCTCCTTCCTCCTATGCAATAGACTCCTGCCGACTCAAGCAGCAGTGCAAAACCTCCCTCCTCCGGTTGGCGAATTTTTCTGACTACAAGCCCCTTCTGCCCGCCCCAAACCTCCATGCTTCCAAGAGAAAATATCCTGCCTCGCTGGGCTCCATTCTGCAGGACCACAACCTTTTCCACCAGTCGGAAGGGGATGCGACAATTCACACCCAGCCTGTTCAGGGCCTGGAACAGAACGCGCCGTCTCAGGGCTGGATGCAGGGCCAAAAAGTCCTCCCAGGGAACCATCAGACTGGACTCATCATCCTCATTCTTCCAAAAATTATCGGGAATCAGGGAGGAAAGCAGTTCCTTGTCATCCCGGTGCTTTTTCATTCCAGCCAACACAGCCTTCTGCCAACCTGGAAATTCCCTGTCCAACAGAGGAACCAGAAGGTTGCGGCACCTGTTGCGCAGGTATCCATTTTCAAAATTTGTCCTGTCCGTCCTGAATTCCACCTGACAGTGAGCCAAAAACTCCTCAATATCCTGCCGACTGACATTCAGCAAGGGACGAATGAAAATATCCCGCACTAAGGGAATTCCCTTGCCCTCCTCATCCCCGCTCCCTTGCAAAAACCGCAAGAGCAGGGTTTCCAACTGGTCATTGCGGGTATGCGCCAAAAGGAAATGCCGACAGCCAACAGCAGCAGCCTCCCGTCGAAAAATCTCGTAGCGCAGGAAGCGGGCGGCATCCTCCACTCCCCTACCCCGATTCCGGGCGGTTTCCGCCACCACTCCGGGCAGCAGCTCCACCACCCTGCACTGTACATGGGACAGGCGGGAGCAAAAATCTTCCACAAAGGCTGCATCGAAGGCACTTTCCTGTGGCGGCCGAATATTATGGTTGACAGAAACCACCAGCAATCCAGCACCATCCCCACCCCAGAACTTTTTCCGTAGCAAAACCGCTCCATGCAACAGGGCCATGGAGTCCGCACCACCGGACACGCCAAGCCCCACAACACTTCCGGGAGCGAAGACATCCTTGCAGGAAAGACCACAGGAGCAAAAACCCTCCTCCATCTGATGCAAAAAGTCCATCCTCATCTCCATTCCAGCACATCCGGGCAAAAAAAAAGATGCCTAAAACCATGTTCTAGGCATCCTTCCATCCAACAAACAGACCTAGCGCTTGGGGGCCGAAACACTAGCTACCAGATTTTCACCGTCGGTCAATACAGTGATTCCCTGAGCAATCTCCAAGTCCTTTACATAGTACTTGTGGCCAATTCCCAAGGCCGAGATGTCTGCACAAATCCGAGGGGGCAAGTCCTTGGGCAGACACTGGATAACAATCTGGGGATAATGGGTTTTCAAGCGGCCACCCTCACGGACTCCAGCAGGACTGCCTGTCAGCTGAATCTTCATCCTCATCTTCAACGGCTTGTCCTCGTCAATGGCGTGAAAATCCACATGCAGGTTCTTGTCAGTCTTGATATCGTACTCGGTGTCCTTGATAAAAACCAGGTTGTCCTTTCCCTCAACCTTCAAATTCACAAGGGTGGAGGGGGTGGAATTCCTCCAGACCTTGTTAAACTCGGCCTCGTCAATATCCAGCATAACGGACTCACCCTTGGAATTATACATAACAGCGGGAAGACGCCCATTCTCACGCATCCTCCTTGCGGCACGCTTCCCTGTCTCTGTGCGGGTATTAGCGTTTACAACAAACTGATCCATCTGAGGAACTCCTTAATCAACTAGTTGCACAGTCAAACAGCCTGTACATAAATTAACTGGGACGGTAGGATTCGAACCTACGGAATACCGGCACCAAAAGCCGGGGGCTTACCACTTGCCGACGTCCCAAAATATCAATCCAGCATGTCCTGAGGTGAGGAAACCACCTCCACATGGCCGGCATTATACTCAGAAATAATGGTGTCCTGCAACTCAGCCCTGAACTCAGGGCTGATGGGATGAGCGACATCCATATAGGCACCTTCCGCAGTCTTTCGACTTGGCATAGCAATAAACAAACCAGCCTTGCCATCAATAACCTTGATATTATGGACTACAAAGCAATCGTCAAAGGTTACCGTTGCGTACGCCCTCAACTTTCCTTCAACAGAAAGTTTGCGAATCCTGACCTCCGTTATCTTCACAACTTCATCCTCCTCAAGTTGTAGAAATTCTCTCACTCAAGCAAAATCAAGAAGAAGCAAATGTATAGCACCGCCTCCATTTTTTGCGAAGTTCTCGGAACGCCTGACCTGCCGCTTCCCTAGAATTGAAGACTCCATAGGTAGCGGAACCAGAGCCGGACATCTGAACATACGATGCACCGGCATTGCGCAAATCTTCTAAACCTTGTCCAATCAACGGATAACGCTGTACCAAGGGTGCTGTAAAGCTGTTCACAAACCGCCATTCATCCACAGGCTTTCTGTACACAGCCTCCAACTCCTCAACGGAACATCCCTCCCAATCCCACCCCTGCGAATACCACTGATCCACCAGGCTGTAAGCCTCCATAGTGGAACTATGGACTTCAGGACAGACCAAGACAAAGAACAAGTCCCGCCGCGGATGTATAGGCTCCACCATCTCACCCCGCCCTTGAACAAGGGCTGCAAAAAACTCAGAAGCCTGACCACATTCCGCAAAAAAGAACACATCACTGCCCACCCTTCCAGCAATATAACGCTTTTGGGACAGGGACAGCTTAGCATCAAACGCTGCATCCAAGGCATTGATCAGCGAGGCTGCATCGGAGGAACCTCCCCCCAAGCCTGCACCGGAAGGAATGTTTTTTTCCAAATACACCCTCACCGATTCGGCGATGCCCGTCACTTCGCAAAACACTTCGTACGCAGACGCAAGAGTATTTCTTTCGGGAAGCGTCATTCCGTCGCAGACAACATGACACCCCCCTCCATCTCTTCCCGTCCGCCGTAAAGCCAGCCTATCGTATAGCGGAACGGTCTGAAAAATACTCTCAATACCATGATATCCATCTGCACGAGCCGGCAAAACACGAAGACCTATGTTAATCTTCGCAGGAGCCAAAACACGCACATCACATAACATAAGCATTTGTATTATACATAAAGCCTCTAACATTGTCAAACAGTTTTGCCCATCCTGTACGTGCAAAATCCTCAATCCCCCTTCCCCACGCCTTCCTGTCAGACTGTTTTATTGATTTCATAAAACCAAATCGAAAACTAGATGTGATTTATAAATACCTTCCATGATGCTGTCAACGTCCGTGCAAAACAGCCTTCTTCCTGGAGCCTCGTTTTTCTTCCAAACCAGTTGACAGAGAGCCAAGCCCCATATAATATATTGCTAAAATCTACACAATATTACGAGGAAACTTGCCCATGCTCAACGCAAGCGAAACGCTGGAGATGACACTTTTAGGCGATTATGGATTTGACCACAGCTACGAGGACGAGGGCTATCTCGACGACGACTATGATGATTTTGAGGATGACGAGTTTCTTGACGATGATTTTGACGAGGACTACGATGACGACCTGTTCGATGATGAGGACGAGTCTGAAGAGGATTACGACGACTACGACTAAATCCTCACACTCGTAGCCGAGATGCTGGCCATTCCCCCATTCCAAGAATGGCAGCCTTTCTTGCCACGACACAACAAAGGAATCTGTTCCAAATCAAAACAGATTCCTTCCATTGAAAACAAAACGGCTACATCACAGGAGTTATCCTTGCCGCAGGTGGCCAGCCTCTATTTTACCTTGCGTAGGTGGCAATAAACACACCGGCTGCAATGGCAGTGCCGATAACTCCAGACACGTTTGGCCCCATGGCATGCATCAGCAGGAAGTTGGAGGGATCATATTCCAATCCAACCTTGTTTGCCACACGGGCGGCCATCGGAACGGCGGACACACCTGCAGAACCAATGAGGGGATTGATTTTCTCCTTCAGGAAGAGGTTCATAAGCTTTGCCATCAACAAACCACCGGCAGTTGCCACTGCAAAGGCCACTAGCCCCAGCACAATGATACCGAAGGAATTTCCGTTGATAATCTTTTCCGGGGTCATCTGGGAGCCAACACCCAACGAGAGCAGAATTGAGACGATGTTCAACAACTCATTCTCCATGGTCTTGGCCAGACGGTCAACCACACCACACTGCTTTACAAAGTTGCCAAAGGCTAACATACCAATCAGGGGAGCGGCGGATGGCAGCAACAGAATGGTGAGTATCAGCAGCAGCAGGGGAAAGACAATCTTTTCGGTCTTGGACACGTACCTCAGCTGATTCATCTTGATTTTCCGTTCCTTCTCCGTGGTCAACAGCTTCATAATGGGTGGCTGAATCATGGGAACTAGGGCCATGTAGGAATAGGCGGCCACGGCGATGACAGCCATCATCCCAGGAGCCAGCTTGCCTGACACATAAATTGACGTAGGGCCATCAGCACCACCGATGATAGCAATCGCAGAGGCCTGCAGCATGTTATAGTCGATGCCGGGAACCAGATTCATCAGGGCCACACCGAAGAGGGTGAAGAACACACCCAGCTGGGCCGCTCCTCCCAAAAGAGCCATCTTGGGATTGGCGATGAGGGGGCCAAAGTCCGTCATGGCACCGATGCCCATAAAGATGAGCATGGGGAAAAACTCATTTCCAACACCGGCGTCATAGATGATGCGCAACATTCCTGTCCCCTCCGCAAACATTCCCGCACCAGGAACGTTCACCAAAATGGTTCCGAAACCGATGGGAATCAGCAGCAGGGGCTCAAATCCACGGAAGGCACCCAGATAGACAATCAAGAAACCGATGGCCATCATCAGTAGTTTCTGCCAGCCGGGGGCAACAATGCCGGCGAAGGGATCCTCCGTATGGACGTGAGCCGCAGGGGGAACCTCTCCTTTGATAATCTGGTTGATGCCAGTATTCTCCCAGATGTCCCTCAAAAAGCTAGCAGGGTCGATAAAGGGAACCCCTTCGGACCCCTCGATGATGGCGGTGTCCATGGTTCTAAAGGAAGCCACCTCATCATTGTCGTTTGCAGCGAATACCGTGGAACACAGGGAAATTACCATGGCGATGCCAAGGATAATCATCATGGTGTTCATAACCTGCCGCTTGAAGGTAAATTCTTTGTCAAGCATCGTCATTCCTCCTACCGAATCTCCGCCAGGGACTGTCCGGCAGAAACCTGGGTGCCGGCTGGGCACAGGAAGTAAACAGTTCCAGAGGCCGATGCCTTGATTTCAAGCTCCATCTTCATCGACTCAATCATGGCGATGGTATCACCGGACCTTACCGCAGCACCCTCGGAAACCATGATTTTGAGTAGGGTGCCGGCCACAGGAGCGGCAACCACAGTCCCACTCGCAGGGGCAGAGACTACCGGCACAACCGGCGCTGCTGCAACAGGGGCGGGACTTGCAACAGCAGTTGCAACAGGGGCGGCGACAGGTACAGCTCCACCTCCTATGCTGCCAATAACCTCCCCGGAGGCAACCTGGGCTCCAGGCTGCGCAGTGAAGATGACAGGACCATCCACGGGAGCCTTTACCTCAAGCTCCATCTTCATCGACTCAATCACAACCACAGTGTCGCCCTTCTTTACATTTGTGCCAGAAGGAACTACGTGTCTCAGCAAGGTTCCGGCAACCGGGGCCGTAACAGGTGTGCCACCACCAACGGTAGAGACTATAGGCGCAACCGGTACTGCTACAGGAGCGCCACCAGTGACAACCGGAGCTGGAGCCACCGATGCGGGAGCAACTCCGAGGGCTCCAAAGGACACATTGTAGGCCATTCCGTTGACATTGACGCTCATCACGTCACCAGCAGGACCAGTAGTGACATTGTAGGCGGTTCCATTCACAGTGACGGAATAGCTTCCGCCCTGGGAAGGAGCTGCAGCTACGGGAGCGGCAGCCTTCACCACAAAGGAGTCGGAAGAAACCGGACCATTTGCCCTCTCCTTGAAGAATTTAGGAGCAACCTTGGGGAACATGGCATAGGTGAGAGTGTCTTCTTCTGAACCATTTCCGCCGTTGGCCTTAGCCTCCTCCACCATCTTGTCCCATTCGTTAGGAATGTTATCAGCTGGACGACAAGTAACAGCAGCGTCCATTTCGTTCTGCTTCAAGGACTCCTTCAGCAAGTCCTCGTTTACAGGGGCGGGAGTCTTTCCATACTTTCCGGTCACCAGGTCACGGGTTTCCTGGGTGAGCTTGGCATAGCGGCCGAAGAGCACGTTGAACACAGCCTGGGTTCCAACAATCTGGCTGGTAGGCGTAACAAGAGGAATGTAACCGCAATCCTTCTGGACAACCTGGATTTCCTTCAATACATCGTCAATCTTGTCGGAGGCTCCCTGCTCCTTCAGCTGGTTCTCCAGGTTGGAAAGCATTCCACCGGGAACCTGGGAGGCCAGGATGCGGGTGTCAGCACCAAGGAAGCTGGACTCGAACTTGGCGTACTTCTTGCGCACGTCACGGAAGTAGGCGGCAATCTCCAGCAGAATGTCCAAATCCAGCCCGGTGTCGAATTCAGTTCCCTTCAGCATCTCCACCACCGTCTCAGTGGGACTGTGGGAGGTTCCCATGGACATGGAGGAAATGGTGGTGTCCATAATCTCCGCTCCGGCCTCGGATGCCTTCAGCAGGGTGGCAACGGACAGACCTGTTGTAGCGTGGGTGTGAATCTCGATGGGAAGGTCAACCTTTGCCTTGATAGCCTTTACCAGCTCGTAGGCCTCAAAGGGCTTCAAAAGGCCGGACATATCCTTGATACAGATGGAATCGGCTCCGAAATCGGCGTAGGACTTGGCCAAATCGGCGTAAATCTCTTTTGTGTGGTAGGGCGTGGTGGCATAAGAAATGGCCATCTGCACGTGCTTGCCAGTCTTCTTGGCGGCATCGGTGGCACGCTTCAGGTTGCGGGGGTCGTTGCAGGCATCGAAGATACGGAAAATGCCGATACCATTGCGGGCGGCAGCCTCAACGAACTTGTCCACCACATCGTCGGCATAGTGGCGGTAGCCCAGCAGGTTCTGGCCACGGAGCAACATCATGATGGGGGTCTTGGGCAGGGCGGCATGCAACTTGCGCAGACGCTCCCAAGGATCCTCATTCAAAAAGCGGATGCAAGAGTCAAAGGTGGCTCCACCCCAGCCTTCCAGACTGAAATATCCCACGGAGTCCAGCTTGCCACAGATGGGCAGCATGTCCGCCGTGGTCATACGTGTCGCATGCAGTGACTGGTGGGCATCGCGCAGCACCAAGTCAGAAATCTTTACCTTCTTTGCCATATCAATTCTCCTCAGCAATCAACCTTGTTTTTCCCGGATGGCAGCGGCAATGGCAGCGACAACGGCTCCATCCAGGCCAGTTGCAACGGGAGCAGCAGAAGGTTTCTGTGGCTCAACCGCTTCCCGATCCAACTTCAATGCGTGCAGAACCTTGTGCGACAAAGTCATACACACAACGAGAATAATCAGAAAGAAGAAAACAACACCCATTCCCAGCAAGGTCAAAAAAAGGCTCTGCTGGAGCATGTCAATTATTGTCATTCCCATTGTCAGTACGTCCTCCAAAATAAAAATATACAATGATTTCTGGCAATCATTATAGTAGAACAAGAGAAATTTTTCAAGTAGATATAATTTTATCTATATAAACCCGTCAAAACAAGTCCACCATGCCGTAGAGTGCACCGGGAGCCAAACGCCCGCTGTCCAGAGCCTCCTTGAGGCGGACAACAGCCTGAACAGCACCACTGGCAAAGCCTTCCCGTGAGCGGGCACGATGGGTAAGCTCGATGGTATCCGCCGGGGAATCAAAGAAAACGGTGTGAGTGCCTGGAACGGAGCCTGAGCGGGTACTGGACACATGGAGCTGGTGGGGCTGGGGCCTCTCATGGAAGGCATCAATCACCATCTCTGTCTTGCCAGCACTGGCATTCATAATACGGCGGGCAATCTCCAAGGCGGTGCCGGAGGGACTGTCGGCCTTGCGGATGTGATGGGCTTCCCAGGTGGACACATCATATTCTGGATAACCACCCAGCAATCGGGCCGCCTCCTCCACAATGCGGTAAAACATGTTTACGCCCACGGAAAAATTTGCAGACCGCATGAGGATTCCCCTACACTCTGCGGCTAATGCGGCAACCTCAGCCTCCTTGTCAGTCCAACCGGTCGTTCCCACCACCATGGGAATGCCCAGCGGCAAAAGGCAGCGGATATTGTCCATAACGGCGGAAGGATGGCTAAATTCGATTATACCCTCAGCGCCACTGTCCCTCACCGCACGGGCAAGGCCCTCCTTGTCTTCAGAAACAAGGGTAAAGGTAGCGTCCTTTGCCACAGGATCGGCAGTGACAACCACCTCGTGGCCCGCCGCCTGCGCACAATTATGAATCATGTGCCCCATCTGGCCATATCCAACAATCGCAATCCTCATATCTTACCTCCTCAAACCTTGTCTTGTGCCGGAAAATATGCCTCGTGCAGGGTACGCACCACCAAATCCGCCTCGCTGTCATCGCAAATCATGCTGATATTCACCTTTGAGGCACCCTTGCTGATCATCTGCACATTGATGCCCTCCTTTACCAGGGCAGCAAAACCATCAGCCAGGATGGAGGTTGCCTTGTCCGCATCGCAGATGACGGTGATGATGGCCTTTCCCCGCTTCAACTCAGTGGTGGCCAAGCCCTGCATGTCCGCCAAAAGGTCGCTCAAGTCGCCCTTGTTGTTGACCGTGAGGGAGATGGACACCTCGCTGGTGGCAATGACATCG
Organism: uncultured Treponema sp.; assembly: GCA_937876905.1. Taxonomy (GTDB): domain Bacteria; phylum Spirochaetota; class Spirochaetia; order Treponematales; family Treponemataceae; genus Treponema_F. The sequence continues at coordinate 18,291 of CALEFI010000061.1, forward strand.
ATGCTGATGTCCCACTTCAGGAACTGATTGAAAATGTGGGCCATAAAGCCGGATGCGCCAATCATCCTAGTGGACACAATATCCAATAGCATCACATCCTTGACTGCTGTGATAGCCCGTACCGGCCCCACAGGACCGGCATGGTCATTGACGATGATGGAGCCGGGAAAATCAATGTTATAGGAATTCTTCACCCTGACCAAGGTACCAGTCTTGCGACAGGGAACCATGGAGCGGGGATGAAGCACCTGGGCTCCAAAATATGCCAGCTCGGCGGCCTCCTCATAGGTTACCTCCGGCACTGTCCGGGCATCGGGAACAATACGAGGATCGGCGGTAAGGATGCCGTTTACATCCTTCCAGGTCTGCACCTCGTCGCATCCTAGGGCCGCCCCCAGCATGGTGGCGGTAAGGTCACTGCCGCCGCGCCCCAGGGTGGTGATGTATCCCTTCCTGTCCTTGGCAATAAAGCCGGTGACAACAGGAATCTCCTGAACCCTGCCGGACTTGTAGTCATCCAGCGCCTGGGGAATCAGCTGCCAGCACTCCTCCAGCAGCTCTGCGGCCATAAAATTGGAGTCGGTAACAAATCCCACGTCCCAGGCGTCATAGAACTGGGCGGGAGTGCCAAGCTTGTTAAGGTAGGCGGCGGTGAGCCGGACAGAAAGCCGCTCGCCAAAGGACACCAGATAGTCCCTGGTCCGCTTGGTCAGCTCCTTGAGCAAGGATATACCGGTGAGCAAAGTGTCCAGCTCCTCCAAGAGCTCCTGAACAGGGGCAAAGTCAACGCCGAGGATGTCGGCGGTCTCCTTGTGAAGGGCCTCTATGCGGGCAATGGCCACCTCGCCATTTACCGCCATATCAGCAGCCTCCAAAAGATGATCTGTAGTGTCTCCCATGGCAGAGAGCACCACAATGGGCCTCCTGTCCGCATAAGACCTGACGATAGAAGCGACATGCTTGATTCGTTCCGCATTGGCAACAGACGAACCACCAAATTTCATCACAACCATGGCAAAATCCTTCCATAACTGATGCACAAAATTCGGCTGCAGGCAAACTACAATCCGTGGACGCATTGTAGCAAAATACACCCGTTATAGCAAGGCATGTCACTTGAGGCGACTCCCAACCATCCTTCCCCTTTTGCGGAGGCTGTGATATACTCAGCACATGAACACGAGAGATTTCGTCCACCTCCACGTCCATTCGGACTTTTCCCTGCTGGATGCCTCGGCAAAGATTAACGACCTGGTGAACCGGGCAAAGGAGCTTGGGATGCGTGCCTTGGCCCTCACCGACCATGGCAATATGTTTGGCATTCTCAAATTCGAGCAGGCCTGCCGCAAGGCGGGAATCAAGCCCATAATCGGCTGTGAATTCTATGTGGCTGCCGGAAGCCGCCATGAAAAAAGAACCACGGAGCGGGGCAAGAACTACTACCACCTGATTCTGCTGGCAAAGAACGAGGAGGGCTACCGCAACCTGATGCAGCTGGACTCCATCGCCTACACCGAGGGAATGTACTACAAGCCCCGCATCGACGATGAGGTACTACGCCAGCACAGCAGCGGATTGGTGTGCCTCACCGCCTGCCTTGCGGGACAGCTTCCCCAGCTGCTGCTGACCGGCAAGCTGCAGGAGGCGGAGGAATTTGTGCGGCGCTACCAGGAAATCTTCGGACGGGAGAATTTTTTTGTGGAGCTCCAGGACCACGGCATTCCTGAGCAACAGCAGGTGACACCCCTCCTCATCGACGTGGCACAACGGCTTGGCGCCCCCCTGGTGCTGACCAACGACATCCACTTTGTGCTGCGGGAAGACCACGTGGTGCAGGACGTAATGCTCTGCATTGGCCGCAAGGAGACACGCAATGACCCCAAGCGGCGCAATCCCTACAATCCAGAGTTCTATATGAAGAGCGCTGACGAAATGGCCCTCCTCTTCCCGGACCATCCAGAGCTGATGGAAAATACCCTCCGCATCGCCGACATGTGCAATGTCACCATCCCGCAGTTCACCACAGAGCAGCTGAAGGACTGCCTGCCAGTGTACCAGATTCCCCCGGAGTTCGCCACCCAGGACGACTACGTGCGCCATCTGGTGTACACGGGACTGGGAAAACGGTATCCCGCTGTCACCGAGGAGATTCGGGAGCGGGCGGAGCACGAGCTTTCCGTCATCTTCAAGATGGGCTTCTCCGGCTACTTTCTGATTGTGTGGGACTTTATCAACTGGGCTAAGCAGAACGACATCCCAGTGGGGCCGGGACGGGGCTCCGGAGCAGGCTCCCTGGTGGCCTACGCCATGGCCATCACCGACGTGGACCCCTTCCGCTACAACCTGCTGTTCGAGCGCTTCCTGAATCCAGAGCGCATCTCCATGCCGGACTTCGACATAGACTTGTGCAACGAGGGACGGCAGGCCGTCATCGACTACACCCGGCAAAAATACGGCGACGAGCAGGTGGCCCACATCGTCACCTTTAACACCCTCAAGGCCAAGGCCGTGATGAAGGACGTGGGACGGGTGCTGGACATCCCGCTGGGCGAGGTGAACATGCTCACCAAGCTGGTGCCAGACAATCCCAAGGCCAAGCTGAAGGATGCCTTCGAGGTAAACGAAAAGATAAAGGACTCAGGCCAGCTGGCCCCCTATCGCAACGACCCTCGCTACAAGGAGATGTTCGACCTCTGCCTCAAGATGGAGGACCTCAACCGCAACACCGGCCTCCACGCCTCCGGCATCGTCATCGGAAAGACAAAGATTCCCGACTGGGCGCCGGTGTACAAGGACGGCCGTACCGGAAAGACCGCTGTCCAATTCACCATGGACATTATCGAACCCTGCGGCCTGGTGAAGATGGACTACTTGGGGCTCAAGACATTGACCCTCATAAAGCACGCCGAGCACATCATCAGGAAGCGGCCGGGCTATGAGCGCTTCCAGGCTGACCAGGCCCCGGAGGACGACGCCAAGACCTTTGAGCTGTTCTGTGCGGGCAACACTGCGGCGGTATTCCAGTTTGAAAGTCCGGGAATGCAAAAGATTCTCCGTCAGGCCCAGCCCTCCCGACTGGAGGACCTTGTTGCCCTGAACGCCCTGTACCGCCCCGGACCCATGGACTACATCCCTCAATATATTGAAGGAAAATTCGACCCCAGCAAGATAAAGTATCCCGATCCCTGCCTCAAGGACATTTTAGAGGAGACCTACGGAGTCATGGTCTACCAGGAGCAGGTTATGCAGGTGGCCCAGCGGATTGCCGGCTACAGCCTGGGCGGGGCAGACATGCTGCGCCGTGCCATGGGAAAAAAGAAGGCCGAGGTTATGGCGGCGGAGAAGACAAAATTCGTGGAGGGTGCCGTCAAAAACGGCTTCGAGGCTGCCCATGCCGACGACATCTTTGAGATTATGGTTCCCTTTGCCGGATACGGATTCAACAAGAGCCACGCCGCCGCCTACTCCATCGTAGCCTACCGCACCGCCTACCTCAAGGCAAACTTTCCCGCCGAATTCATCGCAGCCAACCTGACCAACGAAATCAGCAGCGCAGAGAAATTTCCCCTGTACCTGATAGAAGGACGAGCCATGGGCCTCACCATTCTTCCGCCGGACATCAACCGCTCCAGCAAGTTCTTTGACGTGGTGGACGGCGAGATTGTCTTTGGCCTTATGGGAATCAAGGGCATGGGCGAGGCGGCGGCTGAGGCCATCATCAGGGAGAGGGAGCGGAACGGGCCCTACAGGGACTTCATGGACCTGCTGGACCGGGTAAATCCCTCGGACATCAACAAGAAGGTGCTGGAGGTCCTCATAAAGACAGGTGCCTTTGACAAGCTGGGCATTGACCGGGCCACCCTGCTGAAAAATCTGGAGGGCGCCATGGATTACGCCGAGGGCAAGAGGGAAAACGCCAAATTCGGCCAGGCGAGCCTCTTCGAGGACTCAGGCGAAAAGGAGTTCATCGAGTTCACATTCCACCAAGCAGAGGAAATGCCCTACCATCAAATTCTGGAGCTGGAAAAGGAGTGCATCGGCTGCTATGTATCCGGCCATCCCCTGGATGACTACCAGAAAACCATACAGAACGCTTGCACGCTCTTCTCTTCAAAGCTGGAGCAGGCTCAGCAGGGAAAGGTATACACTGCCATCGGCCAGCTCAAGGAATTGCGGCCCATCGTCACCAAAAGGGGCGCTGCCATGGCCTTTGCCAAGCTGGAGGACATGGAGGGGGAGATGGAGCTTACCTTCTTCCCAAAGGTCTGGGAACTCTATCGGAGCAGCCTGACAGAGGACAAGGTGGTAGCCCTTTCCGGCAAGGTGGACAAGGGCAGGGAAACCTCTTCACCATCCTTTTTGGTGGATGAAGTTCTGAGTCTGGAGAGCCTATCACTCAAAACCAGCTGGGACATCCACATTAAAATCGACTCCGCACTAAAGGAAGAGCAACAAATTCTTGGTCTGCGGGACTATTTATTTGGCTCCACCGGGAATTCTTGTGTATATTTTCATATAGACACACCGCTTGGTTCCCAGACCATACAGGCAAACCCCCTGATGAAGGTGGATTGTTCCGACAGCTTCCTCAAGGAGCTGGAAATACAGCCCATGGTCGCAGAGGTGTGGAGAGAATAGTCTCAAGGAGTTCCTATGATAGTTTTCAGTTTGTTGGCGGGAGTCATCAGCGTCTATATCCTGCTGTGCTTTGTCCGCATCATCCTCACCTGGGTTCCCAGCCTGAACTATTCCAAGTTCGGGCAGTTCCTGGCCGCCGTCTGCGACCCCTACATGAACTATTTTCGAGGCATCCGCTTCCTGCGCTTTGGCAACATCGACTTCAGCCCGGTACTGTCCATCGGAATATTGGTGGCGGCCACAAACATCCTCACCACCATCGCTACCACCGGACGACTTCACATCGGTTACATCCTGGCATCCATTGTCTCTGTGGCCTGGTCCGTCGTAGCCTCTGTAATCGGTTTTCTCATCATCCTCCTGATTATCCGACTCATCGCCCTATTTGTAAGCAAGGGCGGTTCCTCCCTCTGGTACACCCTTGACCAGACCCTCAATCCGGTGGCATACAAGGTGGCTGGTCTCTTCCGAGGCAAGAACACCTTTATGACCCAGAAGACGGCGTACATCATCACCATCGTGTTCCTCCTTGTACTGCGGATTCTGGGAAATGTCGCATTCTCCATCGTCGCAGGATTTTTGGCACGGCTGCCCTTCTAGCAACCGGAGAGCCGAGCCATGAAGCTGAGGGAAATCGAGACTCCTATCTCCACCCTATCCGGCATCGGCCCTGCAAAGGCACGGCTCTTTGCCAATCTGGGCATCTACACCATCGCCGACCTCCTCAGCTACTATCCCAAGGACTGGGATGACCGCACCCAACCTGTCCCCCTTTCCCAATTCCGGGAGCGGAGGGTCCACACCATCGCCACAGTGACGGGCCACAGCTGGTTCGGCTACGGCAAGATGAAAACCCTCAAAATATCCATCGCCGACAGCACCGGACGGGGCGAGCTGGTGGCCTTCAACCGTCCCTTTCTGGAAAAATCCCTGCCGGTGGGCTCCATCATTGCCGTTACCGGCCAGTTCTCGCTGCGATACAACCAGCTTCAAAGCAGTTCCTTTGAGGCGGAAAAGATTGCCGAAGGCGGCAGCCTCCAGGACTGGAAGGACAAGCCAGTGCCCGGCTCCCAGGTGCTGCCCATCTACGGGCTGACGGCGGGTCTTTCCAACGGCCACATCAGGCAGGCGGTCAAGCGGGCACTGCAAGAATACGGGCGGGGAATTGAAGACGAGCTGCCGCCGGAAGTCATGGAAAAGCGGGGATTGATGGGGAAGGCCAGGGCAATTGCCGTCATGCACCAACCCCGCCAGCTTTCCGACCTTGTGGAGGCCAGACGGAGCCTCATCTATGAGGAGCTATACCATTTCCAGCTGGCCATCGGCGGCCGGGCCCTGCTGCACAAGGGACGGCTGCCGGAGCTGGAGCCAGCGGAATCCCAGGAGGCTGACTTTGGCCCGGAACAGGAGGCGGCCTTTTTGGAAAGCCTTTCCCCACGACAAGAAAAGCTTTTGGCCGCCCTCCCCTTCCAGCTGACACCGGGGCAGAAGCTTTGCATCACCGACATGAATCACGACCTGGACCACTGCGAAAGGAGCCGCTGCAAGGTTGAGGTGGGCCAGCAGCCCTTTACCATGGCCCGGCTGGTGCAGGGAGATGTAGGCTCAGGAAAGACACTGGCAGCCTTCTTTGCCTGCCTACGGATTGTGGACTGGGGCGGCCAATGCGCCCTCATGGCTCCCACAGAGCTTTTGGCTCGCCAGCATGCGGAGAACGCCGCAAAGCT
>CALEFI010000062.1 GCA_937876905.1 uncultured Treponema sp.
TTTGGTGGTTTGTTCCAGTATATAGCAATTTGTACCACTACGGCGGCAACAATCCGGTAAGGTATGTGGACCCTACGGGAGAACTTGTAATCAGCCTCACAGGAGTGTTCCTGATTGCATCGGTGGGAGTCCTTGTCACTTACTTCACAGCCTTGAACGCAATGCAAGGTGATGACAATGCCCACCTTCCAGTTGATATCCGTAGCGGAACAGGTTTGCTCTCCGCCGGTAAGAAGGGGAATGGTTCCGCCCAGGTGCAGGCATCAGGTAACTCCACCGACAATGCCAAGCTCAATATATTAACTATCAAAGCGAAAGACAGACGAGAACAAGATCGGGAAAAAACAAAGGTTAAAAAACATCTCGATCCAGACTGGGAGGAACCTGCTTCAGAAGAGTTTGCAAAATGGAAAGCACAGGAAGCTGAAAAATTGGTGGCAAGGATGCTAGAAGAAAATTGCATGATGCCAAGCTAGCAGGAGAACCAGACCAAAGCAAAAGCCAGTTGGAGGCTGACAATGAGTGATATGTACCCGCCAAAGGAACTCTTTCTAAAAGCAGAAAACTTTGAGAAAAATGGTCTGCTGAAAAACGCATTAGCAAGTTATGAATTCATTTTGCACTCCTATCCCCATACAATTTCTGCATATATAGCTAGAGGAATGATTTTTGAATACAAGCGGATGCATATCCTTGCCGCTGATTCATACAAGTTAGCCTCGAAGATTGAGCCAAATGATGTTTTTTTGTCAAAACGACTACAGGAAATTCCTCAGAAGATTGCCCGTGAGGAGAAGGAAGGATTTTATCTTGGGTGCAATATTAGTCAAGAACGATTGATTGATATGGCCAGACTGGAAATGCAATACGGTACGATTTCCAAGGCCAGGTTCTTTTTTCGCAAAATAAGACAGGGAGGAGCTTCTGTCCCTTACGCCAAGGCAATGCTGAAATACATAACACTCTCAAAACGACACATTAAATTGACATTGGGGGAGATTATATTCAAATTAAGGGAGGATTATGATACAATATACACCGGTTGCAATGTGCAACAAATTAAACTCCTGAGCTTGGCAATGCAAGGTGATGGATTAGGTAACGTTAATGAAGTAAAAAAGAGCTATGAAGAAATCTTAAAGATGAATGATGCGGTTCCTTATGTCAATGTAATGCTCGGAGGGATTGAATTCAATGATGGAAATTATGAAAGTGCGTTGATATATTTGAATCGAGCAATCGAGTTGAAGCCACACTCCCCAAATGCAATCAAGTTGCGGGGAGAATGCAAAGAGAATTTATGCAGACTGAAAGATGCCGTCCAAGATTATGATTTAGCCATCAAATTGAAGCCAGACCTTGCAAAAGCCCATTACCGAAAAGGATTGATTTTTCTCCATGAAGCGACTCTCCTCAGAAAAAAAGAGTATTATCACCATGCTTATAATTGCATAAAAAAAGCATATTACTATGGTGGTGAGGAATTTGAAAAATATTTTTGTTATTTCCGAAAAAAAATGAAATATCTAAAAAAGCAGTTCTTTTAATTATGTTTCTTTAATCTCCTTCCACAAATACAAATTGAGTGGGGGAAGAACTGCGAGTCCCCCATTTCACCCTAGGATTTACTTGCCCAAGGGTAGTTTATAGGGTACAATGGAATTATGTCTTATACAGAAATAATTGCTAGTGTTGATTATAGATAATAGGAAGATGTATATTAATTATTCCCCTATTGATTCATCAAGATCCGGTTCATTGGCTTTGGTGGCTCAGGTGTAAAAGTGGAGGAGTACTACATGATGTTCAACAAAAATAATATCAAAGGTTTTATAACACCGCATCAAAAGCGTGCTTGGTGGATGCACAACAATATCAAAATTTTTATAGTCTTATTGGCTATTAATATAATCTTGTTTGTTTTTTCAAGCATCATCGAACCAAATTTCATTCAAAATCTGAAAAACGAACAATATAAATATGCTTTGGAAGTATTAAATTTATATTTAGAAGAAAATATTGATACCAGCTATGCACTTTATATGTTTAGGGATGATTTATCCAGTTATGCCAAGGAGAAAAATATAACTACTAATGTCCAGTCAACAACTGGAAAATTTGTATACCATGCAGGAGAAAGTCACAATTTAATAATAGATTGGCATCTTGAGAATAATTTTCCAGTGATAGATGAGGTGGTTCTAATAGAAGAATGAAAAAGAAATTTAGTGTTTTTCTTTGGCTAATTATTTGGTTGATTGTAGGAGTAGCAGGTTTTTTCATTAGTAAATTTTTATATTCTATTCCTTTTTTTTATCGACACGACAGATTTACTTTCTATGGTGTCTTAATTATTTGTGTTTTTATATATTATTTGTTATTCAGATTATTTTATAAATTTTTGAAATAATCTTTCTTCAATTGGATAAGAATCCATCCCCATCCTCCCACAAATACAAATTGAGTGGGACTAAGGGACAAATCCTCCGTTCTACCCCAGGATCTACTAGGCTAAGGGTAGCTTATAGAGAAAAAAGAATTGACACCAAATCAATTCAAGCACAGACTGGAAAGTATGCCAGTTCTGAAAGATATTAGGAGGTAAAATGTATATAAAAGATGGTATATGCTATGCAGGAGAACTGACTCCAGAGATTGAAGTTGCTTCGATCAAACTTTTAGAAGATGGTTTTATGTTAATTGATTTCTCAACAGGGGAAAAAGCCACTATAACATTTTTTTCGGATGCAGCAGTTAAAGGCCTATATTATTATATGATAGATGATGGGAACCAGAAATGAATAGAATTCAAAAGAAATATATACAAGAAAGATTCATTCCGGCATTAGCACAATTAGGCTATGCACTAAAGCAAGCTGATAATGAACAATTGGTATTTAATACAAGGAACAACTTGCATTTTATTCTTTACGTACGCAAAGAGGTTGTTCAAGGATTTTATATTTGTGGGAAAAGAATGCTTTCGATTCAAAAGTTATGCTTTCTGAATGTAAATCCAATTTTTGTTGAAAGACTACAAAATAATGGTGATCTTTTTCATTTTGATACAAAAGATGAATTTATAGGTATATTAAATTGCATCTATGATTTAATCCAAAGGAATACAAAGGCGTTATTAGAAAATGAAGATGATTTTTTAATGCAAAAGATACGACAGGCAACAGATTTGCAAAAGCAAAAGATGGAATGTATTTCCCCAAAAGAATATTTGCTCACTGAATTGCAAAAGAGAGAGAATATTAGATTTAGGGAAAACAATATAATACCAGATTCCTTTCCTCCCACAAATACAAATTGACGGGGGACGGGAGAAATTCCCCTGTTTTATTCGAATTTTGCTAGCCAAACACCAGCCTTTCGGGTAGAATAAAGGCACATCACAAGGGAAGGATTTGGTTCTGAGGTGCAGTTTTACGTTGGGGCTGGTTGGTGGAGCCTGTACCACCTTGACAAAGATTAGTCCTGATGTTAGTCTAAAAGTGACCAAAAGGTCAAGGGCTGGTCAATATGCGACCCAGGTCCACCGAAAGGCGGGGATTTACCCCGCCATTTTTTTAGAGCTTGTTATGCCAAAAAAGATTTTGAGTGTATTTATTGATGAGTCTGGGGACTTCGGGAAGCTCAATCTGCAATCTCCTTATTACTATGTTGCACTGGTCCTTCATGACCAGTCCATTAACATTGCCAAAAATATACATAACCTTGAGACCCATATGGAATATTTGGGATATCCACAGCACGCCATTCATACTGGCCCCATAATTCGCCGGGAGCAGTTCTACAAGACAGAGCGGATGGACAGCCGCAGAGCCTTGTTCAATGCATTGTTCCACTTCATGCGAAAGCTGGACATCCATTACCTGTGTCCCAAAATAGACAAAAGAAACTGCCAGGACACGCCGCTTGCATATACGGCAAAATTGGATCGGGTATTGGCCGAAGAGTTGAGGGCTAATGCTGAGTACTTCAACTCATTCGATTTGATTGTCAATTATTATGATAACGGCCAAGGAGAACTGACTAAAATCATAGCCACGGTATTCTCCAGCTTGTTCGAGAACGTGGAGAAAATCAGGCTGCCCATCACATAGTTGCGGGTGGTTCAAAATACGCAAAAGACACACGAAAAATTCTCGCTAGGTTCAATATAAGTGTTAATGACGCTGCGAATGGTGTATTTCTAGACAAATCAATGCATTCGAAGCTACATACCAAGGAGTATTATCAGAAAGTATATGATATATTGGAAGGATCAAACTCAAAAGAAGATACATTAAATAGACTAGAATATATTTCAAATATATTGTCTTCAGGAGGTACATTATGAAAATATATTTACTAGAACGAGATGCAGAAAATTATAGATGGTTAGAATATAAAAATATTTTTGTAGATGACAATGGGTGTAAAGTTTCATTGTTTGATTATTTTCATGCTCATCGTGTAAAAGTAGAATCTATGAAAGGTTTTAATGAAATAATTGAATGTAAAACAATAAGAGATAAAAAAGAAAGAGTTTTAGGAGATTATCCACATTTTGCATTTCCTGCTATAAGTTCTAAAGCTAGAGATGTTTTAAAAAATCATTTTGAAAGTCTAGTAGAAATGTTCCCTCTTGATGTTGGTAAATGGGGAAAATACTATTTTATTAATATTTTGAATGAGCTGGATATTTTAGATGAAGGAAAATCTGAAATAACAAAAATACCATCAGGAATAGTTCTAAATGTTAAGAAATTTGTTTTCAAAAAAGATATATATGAATATGATACAAATATTTTTTTGATTAGAAATATCAGAAGTTCATTAATTTTTGTTAATGAAGAAACAAAACTATTGATAGAAAACGCTGGACTAGAAGGCTTCATTTTCACCCAAGTTTGGGACAGTGAAGATCCAGATTTTGTATATGAGCCTAGGAAAATCTTCTAAGCTGGTATTCCCACAAATACAAATTGACGGGGGACGGGAGAAATTCCCCTGTTTTACCCGAATTTTGCTAGCCAAACACCAGCTTTTCGAGTAGAATGGAGGTACATCACTAGGGAAGGATTTGTTTTGGAGTGTAAATTCGACGAGCAGCTGGTTTGTGGAGCCTGTTTTCTGTTTTTTAGTACCAATTCCAAGCAAAAACGGCTGAATTTAGAGGTTTGTCCCCACATATAGCGATTTGTACCACTACGGTGGGAATAATCCAGTGCGGTATGTGGACCCTACGGGAATGTGGATTTTAACATTAACCTTAAATGTAGGTGCAGGCGCAGGTGGGCTGGAACAGCAGGAGTTGGAGTTGCTATTGGATTTTCCTTTAAGGACGGAGTTTCTATGGGATTTCTAGAAACTCACTCAGTCGGAGCTCAACAAGGAGCTTCTGCAAATGTTTTTTTATCGATTGGATTTGATCCAGAATCGTCATCTGTTACGTCTGGGAGTTCAGAATCAATTACAATTGGTGGTTCTGGAGATATGCCTATTGGAGCGGGAATTGGAGGTGATATTGCAATTGATTTAGAAACAGGAATCACCTCATATTCTGCAAGTATTTCATTTGGAATAGGTACGCCAGGAGAAGCTCACGAACTTTTTACAACAACCAATACAATAACGACAGAAGACTTAGCAGAAAAGATTTATCAAAAAATGACTCCTCAAGGAATAAGATCCGAAGCAGGACAACAAAATTCATTAATGGAGGAAAATCAATGAATCAATCTGTTAAAATAGCAATTTGTTTTATTTTATTCGCTGTAATTAGTGTCATTATATATTTTTTAATAAAGATAAGAAAACAGAGCAATAAAAATAGAGATAAATTTATTTCTTACTTGGAAAGTAAGAACGATTATGTAAATCTTATAAAATTTGGTTTTTACAATACCAGTGGCTTTCGAGAAAATCGTCGAGTGCCCTTTCTGGATAATATAATTTTAGATGAATATAAATTGAATAATGACCATTTATTTTTAGAATATTTACAGTGTATAAGGCATGACTCAAGAAATATGATCCTTTTATTCTTTCTAGCTTTTTTGTTATTTTGCTGTATGACTGCAATAGTAAATGTAAGCTAGTATATCATTAGAAAAAGTGAAAAAACATAAAATATTTTTGGTAAACAATAGGGGGCATGGAATACTTATTGGTCCCTTTTTTTATTCCCACAAATACAAATATGTAGGAGTAAGGCCATAAACTCCCCCATTTTACCCAAATTTTGCTAGTCAAAGGGCGAATTTTAGGGTAGAATAGGGGTACATCACGAGGGAAGGACGGTTTTCTGAGGGGAAATTCCACGTGCAGCTGGTTTGTGAAGCCTGTTTTTCTGGTTTTTAGTACCATTTTGGGGTGAATTTAGCGGTTTGTTCCAGTAAATAGCAATTTGTACCACTACGGCGGGAACAACCCGGTGCGGTATGTGGACCCGGATGGGCGGGATATAAGGGAATCTCCTTTTGACAGTAAGTCTGTCGCAGCACTGGGTGCTTTGAGAGGTAGTGCTGGTTTAGCTAAGGATAGTGAAGGTAATTACGCAATATTCGTAAAAGTCGAAGTTGGAATAGGATTTGGTGGTGATATATATATATAAAATTGGTGATATACTGAAAACATTTGACTTTATTTCAAACTGTATATCTAATTTAAAGGAAGGTTATGATGTTTTAGAAAATTTAATATCAACTCCAGAAGATACAGGTCAAGGTAATTTTTCTGATCTCCCGAATTTCCTTGGAATCTTTAGTTTCCGACATGAGAATTCCCAAACATGGAAGGAAAATCTTCCGACAGAGGCGGCTGTAATTGTCGGTGTGACTAGTGATGATAACGGAAATACAGAAATAACAGTTGGGGCTTCAGTCATAGCAGCAACATATTTACTAGAAGAAACAGTATATTTTAATTTATCTTCAATAATTGACTATTGCAGACAGAGTTGTGAGGAGGATAAATAATGACTATATTACTATCCATCATAGCTGTGCTTGTGGTCTTACTAATGATTACATTATTCTTGTTCACAGGATTTGCAGAACTTTTGTCCCTCTATATTTCCTTAAAATATTGGAGGGTTTTTACAGATCTTGGGCCAGATAAAATTCTTGTTTTGACTCCTTTTTTCTTTCCGGTAACTAGAGTCAGGGAGATTATGAATAACAGAGAATTTCATGAAATAAACAAACTTCGAAAATATTTATCCATCATTTCTTTTTACAAGAAATTTGCAATTATTGTGGTTATCATTTGTGTCCCCAGTATAGTAATTTTGGGCAACTCATCCCTAGGATTAGAGTGATTATTTAGATGAATATAAATCGTTCATCTAGTATTTCCTATAACATTGAGAATTCTTGGTCATCCCCCTTATTCCCACAAATACAAATATGTAGGAGTAAGGCCACAAACTCCCCCATTTACCTGAATTTTGCTAGTCAAAGGGCAAATTTTCGGGTAAAATAGGGGTACATTGCAAGGGAAGGACGGTTTTTGAGGGTAAATTCCACGTGTAGCTGGTTGGTGAAGCCTGTTTTTCTGGTTTTTAGTACTATTTCCTGGTAAAAATAGCTGAATTTGGTGGTTTGTTCCAGTTTAAGAAATTGGGCTAATCCCAAAGAAGAGTTGGAACAAATTTTTAATGCTGTAAAAGATTTGAAACCAGAGTTATATAAGGAGGTACAAATTGATTTTTAAGCTACTCACAGCTCTTGTATTTTCTATGACATTTCACAATCTCTTTTCACTTGACGTGTACAACATTTATCACCGCAACGATCTGACAGGACGGGTAGAATTGATCTCCAACAAAAAAGCCGATGCCAATATACGATATATTGCGGGAAAAAATGGAAATGACATGACCATTACGGGATATTACTATGATTCTAAGAAAATTAAATTTATTGATTCGATAAAAGATGGGCTTTTATATAAAAGCACATATTTTTCAAAGGAAGAGAAAAAAATATATGAGAGAAATTATACATACAATGATAATAAGCAAGTAAAATATATAGAAACAAGAACTTTTAAAACATCAGCGAAAAAATTTTATTCACAGCATTTTTTTCGTCAAGAAAACAATGAAATTCACTGTGATTTTATCATAAATACGATAATTTCAAATTCGCAACAGACAGTTCATGAAAACCAAATTGGCTCCATTGTTTTCTCAAATGAATATACGCCTATAAAACGAACAAAAAAAATAATGAGATATGATGCATTATCAAAAAAAACAAACATTGGAAATTTCCAAGAAATATGGACGAAAAACGACCATGGATATACATACTCCACCTACCTTGAAAATAACTTGTTGTATAAATATACAGAAACAACTACCCATGACTCCTTTATGCTAGAAAATGAATACTTTGAAGAGAATAAAAATAGATATCTATATGTTGCTCATAAGTATAATCCAACAGAATATAGCAAGTTCCAAATTTACAACGGTCAAAAAAATGATGAAAAAAGAACTGCTAATGTTATAAATACGAGCTATCGGGAAATTTTTTTTTCAGACTTCAATGGTAATAGAACTTCAAGCAAGATAGAAATTAATGATTGTATTATCTTTTTTGATTATACAGATGATAAAAAAGAATTAACTCAAGAGGAATTAAAAGTACCGTTAGATTTTTTTGACTATAGTTATCCTTCCTTATTATTGGAATAAACATTAAAATCTTTCTCACTCCCACAAATACAAATTGATGAGAGCAAGGTGTAAATTCCCCTGTTTCCCCCGAATTTTGCTAGGCAAACACCAGCTTTTCGGGTAGAATGGAGGTACATCACTAGGGAAGGACGTGGTTCTGAGGTGTAGTTTCATGGTGCAGCTGGTTTGTGAAGCCTGTTTTCTGGGTTTTGGGCAGCATTTTTGGGTGAAATTGATGGTTTGTTCCCATATATAGCGATTTGTACCACTACGCCGGGAACAATCCGGTGCGGTATGTGGACCTGGATGGGCGGATACAAATTCAAGTACAAGCAAAATATACAATGCAGACAGGTTCTTGGGGGATTATTACAAATACAAAAATTTCAATAGCACAAGGAGGATGTGCTATTGTTGGAAGTGCAAATCTTACCTCTAGTATTGGGACTTCAAATGATATGACACCTTCTCAAATAAATGAAAAATATGTTAATTCTATAGGTCATATGGATTTTGCAGCATTAGGAAAAGATTTAGGGTTCACTGTGACTAAAATAACAGGAAAATTAACACATACTATACTAAAAACTCAAGACAACGATAAAAGCAATATATATTTGACATTAGTAAACGTATATTACACATCAGATAAATCTGCTGATCATTGGGTAGGAGTAAAAGGAATAGAAACTGTTAATGGAATTGAATATATAAGAATTACCCCAACATCAAACAATGATAGCAATGTTTCGGCAGGCTCCATGAGGGGAAATCAAAATTGGATTTTATCAAGTGATGGAACAATATTGGTGCCTGTATCTGCAACAAGAGGATATGTAAATTTTATGAAAGGACCGGAAGATGAAAAATAAAATATACTTAATAATTATAATTGCAGTACTATTTCTAAATGTTCTTGTCCAATCAAGCAGTAACCATAAGCAATTTAAACAAGAGGAAGGTGATATAGAGTCTCTTGAAAAGATAAGCAAAACTGAGGGAGAAATAAAAATTACTTTTTCCCAAGATACCATGAGCGTTGCAAACGAAGATGGTAAATTACTATTTAAGAAAAAAAATATATATCCAGGTACTCAGCAATTCTCTGAAGATCGGAGAAAATTTATAATATTTGGAAAATATGAAAACGATTATCCATATCGGGTCTATGTCTATTTAATTGATGGAGATAAAGGAATTTGTCGTTTATTATCTAAAAATTGGCTCAGTGCCATGAGCGATATTTCAATGAAGTATATTTTATGGCAGAACAACTATTATGATATATTAAATTTATCTTTGTATGAAATTGAGTCTGGAAAAACAAAACCATTACAAATGCAGCTTGATAACCCTAACATCTTAAAGGAAGGCACATACACTTTATCCATATATAGATCAGAGATAAAGAAATATGATTTTATTTTAAAATATTATTATGATAGTTTAATTGTTGCAAAATATGGATTTAATGTTAAGAGGGAAATTTTTGAGAAAATATTTGATGCCAGTTCCATGTCTCAAACTGAATATCTTGATTATGAGGAACCCTCAGATTATGAGCTTGGATGGTGATATTATTTTTAAAAATTACACTTCATGACGCTATTATAATTAAACAAGATTTTCAATCTATAGCTGATAAAATTAGATTCAAATTCTGAAAAAATAAGCTTGATTAAAAAATCCTTACTCCCACAAATACAAATTGATGGGAGGAAGGGACAAATCCTCCGTTCTACCCCAGGATTTACTAGCCCAATGGCAGTTTATAGGGTACAATGAGGGTGCATTATGCAGGAAGGATGTGGTTTGGAGTATGCGCCCAAGTTATGAATGATGTTCGTCGGAATAAAATTCTAAGAATAGACTATTTTAGGGTAAATTAGGGGAAAAAATGAAAATAAAGACACTCATAATACTTGTATTTTGTGTAATTCTCAGTAGTTGCACTAAGAAAGAAATAATAGATGAAAGTCAAACAACAGAAATACCAGAAGTCCAAAGTAATTTTGATGAAGGATTTTATCAAAGAGTGAACCACTATTTTTCATTATATGCTTCTACTGCCTATGATACCATAGATAGTTACCGTGTATATGGTTTGTTTCAACTTGATACATGCCTTAATCGTGATATTATCAAAAAACTCGATATATATGAAACCAATGAGCTAAACAAGAACCTTTTTATTTCACGAAGCTTTAAATATGAAAATGGTTGTGTATCTGAAAGGAAATATTATAGGAATAGTTATCCATTGATTTATTTTTATGATAATGAAAAACGCAAAATTAGAGTTTCTGTAATGTCAGAAGATAACGCTTTGTATGAATATTTTTGTGACTATGAAAACAATACATATACTCGTATAACAGATAACAAAGATACAATCACCATAAAAAAAACAGGTTACGGTTATGAATTGAGAAATGAAAAAAAACATGATAATAGTATCTACAAATATTTTTATACGGGAAAAACCTTAGAAAAAGTTGAGGTGTATAAGGATGCCTCAACGTTGCCTCAATATGTATATAATTATAAATACTTAGAAAATCAAATCGTAATCCAGGAAATGACAAGAGGCTATCCAGAAAATACATATGACTATGAAGAAGTAAAATTTCTTAACAACACCATAGAAATAATCCAATATGCTGACAGTAATAATCCAGAAAGACGAATCCTACTGTCAGAGTTCGACCAACACGACAATTGGTGTTTAGCCGAAGAATATCAAGATGGAAAATTTTATACGAAATACAAACGGGTTTTTGAATATGTTGAGTGAAATCCCCCCATCCTCCCACAAATACAAATTGAGTGGGACTAAGGGACAAATCTTCCGTTCTACCCCAGGATTTACTAGCCCAATGGCAGCTTATAGGGTACAATGGAGGGTGCATTATGCAAGAAGGATGTGGTTTGGAGTATGCGCCTAAGTTATGAATGATGTGCGTCAAAATAAAATTCTAAGAATAGACTATTTCAAGGTAAATTAGGGGAACGAGATGAAAATACAGACAGCAGCAATACTTGTATTTTGTGTAATTTTCAGTAGTTGCACTAAGAAAGAAACAACGGATGAGCCCCAAGCAATGGAAATACCCGAAGTCAAAAGTAATTTTGATGAAGGATTTTTTGAAAGGGTAAATCATTTTTTCTCTCTGTCTCGTTCCGGTGGATATTTTACATTAGATAATCAGAAAATTTATAATTTTTTTAATGTATATGAAGTCAAGAATAGCAATAAAATCCATGAATGTTGGGTCTATGAAAAAAATAACTTAAACAAGAATTTCTTCCTAAAATATACATTTAAGTTCAATGGAGGATATTTGACGGAGCAGAAAGGCAATCGTGCTTCTATTAGTGATATACTGAACTATGATTCACTGGGAAGACTCATCTCCATCACCTCTGGAAACGGGGACTCAACCAGATTTGAGTATGAATCAGATTACGAGAACAATATTTATGTTCGAACAAGCTATTCCAATAATGTTCAAACAAACAAAGAAATCATAACCAAAACGGATACAGGGTATATGCTAGAAGATATAGTGGGAGAAGCCAAGACAGATTATAAATATCATTATCTTGAAGAACATCTCAGTAAGGTAGAAATTATTTATGATATTTCCAAATACATGTATGAATACCGATATTTAGAAAACCGCATTGTAGCACGGAAAACTTTTGAGAAATATCCAGATATTAGATATGAGTATGAGGAAATAAACTTTCAAAGCAATGACACTATAGAAATAATTCAACACGCTGATAGTAAAAATTCAGAAAGACGAATTATATTATCAGAATTTGACCAAAACAATAATTGGTGCTTAGCTGAAGAATATCGAGACGGAAAATTTTATGCAAAATACAAACGTGTTTTTGAATATGTTGAGTGAAATCCCCTTACTCACACAAATACAAATTGACAAGAGGATGCTATGACTTCTATAACTAGTGCCTTGCAGGTATGGCACCCAGAATTTTCTGCTGAAAAAATACAAGACATACTTAATATTTCTCCTCAAATTAGCTACTCCGTAGGAGATGAGATTGTACGCCCTAATGGAGAAAAATTGGGAAAAAAACACAGAGCGTCCTATCTTTGCTATGATATTCTACCATTACAATCTGAATTGGATTTGGAAGGTACCATAGAAAAATGCAATGACTTTATTTCATGTAACATAAAGAATAAGGATCTCTTCAAGATAATCAATGAAACAGGGGGTAGCATATCTTATTATGTTGCGATTTACAGCCAAGAACACTTTGCATTCAATCTAGCTCCCAAAACGATTCAATGTGCTGGAAACTTGGGTATTGGGATTGGGGTTGAAATCTTTACTGATTGGTTGGAAAACAATACCTCTTCAGTTTCATCTACACAGGAGTGAAAAAAACTAAACAGTCCTTTTTCGCTAGCCAAAGGGTCAAATTCAACCTGTCTGCCCCACACTACCAATTTAATTTATGCTTGAATTGACACCAAATCAATTCAAGCACAGACTGGAGAGCATGGAAAGCACACCTTAATTTTGGTCAATTTTTTGGGAGGGCTATTTATTGACAATGGGAAAATTATTGGCTATATTCTAATTGACCAAAAGGTCAAGGGCTGGTCGAAAGACCCAGGTCCATCTACCGGCGAGGAAGTTCCTCGCCTTTTTTTATTTTGGGAGGCATGTTTGAAGGAGTTGGGTCTATTTATTGATGAGTCAGGTGATTTTGGGGAATATAGCCATCATTCACCCTATTATATCATCACCATGGTATTTCATAATCAGGAAGTAGACATAAGCAAACAGATTGCCCACCTTGACCATGAACTTTCTTTTTTAGGATTAAACAACATTTGCATCCATACAGGGCCAATTATTCGTAAAGAAGAAATCTACAAGAATATGGATAAAGAGACTTGAAGCAAAATTATTTGAAAGCACTTAAAAGAAAAGAATGGAAATAGCTAAATTGGAAGATTTACTTTCTCCGGCAATACAGGTGGTCAAGGGACAAGCTTTCCATTTCATCCTAGGATTTACTAGCCAAACGCCAGCTTTTAGGATAAAGTGGAGGCATATCACGAGGGAATGGTGGGTGATGAAAGAGGGATTTCTTTTTTTTCTAATCATTATAATGCGAACTTGGTATAAACGGAGGTAATGTATATTTAAGGGCAAGAGAAATGAACAGTCTGCATTAAATCAAGATGGTACATGGAAACATGGACGTAAAAGTTTAACGAATGCTGAAAGAGATTGGTTGGCAGAAAACGGCTGGCAATTGTCGGAGGAATAGACGTGAGATTTTTTGATAAGGACTATCATGACTCCAAATTATCTGATGAGGAAATGGATAAAAGATATGATTTATATAATATATACATAAATCATATCTTGCCAGATTTAAAATTTCCTGAGAGAGAACTCACTAGGATTAATTTTCATGATGCAAAAATCATTAAAATAAAAAAAATAAAGAGAAATATAACAATACAATCTATGATTGGTGATTTACAAAATGGTTATCAATATTTAAAAATCTGTTTGTTGGGAGGAAAGATCAACAAGAAAATAAAGGCATTTAATTGCTTTGATGCCGAATTTGAAATATGTGGAAATCAATTATTTTTGCATTTTATAACAGATGGATTAGAAGAAATTGATATTTCATTTGAAAGAGTTATATATATTCTAATGAGGGAAATTACAGAGCGAAAGTATTTTTCAAAAAAGATATAAATATAGTTCCTTTCATTAAATACGAATTGAACGGGAAACATGGGGAAACCCACCATTTTACCCCGTGCCAAGAGATTTGATGACAATTTTAGATGACAAGGTGAAAATTCATGTGCAAGAATATAGCGTTAAACAAAGATTTTATATTAAGAATACGTGATTGTATCAAAAGAAAGGATTGGCAATCCTTGGTGGACAACGGTGGTTTTGAGTTGTATTTGTTGCCACGCTGGGAAAACTTCGTTCATTCCTTGCCTAAGAATCCAAGATATATGTTTGATGAATATTTGAATGACGCAAGCAAAAGAAAAACTATTGCAGGAATTGTTCAAAACTGTAGTATTGCCCTTGAGTTGCTAGCCCGATTGACAGATGCAGATGAGTTATTTATCAATAAAACATTGGAAACCAATATATGCATCTGGGGGGATGAAAATGATTTGTCTGCTAGTTTTCCCAAGCCTCACTTTTGGTATTACTATCGAATTCCACCTGAACATATCGATTACTGGAGTAGCGACATAGCTTGGCTAGAAAAAATTGCAGAGAAACGAGGTATTTCTCTTTTCTGTGAAAAATGAAGATAAATTCAGAGAAGATCAAATAGCAAGATTGTCATTACACCCATCCTCCCACAAATACAAATTGACGGGACTAAGGGGCAAATCCGCCGTTCTACCCCAGGATCTACTAGCCCAATGGCAGCTTATAGGGTACAATGGGGGGTGCATTATGCAGGAAGGATGTGGTTAATGTTACTGGAAGATATGACATGAAACCATTTTTTAGACAACAATGGAATACAACCTTGGTATTGGAGAATCCGAGTTTGGTAAGGGCTATGGTTTCAATTCTAGGGGAAAATGATGAAAGAAAAATTGCGAAAAATTAAAGCATACATAGCTCAATTCCATGCATATATTATACTTGTAGTCATTGCTTTGTTAATCTTGGATTTATTTTTACCCTTCTGTATTACCCAAAAAGAATATGATTTCAGTTATTTATTAGATGAACAAACGAATGGATTTACAGAGGATTCCCTAAAAAATCTTTTAACTACTAACGATTCTGAAATTGCATTGATTATTTCTCGTCCACCCATCAACTCCAAGAAAAATTGGGTGAGTTTTATAGTTTTCAGGACAACCCCGTTTTCTCATTTTGAATTGAAAAACCTTGAACTCATTTACAACGGAAAAACAAAAAAGTTCACACAAAATTTTAAACTAGATTGGGAACCTCAAAACAAGCAATATAAATTAGGGAAGCAAATTATAGATGGTTATGAATTACGTTTTTGGGGGAATGATGAAAAAAATTATAAAATAAACATTCAGCAAATCTTCAATAAGGGAAACACCATAATTGGAGATAGATTTGAGGTCAAAATACGTGTAGATTATTCCCTTGATAGTAAAATGTATTCTAAAATATTAGACTATGAGGTGGAATGTATTGAAGCACCCCAATATCCGCCCAATTGGTTTATGTTTCTTTTCCCAGGAGCTTGGTAATTGATTTATCCTTACTCCCACAAATACAAATTGACGGGAGGACATTGATTTACGAAGTTTACCTGAAGGATGGACTAGTACGGAGCATAAAGGGCACACACATAATGATATGGGAAATATTAGAATTAGGATTGATCCTCCAGACGGTAGAACACAACATAGACACAAGCATTTTTATGATAAAAATGGTAACATTGTAGACAGAAAATCATCAGAAGCGCACATGCCTGTAGAATAGAAACGGAGGATAAGTGATGATGAAATCAATTTTGTTATGGATAATTTCGTTAGGATATTTCGCAATGGTTCTTTATTTCTATAAAAATAATATTTTTTTGAGTGATTTTTATGAAAAAATTTTTTCTGTTATAAAAATAAGAAGTTCAGCAAAAATAGTTTTTACAACTTTAGTTATATTAATACCTGAAGGATTTATCTTATATCTATTTAATCATAAATGGAAAAAATGATTTTGAATTGATTTAAATTGAAAAGTTTTTTATTATTTTGTAGTGGCCAGCCGTAAGGCTGGTTCTGAAACGAAGTGAAGCAATGGAGTGCGTAAGACACGGAACCAAGGAAAGCGAGACCTGCCTTTAGACAGGGAGCCTCCAAAAAAGGAGGAAGTAATTAATAAAGTGATAGGAGGTATTGAGGAATGAAAGCCTTAGATTTTTTTGCATATATTGGTATTGAACTTTTCCTGTTTGGATTTGCTCGTTTTATGTTTTGGTTAAGCACTAGCAATTTTAAATGTAAAAAAATCATTGGTAAAAAGAAATATTCAAAGATAGAAAAAGTTATTGGAACGTATTATTTTGAGATATATCAACATAATACAGTTTACAAAATATTATATTTTTCATTCATAATATTATTTCCAGTATCTATTCTTTTTTTATTCATAAGTTATTTTTCTCAATCTGAAACGATAATAGACATATACAAGAAAATAGGGCTCCTTTTATCCTGGTTGGTATTCATTCTAATCTTTGTAAATTGGGGAATGTCCATTATAAGAAAATATTTTCGATCATAATGATTATGATTCATCAAAGGATAACCGTATTAAAATCTATTTTTTGCAATAAAAATTCGTTTCCCCCTCACTCCCACAAATACAAATTGACGGGGACGGGAGAAATTCCCCAGTTTTCCCCGAATTTTGCTAGCCAAACACCAGCTTTTCGGGTAAAATGGAGATACATCACAAGGGAAGGACGTGGTTCTGGGGTGTAGTTTTACGTTAGAGCTGGTTGGTGGAGCCTGTTTTTTGGGTTTTAGGCAGTATTTTGGGGTGAAATTGGTGGTTTGTTCCAGTTAATAGCGATTTGTACCACTACGCTGGGAACAATCCGGTGCGGTATGTGGACCCGGATGGGCGGGAAGCTGCCTTTGTATTGGATGAAGAAGGTGCTGGTGGAATGGCACATGCAGGTTTATATGTTAAAACAAACGAGGGATATTCTTTTTTTGAAGTTAATGGAATGGATGATAATTTACAACCAGGAGATCAATGTCAGGATTATGACAATTCCGTAGTATTGAGTAATGGGCCAGTGTCAATTCCTGCTCCAACATTACCATAACGAGGAAAATGTATATGGAACCGAAACGATTTGTAGAAATAGTAAAAGAATCTATGAAGACTTTTTTTAAAGAAAATGGATATTCAAAATGTCATTCAACAACAGGACGATTAAGAACAATTATTTTTTTTGAGAAGAAAGTTGATAATTATGAAATACCAATAGCAATTCAATTAATGCCTTTATTAGATGGTGTTAGTTTTACTGTCTATTTTTTAAATGTACGACTTTGTGAGATACAAGAGAAGAATAATTGGAATTGGACATTTAATGATGAAAATGAATTAAAGCAGAAATTAGAATTAGTTAAAGGGAAATGTATAAAAGAAAATTTTTTTGTACGGGTTGAAGAACGTGCTAAAAAGTATTTTATTGGAAATGATGCTCCTTAATTTAACACCCCACATAAAATACAAATTGATGAGGGAAGGGAGAAATTCCCCTGTTTTCCCCGAATTTTGCTAGCCAAACACCAGCTTTTGGGGTAAAATGAGAGTACATCACTATGAAAAGGTTGTTTACGTTTATATTTTCATTGATTATGGTTAGCAATATTTTACATTCACAAGAAAATTTAAAAAAAATAGGGATTGATTATTTTGAAGTAGATTCATTATTGGGAAAAGTTGTATTAAGACCAATTAAATATCCTAATACTATAGACAATTATGTTTTTCATCAGGATATTAATGAATATGAAGGGGCATATTTATTAAGAAATATAGAAACATTAGAATTTCAGTTTTTTATATATAATTATTTTACTAACAAGATTTATGAAAAAAAAATAATAGACAAAAAAAACCTAACCAATTTGTTCTATGCAGTGTATTTTACGAAAGATTTTTTTTATACTTTAGAAAAATATGGGACTTCTGTTATTCTTATCAAAAGACTAAATAACGGAGAGAGTATTGGAGAATTCCATGTTGATATGAATCATAGGCAAAATATAAAATCCATGATAGTGAATGAAGAAAAAAATATACTCATAATAACACTACTAAATAATGTAATTGAGGTGTATTCTTTAAATACAGGAAATTGCATTTATGCAGATAAAGGAAAATTACTTTATAATATTTCTAATGAAACTTCTTCATTACTTTATTCACAGGAAAATAAAATCTATGTAGTTGATTTTAACGAAAAATTGCAAAAACAAATTATTGATACATTTATAAAATCACCCAAAGAAGAAATTGTTGAACTAGTAAAAGTAAATAATGATTATGTAATAGTAACAAGAAGAATCAAAAAAAATCTTTTTATAAATTTTGTTTTTAATACAGTAGATTGGGAAAATATTTATTATTTTTGCATACGAAAAGATGATAAACTTGTAAAAGTAAAAGAAATTCATAAAAAAAATAATGGAATTATTTTTAATTGAAAAAAACATGTAAATTTCTTCATTTTTTTTACATGGCACAAATAGTGTTGTTGGTAAAACAAGGAGCTGTTTATCAGGGGTAAATCGTAATTAATCTGAATTTTAACGTGATAAATTTCTCCCATAACCCAATTCCCACAAATACAAATTGATGGGGGACGGGAGAAATTCCCCTGTTTTCCCCGAATTTTGCTAGCCAAACACCAGC
>CALEFI010000063.1 GCA_937876905.1 uncultured Treponema sp.
CGTGTCAACGGGCCGTATTCCCTCATTCTGATGCGCCGCTGTCTGCGTGGCTGGCTCTACGGGTGCCCTCCCTACCAAACCATCTCAAACCGTGCCGCCTTCCAGACACTCAAGGAGCGTATTGCCGGTGAGCCAGGCTATGTAGAGGGCCTCATCCGTCGCCTGCTGATCGAGAACAGCCACCGCTCCCGTGTAACCGTCTATCCCCACCAGGGCTTTGCTGACCGGATGCAGGAGCAGGAGCAGGAGCTTATCCGGCGGCTGATGGCAGGCACTACGCTGGACGAAATCAGGGAGCGCCACCAGCGCCTGGTGGAATTCCAGCAGCAGGGCTCCGAGGAGGATGCCTCGATTCTCCCCCACATCTGTCCTGGAGACCTTGACCCGGACGTGGACAGCATCAGGATACAGCGGACTGAGGGGCCGCAGGGGGTTCCCTTCTTTGTGAGCCGGGAGCCCACCAATGGTGTCGTCTACCTCTCCCTGTGCTTTCCGGTAGATTTGCTGGACCCGGAGGACTACGCCTTTCTTCCCTTCCTGGCTGGAACCCTGGCCAACGTGGGCTTTGGGGATACCAGCTGGGTGGAGGCGTCCCGCCGTAGTGCCCTGGAGATTGGAACCCTGGGGGCCTCCTTGCTGAACTCCTCCATGATGAACGGATATGAAGGACAGCGTGCCCTGGATGAGGAGGGGAGGCTGGTGGAGGATGTCCTTTTCGGAAGGGACTGGCTGGTTGTCCGGGCGAAGATGCTCAGCGAGCAGACTGAGAAGGCCCTTGCCTTGGTGAGGGAAACCATCCTGGGGGTGGATTTTTCCGATGGGGAGCGGCTTGCAACCCTTGTCAAGGAGTACCGCAATGACTTTATCGCCTCCCTGGTGCCCAATGGCCATGAGTATGTCGCCTCACGGGCGACACGCTGCCTGGGCCGCAACAAGGCGGTGGACGAGATTTGGAACGGCCTGGCGCAACTGCCTGTCATCAAGGGGCTGGTGGATAGCGACATGACAGAGCTTGGGCGGCGGCTGAACTGCCTGTTTGGAAGGATTCGTGCCGGTGGCGCTGTCCTGCATATAACTGCCGACGAGGAGAGCCTTGATCCCGCACTTCCCCTCGTCCGTCAGTTCGTCATGGACTGCGACCTGTGCCCACCCCAGCCCCGGCTCCATGACAACACGGAGGTCCTGATGTCCATGACCAGGCTTCCTGACGAGGACACCTCCCCCTGCTGTGAGGAGGTCCAGCCGGACTCCTCCGTGCGGCTGCCTTCGGATGGCGAGCTTGAGCTTTTGCCGGGAGACTTTCAGGTGGGCTTTGCCGCAGCCGCTTGCCGGGGCAAGGGGTACGATGATGATGAATCCGTCTACCAAGGAGTCCTGGCCCACTGGCTTTCCAATACGGCTTTGTGGGAGCAGATTCGAGTGGTGGGAGGGGCATACGGTGCCTTTGCCTGGCCTGACACGGCGGAGCGGGCCTTTGCCTTTGCCAGCTACCGTGACCCTAAGCCCCTCCGCTCTCTGAGGGTGTTCCGGCAGGTGCTGGCCCAGGCTGCCGAGGAGCCTATGGACGGCAAGGCACTGGAGCGGGTGCTTACGGGCTGTTACAGCAAGGAGGTGCAGCCCAGGAGTCCCTCCGCACGGGGAGGCACGGCCTTTTTGCGCTATCTGTATGGCTACAACCATGAGGAGAAGGTCAGGCGGCTCAGGCGGATGCTGGAGACCACGCCTGCCGACATCCAGAGAACCGCCCGCTTCCTCCTGGAGTCCATGGACGACAGCCTGTATCAGGCAGCCATAGTGGGCGGACAGGAGGCAGAAGAAGACTCGCTGGAGGAGTGGAAGGGCGTGAGGCGGATTGGCATATTGGGCGAGAACATGCGCTAGGGCCGTCATCCATATCAGGCCGCCAGTCCAGCCTTGAGGCTTTTCATGGGTGGTTTGCTCCAATTTCACTAA
This sequence comes from uncultured Treponema sp., assembly GCA_937876905.1. Taxonomy (GTDB): domain Bacteria; phylum Spirochaetota; class Spirochaetia; order Treponematales; family Treponemataceae; genus Treponema_F. Next base: position 1,954 of record CALEFI010000063.1, read on the forward strand.
ACTTGTCTTGCAGGATGCCGATATACTATTGGATAGATATTTGTAGGACACCATAGGGGATTGGGGAATATGTCGGCCTTGCATAAAGCAAACAAGTTGGAATTGAGTCCGCTGCGAAGCTCGGTAAAAAAAGCCGGTTTTGCCAGATGGCGCTATGTGTTCAATGCAAAGAACAGCCATACTGGGGAAAAGGCAGTTTTCTTTATCGAGCTGTATGTCGTCAACCCCGGCCTTTCTCCCGACGAGGTGGTGTGGTCCGCCCTTCATGCAATGCCGGAGGCCAAGGATGAGAGCCAGCTCTTCCTTCCCCAGGAGAGTCCTGCCCCCCATTCCTATGTCCTGCTTCGTGTGGGGAGGTATGGACTTGGGGGCGAGACGCTGCACTCATTCTTTCCCTCTGGAAGCCTCTCCCTGTCCGGCAAGCTTCTCAAGGTTGACGAGGGGGCCTTCCAGCTTGAGGGGGACAGTCTTCTCGGAAATGCACGGGATGGAGGAAAGAGCGCCTCCTGGCAGCTGAAGGTTGAGCGGCTGGCTAACTTCCTTCCAGGCAAGATGCAGAAGGACATGTACTGGGGAGCCCCTGCAGTACGTGCCATGTATTCTGGAGACCTGCGCTTTTGCGGCGAGTCCTATACGGTATCCGCCGGCTCATCCTTTGGCTACATAGACAAGCTGTGGGGCAAGGACCATCCCTATCCCTTCTTTCATCTGTCTTGCTCCCATCTAAGCAGCATGATTACCGGAAAGCCCCTGGTGAACGCTGCCTTTGCGGTGCAGGGAATCTACAGCGACTCCTTTGCTCTCTATTCCGAGGTTGGCGGCATCAAATTATCCCGTCCCCGTGTGAAGAACAAGCCGAACTTTGGCTGCGTGGCCATGGACAACAAGCTCCACTGGACGGTCAGCGTTCCCTTCCGTCAGTACCTCATCGACATCGATGTGTTTTGCGACTCCCAGGATATGTCCGTCCGCTCCTATATCTGTCCCACAAATCCCCTGGAGGAGCTCCAGGTTTTGGGCGGCTCTACTGGAACGGGGGAACTGCGGCTGTACCGCCGAATCAAGAGGCGGAACCTGGAGTTGCTTGAGCACGCCTCCCTCCAGGATGTGCGCTGCGAGTACGGCGGGCGGGAGCAGACGGAGGAGGGCTAGGGGCTGGCTGTAGCTTGTGGCGCAGTCACTCCCCCATTTTTCCCCAGTCCTGTCAATTTTTCTTGTTTTTTCAGCCATTCCTATATACCTTTAAAGCATGAACTACGATCAGTATACCGTTAAGGCACAAAATGCCCTGCAGGATGCAAGTGTCATTGCACAGCAGAATGACCACAGTGAAGTGGGAACCGAGCACCTTTTGTATGCCTTGCTTCAGCAAGACGATGGAATGGTGCCACCCCTTGTTGAGCGGATTGGTGTCTCCGTGAGCCATCTGGTTGACCAGACACAAAAGCTTTTGGACACCTATCCCCGCATTAGCGGTGCGGCCCAGATTTCCATGTCCGGTGAGGCGGCCAAGATTCTTGCCAAGGCTGCCAAGGTTGCCGACAGTCTCAAGGATCAGTATCTATCTACAGAACATATCTTTATCGCCATTGCCGACTCCGACGGTCGCTGCGGCCGCCTGCTGAAGGAAAATGGAATCACCAAGGACTCCATCATGGAGGCGCTGAAGGCTGTGCGGGGAAACCAGCGGATTACCAGCCAGGACCCGGAGGCCACCATGCAGTCCCTGGAGAAGTACTGCCGTGACCTTACCGCCCTGGCTCGCCAGGAGAAGATTGACCCGGTGATTGGCCGTGACGAGGAGATTCGTCGGGTGATGCAGGTCCTTTCCCGCCGTACCAAGAACAATCCCGTCCTCATCGGAGAGCCGGGTGTGGGAAAGACCGCCATTGTGGAGGGACTGGCCCGCCGCATTGTCTCCGGCGACGTGCCGGAGAGCCTTGCCAACAAGCGGCTTTTGTCCTTGGACTTAGGAGCACTGGTGGCGGGGGCCAAGTTCCGGGGTGAGTTCGAGGAGCGGCTGAAGGCGGTGATCAACGAGGTGCAGAAGTCCGAGGGCCGCATCATCCTCTTCATCGACGAGTTGCATACCCTGGTGGGTGCGGGGGCCTCGGAGGGCTCC
>CALEFI010000064.1 GCA_937876905.1 uncultured Treponema sp.
TGCTTTTTTCATTCTAACACAGGTTTTGGACTCAGGGTGTCCTATTTGTTTCTTGCAATCAACACTGGAGTGTTTAGTTCATAGTAATACCCAAGCAACTGTCTGGAATAATTCTCGATTCTGCCGGAGAGCAGGATCAACATACGGCTGATTGCCAATCAAGAGATTAGTATTGTAATCTGCATTGACAAAAGAGATTGTTCAATATATAATATGTATATGCACATGTGTGTATACACGACGCTATGCTTTTATGAGAAAGGGTTCCGTTATGAGAGATATTAAACCAAGAGAAACTCCTTGTTATTGTATGAATTTCCGTCGAATGGCAAATGCATTGACGAAGTATTATGACAGTATGTTGGCAGAAGTAGGACTTACGGCAAACCAACTCTCTTTGCTGACAGACATACAATCAATTGAACCTTGTAATCGTAGTGAGCTGGCAAAATGCGCCAGAGTAGACCGGACTACGGTGATTCGAAATTTGGAAATTTTGCGAAAAAAGGGTTTGATTGAAGATGTGGAAGGAAAAGCCAATGCAATCAAACTGACGGAGCAAGGAGTAAAAATAATGGAAGAAGGATTTTTGTTATGGAAAAATGCTCAAGACCAGATTAAGGAGGTGTTTGATCCAGAGAGTCGAAAAGTATTACGGGAAGCATTTGGAAAAGTGGAGCAAGTTGAAGCGTTCATTAGGGAATAATGATCTATAAGGAGGATTTGCATGGAAATGATGCACTTTGACACACTTAAAGTTACGATTGAAGAAAACATTGCAATTGTTACCTTCGACCGCCCCAAAGCCTTGAACACACTGACACTCAATATGGTCAGCGAAATCAGGAAAGCTTTTGAAATGCTGGAAAAGCTTGATGAAGTGCAGGGCGTGATTCTGACAGGCTCCGGTGAAAAGGCTTTCATGGCAGGCGCTGACGTATCGGAGTTTTTGAAAATGGGTCCTGTGGAAGTACGTGAATTTTGCGAATATGGGCAGGAGCACATTTGTAATTATATAGAGAATTTCCCGAAGCCTGTAATCGCTGCAGTAAACGGCTTCGCATTGGGCGGTGGCAGTGAACTGGCCATGGTATGTGATATGCGTATTGCAAGCAGCCGAGCTGTATTTGGCCAGCCTGAAACAAGCATAGGAATCATGCCTCTCTATGCAGCAACCAAACGCCTGCAGCGCTTGGTTGGATTTGGCCGTGCAAAAGAACTGATTATGACCGGCCGCCGCATAAAGGCAGAAGAAGCATACCAGATCGGACTGGTCAACAAAGTCGTAGCTCCGGAGGAACTGATTCCGGCCGCAAAGGACATGCTGGCGCAGATATTCAAAAATGCACCCCTGTCCACCTATTACAGCAAATTGGCAATCAATAAGACAGCTGATATGGACATTACAATGGCCGGTGAAATTGAACGTGATCTGGCTGCGATCATTTTTGGAACAGAGGACAAAAAAGAGGGTGTGGATGCTTTCCTTGAAAAGAGAGCTCCCCAATATAAACGGCATTAAACAATGTAAAAACTTCAATTTGTCCAATGGTTTGAAATGAATAAGGCACCACGGGGATTCAAAGTCCTGTGGTGCTTTTTCCTATGCCCTTTTCCGTCATCTCGACGAAGAAATTTCGACTACGACTTAAATCAGCCCAAAAGATAATTGGGAGCATAATTTTCGCTTGTCGGTCTTAGAAAAGACAAAATGCTGCCCGTAAGATTTTTCCTACAGGCGGTGTGTTACCAGCTATCCAAAGGTTTGTATTTGGGTATGGTTTTCAGATAGGTTTCGGGATTGCTGAGGAAGTGGAGTGGGTTAGAAGAGAGGAAAAAGCTGTGGCTGTGATAGACGGTATTAGAGTACCAATGCCACAAATTCTCAGGTATAAACAAAAACATATTTCCAATACGGATTTTGCTTTGCAATTTGGATTAGATCCATTCGGATACTCCAAGGAACCAGAGATTTCAGCCTTCTTTGAAAGGCTCTTCAATGCAATCAAGGTGTCGCCGCAGGAAGCGGTGGATGCCTGCAAGAACTTTCGGAATTTTCAGGATAAGAAGTATCTGGTGGAATTTCAAGAAATGGTGAATGACAAGCTCCAGTCTGTCTCAGACATCTTTAACAAGATGTATTTTCTTGAGGATGTTCCCTTCTCATTCAAGGTTGAAGTGGAGCGGATTGGTATCTTCCTCACAATCCACCGAGGGAAGGTGCCCGTGCGGCTGGGGCAGCAGTCCACAGGCTTCCGCTATTTCTTCGATATGTTCTTCAACCTGCTCTGCACCACAGAGCTGAAGCCCGGCACCATCCTCATCATGGACGAGCCTGCCGCCAACCTCCATGTCAAGGGGCAACGAGAGCTGCGGGCCTTTCTCAAGGAATTTGCCCTTCTCAATGACATCACCATCATCGTCGCCACCCATTCCCCTTTTCTGGTTGACCTGGACAATCTTGACGAGCTGCGGGTGGTGGTAGGCAACAACGATGGCACCTCCCGCATTGTGAACGACTTTACCGCCGTTGACCCCACAGACCCAGACACCTTGCGGCCCATCAAGGAGGCCCTTACAGTGGAAAACTATATGCTGGTGAACCCAAAGGAAACGGTTGTGTTCGTCAGTAGCCTTGCTGAATACAACCTGCTGGTGGCGTTCAAAAAACTGCTCCGCAAGGAAGGTATTTCCTTCCTGCCCTTCAACCTTGATGGAGCGGACCAGCAAAGCTGTATGGAAGCAAGCAAGGGACTGCAGAAGATTCGTTCCGACGCTTTTGTCATCGTTCCTGATGATGAGGCGGGCCAGCTGATGAAATCGCTGAACGGGACGGACACGGAAGGAAATGGCAGGTCTGACCTTGAAGTTATTTTCTGGAATGAGATTGACCCTGCCTTTGGTACAGTCGAGTCCTTGCTTTCACAAGCTGATCAAAACCAGCTCTTTCCAGAGGGAATTGACTCCTCATCCACCAGTGTGTTCAAAAACCACATCCTTGAGTATGAGGCTCAAATCTCGGAAGAGACAAGGGAGAATTTTCAAAAGCTCTTCCACAGGTTCGACTGATGTGCCCCGCCGCTTGTCTGCATTTACGGCAAGTGGCATCAGGTAATTTGACAAGGAGATGCCATGATTGGATTTTACAAAACAGATTGTACAGACAGCCACGGAAATCCCAAGCGCCGGTACTATACCTATGCGGAGGCAGAAGACACACGGCGGTACATTGAATGCCAAGAAGGAATTTTGCTTCGCTCATATCATTGCCCTGATTGCGGATGCTATCACCTAACAAAGAAGCTGGGATTCTTTAGGCCCCGCTGACCTAGCAAAAATAGCATGGCATTTGCAATCCTGCTTTGTATGTGATAAACTCTTGCAATCCATGGTTCCCCCTGATTCCTATGGACTTCTTGGTCTTTTGTCTATTCCAAGTATCTGCCAAGCCTTTGCTGCCTGCCATCTGAGTGGATATTTACTAGGCATTAATTGAGGAGAAGTAAGTCGTGAGAAAGCTTGTTCTTTTTTTGTATTTGCTAGTGGTTGTATTGGCGGTGGCTCCTGCCCAGAAGACAGGCTTCGGGCCCGGTGCGGGGAACTTTGTCATCGGTGTGGACGCAGCCTATTATCCTGAGTCGCCCAAGGTTGCGGGAGGCACTCACTTTGCCCCAATGACAGGCCCATACTCCGGCTTCGAGATTCGTGCCGTAGGAACCTACAACTATGTGATTCCCGTCCCTTTCTCCGACCACCCCCTGCTGCGGGGCAACACGCTGACCCTTTCTCCCGGCGTGGAGGTGGCCCCCATCACCTTCAGCCCGAAATTCGACGTGGCCTTTTCGCCCGTGGCCTTCCTGGGTTTTTATGCTGGCGGCAAGATTGGCACTGGCTGGAACCTCGATTCTATGGACGTGAAGGGCCTGGCGGTGTTTGACGGGGCTTCTGGAGAATACGAGAGCGTCGTTCCCTTTGCCAGCTACATGCACCAGTGGTATCTGGAGGGTCTGTTCCAATTCGACCTTGCGGCGGTGTTGCCCGGTGCTTGGAATCACGTGGTGATGCAGGCACGCTACAAATTCCTGTACGAGGGATTGTGGAATGCCGGCGGACACCAGGAATTCTGGCGATGGCAGGGAACATTGGAAAAGGCCAATGGCTGGCAATATCTGTCTTCCATAGTGGTGGGCTACCAGATGCCGCTGGCATTGCAGATGGTGGCCGTGCAGTTTGAATTCGAAGGTTACTTTGACCGTCACGACTTCCCGAACTGGGCGCAGCAGTGGAATCCCAAGTTTATGAAGGTGGGAATCAGCCCGGTGCTGGGCTTCCAGTTCAATGAAAAGCATTCCCTGCTGGTGCAGTTCCGCTTCAGGAGCCGCCGTTCCTTTGCCACGGAGATGCATGAGGATGCCAATCAGTTTTACTATAAATATGCAGGCCGGGAGTGGCACTTTGACCGTATAGGATTCAGCTATACCTATAAGCTGTAGCTTACCTGCCCGTGAGGGGGGCTTGCGGGCAGGTAATGCGCTTTTGCTGGAGTCTACAGCTCCTTTATAAAAAAATGATCCATGGTGCTGTGCTGGGTGCCGGGCAGCGGACCCTTCAGCAGGATGTAGCCCAGCCGCTGGTATAGGTGGAGGGCCACGGGCAGGTTGGTGTGGGTTTCCAGATAGAGCTGACGGTAGCCCGATTGTCGGGCCGCTTGCTCCACCCGCTCCATCAGCAGGTAGCTGTAGCCCTTTCCCCTGGCATCCTCGGTCAGATAGAGCTTTTGCAGCTCGGCGATTTCCTGACTGCCGTTGTATTCGGCAAAGCCAGCTCCACCCAGCACTTTGTCACCCTCGTCTGCGAGTACAAAATAGTGGCGGCCACTCCGATTCAAATAGAAGCGGCTCATGGCCTTGAGGGATTCGTCAAAGTAGGCGGTGCCGGGAATGTCCAGTTGGGCGGCCTCCAGGCTGCGGCGAATCAACTGGAAGAGGGCGGCATCATCCTTTTGTTGGATTGGGCGGATTGTCATATTGACATGATAGCATAAAATTGAAGAAAGGTTTTGCCCGGCCTTGTGCCGAGCAATGGACATTGCCCGCCTATCGTGATAGAATGGGGCGCACAAGCTGAATTGTTTTCGGTGGGATTTTGGGAGGAAACATGAACGGCAATCATTTTACCAAGCAGATTGATTTTTCACGGCGGCCCCTGACAGGCAAGCAGCGGGCGGCCCTGCTCTTTTCGCTGTTGGGGAGGGACGGATTTGAAAGTCTGATTCCACATTTGACGGACAAGGAGATTCAACAGCTCCGTAAGGCCATGAAGTCCATCAAGGACCGCATCAATGTGGAGGATGACGTGGACGTGCTGGAATCCCTGCAAAGATACGGGCTGGCTACGAACCTGTGGCCAGACAATCCCCTCCCGCAGCAGCGGTATGAAAAGGGCTACTTTGAAACTCATGGTCAGTACCAGCCGCCGGTCCAGGAGGATAAGGGCAACGACATGAAGGCTGAGGATATTGCCCGTGTGCTGAGCATGTGGCTGCGGGACGAGAAGTAGGCTGGAGGGGGCTGACCTTAGGGGGCAGCGCATTGGTCGGTGTAGATGCAGTCCTCGTACTGGCAGTGCTGGCCGGGACAGGTGAGGCTCAGCACGGTCTTAATCATGTGGTGAACCATACAGGCCAGTGGAGTCTCCGCCGTTCGGTACAAGACCTCCTTGCCGAGGCGACGGCTGATGATGAGTTGGCTGGCCTTGAGGTATTTCAGGTGGTGGGAGACTGCGGGGCTGGTCATGCCGGCCCTGGCGGACAGGTTGGTGACAGATTCCTCCCAGTGGCATAGAATCCAGAAAATCTTGATGCGGCTGCTGTCCGCCAAAAGCTTGAACAGGTCCGCAACGGTGGCAAACTCCGAGCTATCCGGCATACAGGGGAGCTCTTCCCGTAAAAATCCCTTCGCCATTGACTTCTTCCCTTCATCGGTAGCTTCTTTCTTCATGCTTTCCTCCTGATTTGTTCTGGCTTTCAAAATCATCCCGACCAAAATTACAGTTTTTTGACGGCCAGGGCTCGCATGGCGTTCAGCACTGCTAGCAGCATTACGCCTACGTCGGCAAAGATGGCAAGCCAGAGCGTAGTGTAGCCCAAGGCTCCCAGTGCCATGCAGGTGAATTTTACGCCCAGGGCAAAGGCGATGTTTTGGTTTGCGATTCCCAGCGTCCTGCGGGAAATGCGGATTGCCTTGGGCAGCTTCATCAGATTGTCGTCCATCAGAACCACGTCGGCGGCCTCGATTGCGGCATCGCTGCCCAGTCCTCCCATGGCGATGCCCACGTCGCTGCGGGAAAGCACCGGGGCATCGTTGATGCCGTCGCCCACAAAGGCCAGCTTGCCGCCGTTTTCTTGCGCCGCTAATAGCTCCTCTACCCGCATCACCTTGTCCGCAGGCAGGAGCTGGCTTTCCACTAGGTCAATGTCCAGCTGCTTCGCAACGGATTCTGCCACCGCAGGGGTGTCCCCAGTCAGCAGGACTGTCTTCCGAATTCCCAGTCGCCTCAGTCTTGCAATGGCTGGCCCAGTAGTGGGCTTTATGGTGTCTGCCAGGATGATGCTCCCGCCATAGCTTCCGTCTATCGCCAGGTGGACGGCGGTTTTCCCTTCGGCTTGAGCGCCACCTTCTGTGAGAGCTGCACCCTCTGCCGACATCAGCTTTGTGTTGCCTGCCGCCACCCGCCTTCCGTCAACCATGGCTATCAGGCCGAGGCCAGCCCTTTCCCAAACCTCCGTCACTAGGCTCCTGTTCGGCTCCTTCCCGTAGGCAGCTAGGATACTCCTGCTGAGAGGATGGCTGGAGCTGCATTCTACCAGGGCGGCCAGCTCCAAAAGCTGCGCTTCTGTGAGGTGAAGGGGAGAGTCGGGATTCGGACTGACTGCCACCACCCGGAAGCTGCCCTGGGTAAGGGTGCCAGTCTTGTCAAAGGCCACGGTGCGGACTTGTGCCAGGCTTTCCATGAAGTTGGAGCCCTTGATGAGAATCCCTTCCCGACTGGCTCCGCCGATTCCGGCAAAGAAGGTGAGGGGGATGCTGATGACTAGGGCGCAGGGACAGCTGATGACCAAAAAGGTGAGGGAGCGGTAGAGCCACAGGCCCCATTGCGGACTTATCTTGAGTAAAAAGAATTCCACCATTGGAGGCAAAAGAAAGAGGGCAAGGGCACCATAACAGACGATGGGCGTATAGATACGGGCGAATTTTGTGATGAAGGCTTCCGGGCGGCTCTTTCGCTCTCCGGCCTGTTCCACAAGGTCAAGGATTTTTGCCACGGTGGACTGGCTGAATTTCTTGGTGATTTTGATGGTAAGCCTGCCGCTGAGATTGATGCAGCCGCTTGCAACGCTGTCGCCCGCTGCCACATCCCGTGGCAGGCTCTCTCCAGTGAGGGCCACGGTGTCCAGGCTGGAGCTGCCATCCACAATCACGCCATCCAGAGGAATCCTTTCTCCTGGCTGCACCACCATGAGGTTTCCCACCTCCAGGCTTTCCGGCGGAACCCGACGCAGGCTACCATCCACCAAGACATTGGCGTAGTCGGGCCGAATGTCCATCAGTCGGGCGATGCTGCGGCGACTGCGGGCAACGGCAAAGCCCTCGAACCATTCCCCCAGCTGGTAAAACAGCATGACTGCCACCGCCTCGGTATAGTCACCCGTGGAGCTCAGCCCGATGACCAGCGCTCCGATTGTTGCCACCGCCATCAGGAAGTTCACGTCAAATACCTGCCGCCGCCGGATTCCCTCCAGAGCCTCCAGCAGGATGTCATAGCCCATAACCAGATAGGGTACCAAATAAAGGAAGAATTTCACCAGCCCGACGGCAGGAACGAGCTGGAGCCCCAGGAGCATTGCGACCGTGGCGGCCATCCGCACCAGCACGATTCTTTGATGTCGGCTCAGCCCGCCGCCCTCCGTCCGCTCCTCCTTGCCCTTGTCACATCCGCAGGCAGAAGAAGCCTGCTGTTCCCTTGCGGAAGTGCAGCCACAGCCAGAACCACAACAGGACCTTTCCTCGCCACTCATGGACTTCCTCCAAATAGAATCAGTTAAACAATTAAATATATGTTTAATTGTTTAGTCCAGACTACCGCTTTGCTGCTGCCTTGTCAAGACTTTTGCGACAGCTAGGACTCGGCGCAGCTGTCATGCGACCTTTGCACGGGAAGGAGCTGTGGTGGTGGGAACGGCACGACGGGAGGGCAGTGTACAGCAGGTTGTGGACGAGCTCTGCAAGGAGGGGGATTGTAAGGTGCTGGCCCTGCACCAAGATGTGAGCCTTCGGGAAGACTGGGGGCAGTGATTCGTTCAACTGTGGAAAGATACGGACGTGTTGTATCTTGCGAGCGACGAAGCACGATGTGTTACTGGTACCGAACTGGTGGTTGACTGCGGGCATCTTATTATATGATGCCAAAAGCCTGAGCAGTTGCCTTAGGAAAAGGCCGCTACCCAGGCTTTGTATTCTTAGAGTGCATGGTATTCTGTCTTAGTTTTCACCTTTCCATTTTTCCAATAGGTGTATTCATGCCAGTATTCCTCGCCGGAGCTGTCTTTGTAATGAATTTGGTTTCCGTTGCTGTCGTATTCATTCCATTCTTCATAGCCGTTACTGTTTTTGTAATGAATCAAGTTCCCGTTGCTGTCGTATTCACTCCATTCTTCCTTGCCGTCACTGTCTTTGGAATGAATCTCGTTCCCGTTTCTGTCGTATTCTTTCCAGGATTCATAGCCGTCACTGTATTTGAAATGAATCAAGTTCCCGTTGCTGTCGTATTCACTCCATTCTTCCCAGCTGTAACTGTATTTGGAATGAATCAAGTTTCCGTTTCTGTCGTATTCTTTCCAGGATTCATAGCCGTCACTGTCTTTGGAATGAATCTCGTTCCCGTTGCTGTCGTATTCTTTCCAGGATTCATAGCCGTCACTGTCTTTGAAATGAATCAAGTTCCCGTTGTTGTCGTATTCGCTAATAGATAAAACTTCCACCCATTTTGAAAGGGTTTTGCCGTTTACAGTTACTTCTTTGTAGGTTTTTTCTCCGACTTCTGCTGAAAATGCAAGGGCGCCTAAAATAAAAAATACTGCTAAAAATGTAAATCGTTTCATGCTAAGTATTATAGCACGGCAATGTTTCTTTATCAATTTTAAGGTGCAACAAAAGCCTGAGTAGTGGTCTTGGGAACGACTGCTACCACTGTGGGAGGGATGGAAGGTCATTTTGGTTGTATTTTGAACCAAATTAGTATAAAATGAGTATATAAGAGGTGGTTTTATGTCTCAAATTGCTTTTAGTGTACGGATGGATGCAAGTTTAAAAGAAGAATTTTCTGCTATGTGTGAAGCCTTTGGAATGCCAGTTTCAACGGCTATAAATTTATTTGCAAAGGCTGTTGTTCGGGAACATCGTATTCCTTTTGAAATTCGTGCTGATGTTCCTAATTCTGAAACACAACGAGTTATTGAGTTGGCAGAAGCTGGCAAGGATCTAAACGGTCCATTTTCATCTGTTGCAGACTTGAGGAAATCTCTAGATGCTTGAGATTGTTTATACAAATCAGTTTAAAAAAGATTATAAGTTAGCTGTAAAGCGGAAGGAAGATGTGGAGGAATTGTTTCGAGTCATTGATATGCTTTGTCAGGGAATACCTCTTCCACAGGAAAAGAAGGATCACGCACTTTCTGGAAAATATTCAGGATACCGAGAGTGCCATGTGAGGCCAGATTTTCTTCTTGTTTACAAAATTGTAGAAAATAGATTGGAACTTATTTTATATAGAGCTGGTACTCATTCAGATTTATTCTAACAACAAAAAGCCTAAAGTAGTTGTCCTGAAAAAGACTGCTACTTTAGGCTTATTTTTTAGGATTCCATGGAGGGAATCTTGTTCTTTCTACAGGCTTACTTTACCGCCGGACGCAGGGGAGGCTTGCCTGTGGTGGGGCTTGCCTTGTGGCGGCCTGCGATAATCAATGGGATGATGAAGAAGCCGATGGTTCCCACCGCCACCACTGCCACGTAGGATTTGGGGCTACCGATGGGCAGCTGGGCGGGCGGGAAGAAGGCCAGAATCAAGCCGAAAATTGCAGCGAGGATTCCCACGCCGGCAACAATCCACATTCCAACTACACCACCAGGAACCTTGTAGGGTCGCTCCATGTCGGGCTGGCTCTTGCGGAGCTTGATGGCCGCCATGTACATCAGTAGGTACATGATGATGTAGACTGCCACTGTCAGGGCGGAAAGGAGGAAGAAGGCTACGCTCACATCCTTCATCACAAAGTAGAGGCTGGCCAGCACCGTCACAATCACGCCCTGAATCAGCATCATGTTTTTGGGAGCGCCAGCCTTGGTGGTCTTGGCCAGTGATGCTGGCAAAAGGCCGTCCTTGGCGGTGGTCAAAAGCCCCTTGCTTGGGCCAGAAACCCAGGACAAAACTCCGCCCAATGAGCCAAAGGCCACGCAGAAGGCCAGCACATAGAGTGCCCACTTCATGTTCACCGCCTCCAGCATCACCGTCAGGGCCTGCATCAGGCCGGACTCAATCTGGAGCTTTGAGTTGGGCACTACAGCGGCGATTGCCAGGGAGCCGAAGGTGAACAGCACAAAGACGATGACCGCCGAGATGAAGATTGCTGCAGGATACTGCTTCTTAGGGTTGTCCATCTCTGCGGCATGGACGGCCTGCACCTCCACACCGGCAAACAGCAGGATGATTCCTGAAAGGTAGGCAAGGTTGCTGGGGTTCGCAAGGTTGGGAAGCCAGCGGGCCTCCACCTTGCCGTTTACCACGGTGGCAACAGTGGTTTCCGCCGCCGTCAGCTCCTCGAATCCCAGGGGCTTTTTCATCAGGAACCACACCACGCCCAAGGCAATTACCACCAGACCCGGCAGCACCGTTCCCACCAAGAAGCCCCAGCTGGTGACCTTGGACAGGATTTTTGTGCCGCCGAAGGCAATGAGGGTGGCAATCCAGTAGAACACGATGATGAAAAAGCCAGTGAATTTTCCGTCATTTGCCAGCTCAGGCTTGCCGATGCCGTAGGCGATTGCCGCCGCCGCAAAGGCCAGCACCGTGGGATACCACACCACATTCTGAATCCACTGGAGCCAGATGGCAGTAAAGCCCCATTTTTTGCCGAAGGCTGCCCCCACCCAGCGGTACACGCCGCCCTCCTGTCCCGCAAAGGCACTGCCTAGCTCGGCGGAAACCAAGGCGGCGGGAATCAGGAAGAGGATGGTTGCAAAGGCAATGTAGAAGAACATGGTCATTTCCTCTGCCGCCATCAACGGGAGTCCCCGCAGACTGATGATGGCAGCCGCCGTCATAAAGGCCATTGCCCAGGTTGAGATTGTCGATTTTTTTGCAGCAGTTTGTTGTGCCATAAAAACTCCTTATCTTCCGTGGTTAAAGCTGCCCTTGGGACTGGGGTTTTTGGCGGGCGGCAGTGCCGTCAGCCGCTTGATTGCCCGGTCCATGTCCTCCAGCAACAGCTCCATCAGGTCGTAGCTGCATCCGTGGCGCACCAGCACCCGCTGCACCGCCACCTTCTCGCAGTGGGGCGGCAGGGTGTAGGCGGGAACCAGCCAGCCACGCTCACGCAGCACGTCGGAAAGCTGGTACAGGTCGAAGGGAGCCTTGGCCCCCTCCTTCAGCTTCCAGGTGACGGCGGGAATGCCTGTCTTGGGGTCGGAGTTGTACAGAAACTCGAAGATGCCGAACTTTTCCAGCCCCTTTGCCAGGAATTTGCCCACGTCGTAGCAGCCCTGCTGCACCTTGCGGTAGCCCTCCCGTCCCAGCCGCAGCAGGTTGTAGTACTGGCACACAATCTGTCCGCCGGGGCGGGAAAAGTTGATGGCAAAGGTGGGCATGTCGCCTCCCAGATAGTTCACCTTGAAAATCAAATCCTCCGGCAGGTCCTTCTTGTTGCCCCAGATAACCCAGCCGCAGCCCAGGGGAGCCAGGCCAAACTTGTGGCCAGAGGCGCTTATGGAGCGGACACGGGGAAGGCGGAAGTCCCACTCCAGCTCCGGGGCACAGAAGGGAGCCAGGAAGCCGCCGGAAGCACCATCCACGTGGATGGGAATGTCCCAGCCCTTTTCCTTGTGGAGCTTGTCCAGGGCGGCCGCCACCTCCTTCACCGGCTCAAACTGCCCTGTGAAGGTGATTCCCAGAGTCTGCACCACTCCGATGGTGTTTTCGTCGCAGTGCTTTACCACCTCCTCGGCACTGGAGACGTAGCGCTTCCCGTCCATGGGAATCTCCCGCAGCTCCACGTCCCAGTAGCGGGCGAATTTGTGCCAGCACACCTGCACCGGCCCGCAGACCAGGTTCGGCCTGTCGCAGCTCTTGCCCTTGGCCTTCATTGCTGAGCGCCACCGCCACTTCATCGCCATGCCGCCCAGCATACAGGCCTCTGACGAGCCAGTGGTGGAGGTGCCGATTGCATCCGCCGGATTTGCATTCCACAGGCTGGCAATGATGTTGACGCAGCGGGATTCAATTTCCGCTGTCTGGGGATACTCGTCCTTGTCAATCATGTTCTTGTCAAGGCAGTCGTCCATGAGGCGATGTACCTCGTCCTCGGCGTAGGTCTGGCAGAAGGTGGCCAGATTCTGGCGGGAGTTGCCGTCCAGCATCAGCTCGTCCTTGATGAGCCGGTACATGACCTTGGGATCCGCCTCGTGGTCGGGAATCCTGAACTTGCTGAGCGGACGCTCCGCAGCAGCCTTGTCAAACAGGTCGTCGTTGGCGGACCTGTTCTGGAGAATATGCAATGCCATAGTCCCTCCTTGGGATAGGTAGAATCAAGTGGAAAAGATTTCCCACCCAGTTTACCTAAATGATAGGAGGGACTTGCTCCCGCTTCAAATCTGGAACGGGTGATTTTGCGGCCGCCGGGATGTTATCAGGTAGATTTAAAGGTGGAGCCACCGGGCAGGAATTACAAGAATGATGCTAAATTATTTTGCTATGAAGTAATATGAAGGAAGGCTGTCCCAGGGTTTTGGTAAACAGGGACAGCCTTTGTTTCAGTATATGGTTGGTTATTGGATGCTGGCCTCGTACTTCTGGCCCACCACATTCCAGTCGATTACATTGAAGAATGCATCAACATAATCTGCACGGACATTCTTGTGGTTCAGATAGTAGGCGTGCTCCCATACATCAACGCCAAGGATGGGAGTGTTTCCCGTTCCCTCGATGATGGGGTTGTCCTGATTGGCGCTGGTAGAAATCACCAGATCTCCTGCGGGGCTTACAGAAAGCCATGCCCATCCTGAGCCGAACACCCCTGTTGAAGCGGACTTCAGGGCCTTCTTGAATTCATCGTAGCTGCCAAACTGGGCATTGATTTTCTCTGCCAAGGCACCAACAGGAGCTCCGCCACCATTGGGGGACATTGTCTCAAAATACAGGTTGTGGTTGTAGAATCCACCGCCGTTGTTTCTGATGGTTGTCCTCAAGGCTGCATCCTGCACTGTATCCAGAGAAGACAGCAGCTGCTCAATGGTAAGCCCGGTAATTCCGGCCTGCTCCACGGCATTGTTCAGGTTGTTTGTGTATCCTGCATGATGCTTTGAGTAATGCAGAACCATTGTTGCCGTGTCGATGTTCGGGTCTAATGCATCGTAGGCATAGGGCAAGAGATACTGAGTATAGGCCTTGTCCACCCCAGCCTGTGTTACTGCGGGAACATCGGCGGTCTTGTCAGAACCTCCCATTGCGAAAGTACCTGCGGCGGCCAACAGAACCGCAGCCACACAAAAGAATCGTTTCATAAAATTCCTCCTAAAAATGATGTCCGAATTATACCCTCATACCTTGAAAACGGCAACCTTGTCGGATAGTTTTGCAAGGACAGACTCATTCTGTGCAGTGGACTCCTCCACCACCTTCAGCGAGTTGGCAATGTTGGATGTGCTGTCATACACCTTGTTCATGGAGTCGGTAATCTGGTGGGTCACGTCGGCAAGCCTGTTCATCTCCACGGAAATCTCCCGGCTACCCTGCATCATGGAGGTAGAACCGTTCTTGACAGAATTCGTGACCTCATTGATGGCGTGCATTGCCAGGAGCACCTGCTCGCTTCCGGTGGACTGCTCCTCCATGGCCTGCAGGATGACGGTTTCCTGATTTTGTACCGACTCGGCCAGTTCATAGATTGAGGAGAACAGCTTTTCAATCTCCAGGGTGTTGTTGGACACGTCGTTGATGGACTGGCCGAGCTCCTGCAGCCGGGTGCTGATGATGAGGCTCTGAGCGCTGGAGTCTTCGGCCAATTTGCGGATTTCGTCGGCAACAACAGCAAATCCCCGGCCAGCCTCTCCTGCGTGGGCGGCTTCAATGGCAGCGTTCATGGCCAGCATGTTGGTCTGCTCGGCGATGTGCTTGATGACGTCGTTGGTTTCCAGCAGGCCCTCGGACTCCTGGTAGATTTGCCGCGAGGTGGAGACGGCTCCCTCTATGCTCTGCTGTCCGTCCAGAGCCGCCTTGAACAGCTGGTTCACTGCCACCTTGTTCTTTTCCAGAATGGCGGTGACGGAACGGATGTTGGCAACCATCTGCTCGATTGCGGCGGAGGACTGCACCACGCTGGCCGCCTGGTCTTCGATGTTGCGGTTCAGTTGGTCCATGGTGCGCGTGATGGTATTGATGGTCGCTTGGGTTTCCTCAACGCTGGCCGACTGATTAATCATCTCGTTTTTCACCAAGGTTACGCTGTCCACCACAGCCTGCACCTGTGTCTCGGAATGCTCGATGTTGGTGGTCAGGGTGGAGGCTGTGCTCCGGGTCTCCCGGACGCTGGAGTCGATGTTTCCGATGATGTCCCGCATTCCGTCCATCAGCATGTTCATGTCGTTGATGAGCAGCCCCAGCTCGTTGCGGTTGGTCACCTGGAGCCGCTCGATGCTGTAGTCGCCCTGGGCTAGCAGATAGGTGGTCTCAGTAATCTTTTGGATGTGATCGGTAACGTGATGCATGGAAATGTTGTAGGCGGTGGAGCCAAGCACCGTGGCCATGGCTGCCACCGGAAGAACCCTGGTCAGGATGTAGCTGGTGAGGTTGACTCCTTCCGCCACCTCGGAAACCAGCAGGATTGGGCCTAGGCACATGGCGATGGCCCCCAGAATCGTCAGCAGGCCCAACAGGAACATGTTGACTCGGAGGGGGAGCGCCATATACTTGCTCTCGAAGGGGACAAAGCTCAGGAATTTCTCGAAGGAGGGCATAAAGAACACGTAGCCCAGTAGCCCTCCCAGCCCCACCGAGCCGAATAGCTGCATGAGGCAGGCTATGGCGTGGAATATGGTCTCGCCTTCGTGGTTGTAGGCAAGGATGGGGAGCGTAAAATTCAGCAATCCGGGAACAACGATGGTAATCCGCAGGAAGAAGACGGAAATCCTGTTCACCGCCTCCATAGCGTTGGGCCCGTCGATGTTCTTTTTGATAAAGATGCCGCAGACTGCGATGATTCCCAGCGGCACTACCACCGACAACACCACGTACAGGATGAATAATGGAGAAAAAAAGTACTTCAGCCGAATGCTTGGAGGAATGGAGCCAGTAATCAGGGCCTGTATGATGAAAACCACTATAGGCAGAACATACACCAAAACATTTTGAAAAATCACTTTTCCAGGCAGCGCCTTCGCCTCTGCAATGCTTGTCATAGGAACCTCTTGATAATTGTTGGAAAGATAATTTTATAGCTTTTATATTTGTTTGTCTATTGTAGGAAAAATCCTGCATATTGCGTCAATTGCTTTTGCAATAAGCGATAAGCAGGTTTGAGGGTAACTGGGATTAGATGAAAAATTGATTAAATTGACAAAGGCGGCCACTCCAGCGGTATGAAGCGGCCACCTGATTTTGAGCGGAGCAGCCTTGCGCTACATCAACTCCTCAAGGTCCAGCTCGCCGGCCACGCAGGGAACGGTGATGGCCCAGTTTTCCAGCACGGCAGGATGTACCTCTCCGAAGATGCCCACCACCTTGTCGCCCACCATAATGCTTGCCTGTCGTCCGGGAATGAAGCGGGGGTCGTCAGCCTCCGTTACGGTGTACTGGTGGTCCAGGAAGTGGAGGATGGTAGCCACCTCGCTGGCAGCTGTGTTGAAGTTGGCGTCCCCTGCGGCGGTCAGGAAGCCCAGGCTCTGGCGGGTGCGGGTTCCCGTCACCTCCTCGTCGCAGCGGAAGGCCACCTTGCCAATCTCGAAAATCCTGTGGGGATAGACGGCGTTTCCGCTGCCAGTCTCTGCCCCCAGCAGGGAAGGGATGATGGAGGGCCGCACGAACTGGTAGTTTTCGCTCATGGGGTTGGAGATTTCGATGACGTTGTCGCCGTGGATGTTCATCTTCTGGATGTAGTCCTTGCCGGAGCCCAGATAGTTGAAGATCATCTCCTGGTAGCCCAGTCCCACCATCAGGGACTTTGCCTTGCGGCTGAACAGGGTGACGGGTGAGAGGCGGCCGATGGTGAAGTCCCGTGGCTTTTCCGGGGGGAAGGAGGACAGCTCCATGCCCATCATCACGTCCTCGATGATGTCCACCTGGTGCAGGAAGTCGTTGCGGTAGGGAGGAATCTGGACGGTAAGCTTGTCGCCGTCCACAGAAACTGCATTGCCCATGCGCTCCAGTGCGGTGGTGGCCTCCTCCGCTGTCAGCTGGCTGCCCAAGATGCGGTTCACCTCGGCAAGGGAGGCGGTTGCTGGAGCCTGGAAATAGAAGGGTGCTACGATGTCCCTGCCAAAGCCCGTGTCGTAGGGATGCTCCACCTTGCAGGGCAGGATGGTGTAGCCGGCATCGGCAAAGTCGCAGGCCACAATGTTTGCAGAAAGCAGCAGGGAGGTCATGTCGGAGCCAGTCATCTCCACCAAGAGGTCAGAGTCTCCCACCTGGACGGCACCCAGGGTGGCGCTGTTGATGATGGGGGCCATGGACATGACCTCACCCTTGTCATCGGTAAGCAGGGGAAACAGAGGTGCATCCTTTAGAATCCAGCCGTAGTCCTTTCCCTTGGGATGCTCTCCAAGGATTTGGCGGCAGGTCATGGGGGATTTACACTGGAGGGGCACAAAGCTGGTCTTGTCAGGGTCTACCGCCTTGTAGTGGACGGGCCACTGAATCAGGGAGGAGCGGTACACGCCCATGGAGACGGTGCGCCGCTTGCGGCCAAAGTTCCAGCACAGCTTTTCTTGGGTCTGGATGATGTCCAGCAGCATGGGCTCGTCAATGGGCTTGCCAGAGATGACGAAGGCAATCATGTAGGGGCGGATGTCCTTGAGCTGGGGGTCAACGGTGACGATGCGGTTGCCGCAGTCCACCAGCTTGTCCTTGGTGGACATGAAGCTGCTGTAGTCGGTGGCCTTGCTGCCCTTGTGGAGCCGCAGCTGGCGGGCAATTCCGGCAGTGGACCACAAATCCGGGCGATTGGTGTCGTTCAGCTCGATCTTGATAACCCTTTGGTCTTCAGGCAGGGCGGAATCCGGCCTTTCGTCCAACTCGGCCTTGCCGCAGGTGAGCCGATCCTCCAACGTATCGTAGTCATATTGTGTTCCCAGCAGGTTGAAAAACAGCCTCTCGTTCACTTCAATCTTTGGCATTGGAATCCTCTGTTGCTTGTAAAAAGTCTTTCCATTATAACGAGACGGGCTACCGTTGTCTATCTGAGAATATGCTTGAGGCGACAGGAGCCTACAGACCCGCCGCTGCAAATCCTGCCCCGTTTGACTAGCTGCCGGTTTTAAATTATGCTTTAAGCAGGAAAAAAATCGTAATTCAATTTTAGGGGTACATCAACTTATGCCGTCAATTCGTAGCGCTATCCAACAATTTGATGCGGAAATCAAACATATCCGTGAGGCGATTGCACAAGGTCAGCCCAAGCCGACCTTGCTGCTCCATGTTTGCTGTGGGCCATGCAGCTCCGCCGTCATCGAGCAGCTGGCCCAGGTGTTCCAAATCACCCTGTACTATTACAATCCGAATATCTATCCCAAGGCCGAGTATGAGCGGCGGCGGGATGAGCTGCAAGACTTTATCGAGTCTTTCCCGCCCGCCATGGGAATTGCTCTGGAGATTCCACCCTACAACTCAGCGGAATATTATCAGGCCATTGACGTGGAGCATGAGCCCCAGCTGAAATTCCAGCCGGAAAAGCAGGAGCGCTGTCGCCGCTGCTATCTGCTACGGATGGAACGGGCCTACCAATATGCCGCCGACCATAGCTTTGACTACATTACCACGGCGCTCTCCATCAGCCCTCACAAGGATTCTGTTGCCATCAACGCAATCGGGGTGCAGCTGCAAAAGAAATATCGTATAGAAGGCCACGGCCCTCGCTTCCTCATAGCGGACTTTAAAAAGCGGGAGGGATTCAAGCGTTCCCTGGCAATTTCTGCTGAGCATGACCTGTACCGGCAGGAATACTGCGGCTGCGTCTATTCCATGAAGCGGGTTGCTCAGGAGCAGGTGTCGGGAAGGGCTCAAAGTCCAGTGTCTGCCAGCTCACCATAAATCCATGTCCTTCCTTGAATTTTTGGGAAAGCTAGTGGTATAGTGCTTCAAATGGAAATTTTCAATTTGACTTCCACAAATGTCCGCCTGGTGGCCTACTTTCTGGGGCTGGCCCTTGTGGGAGTCCTCCTGTTCCAGCTTCCTGTTTTCTATGTGGCTGGAGAGCCGGTTCCCCTTGTGGACAGCCTGTTCACCACCGTTTCCGCCATCTGCGTCACGGGGCTTTCCACCGTGGACATGGCGGTGTATTCCCCTTGGGGTCTGCTGCTCTTGCTGCTGCTGATTGAGGCGGGAGGACTGGGGCTAGTAACCTTTCTGGTGCTGTATGCCGCCATTCCCTCCAAAAAGATGTCCCTGGTAAACCGTCGCATCGTGCGGGACTTTTTTATTGAAGAGGTGGAGGTAAATCCCCGCAGGATTGTCCGCAGGATTGTGGGCTATACCCTCACAATACAGGTAGCCGGGGGCCTGGTGCTGGCGGTTTTGCTGCAGGTGGCGGGAGAAAGTCCTTCTACAGCGGATTCCGCCGCCACTCCGGGGAAAAGCCTCTTTTATGGCTTGTTTCTGGCGGTGTCAGCCTTTTGCAACGCAGGCTTTGCTCCTTTTAGCGACAACCTGCGGGGCTTTTTGCACAACGGCCCCTTCCTGGCGGTGATAATGCTGCTGATTGTGCTGGGGGGACTGGGCTTTACCGTATTCACCAACATCCTCGGCTGGCTTTCCTTCAAGGTGGGCCGGACAAGGAGGCGGGTCTTGCTGACACTGCATACACGGATGGTGCTGTCTTTTACCCTGGTGCTGATTGTGGCGGGAGCTGTGGTGGCCTTTGTTGCCGAGGGGAATTCCGCCTTTGCCGGGCTTTCTGCGGGGGAGCGGCTGGTGAACAGCCTGTTCCAGTCGGTGACATTGCGGACGGCGGGATTCGAGACGGTGGCGCAGCGGGAGTTTTCCCCGTCAAGCCTGCTGGTGAACATTGTCCTGATGTTTGTGGGCGGAAGTCCCGGTTCCATTGCCGGCGGCGTGAAAACCACCACCGTCTTCGTACTCCTGTGTGTGGCCTTCCGCAGCAGCCAGGACAAGGGGAATTTGAGCCTGTGGAAGCGGGACCTCTCCCCAGAAACCGTGGAAAAGGCTTCCGTCATCGTCATGCGGAGCCTGACCTTTATCCTTGTGGTGGTGCTGCTGCTCTTTGTTTCGGAGGCAGCCGCATTGAAAGCGGGCACATTCAATGGCGGAGACCTGGTGTTTGAGGCCGTGTCCGCCTTTTGCACCGTAGGGCTGACCTGCGGTGTTACCCCGGAGCTTTCTTCGGCAGGCAAGGTCATTGTCATCGTCACCATGTTCATTGGGCGAACGGGGGTTGCCGCCATGGTGCTGAGCTATCGGACAAAAAAGAATCTGGATGCCATCACTGCCTATCCAGAGGCAAATATCTTGGTGGGCTAGGAGGAATTGTTATGGTTTCTATTGCAGTCATCGGGCTGGGGAATTTCGGCTGCCGGCTTTTGGACGAGCTGGCGGATTCCGAGGCGGACATCATCATCATAGACCGGGACCGGGACATTGTGGAGCGGTACAAGGAGCGGGTTCGGGATGCCTACATCACGGATGCCCTCAGCCACGAGGCCCTGCAGAAGATGATTCCCGATGACATCGATTCCGTGGTGGTGGACCTCGGCGGCCAGCTGGAGTCCTCCATCCTGGTGACCAACTACCTGCACAAGCTGGGAGTCCGCCGCATCATCGTGAAGGCCAAGTCCGACGAGCATGGCGAGATTCTCAAGCTGGTGGGAGCGAGCTTGGTGGTGCTGCCGGATTTGGACGCTGCCCAAAAGGTTGCGCCCATGCTCATGTCGTCGGTGCTGTTCAATTTTATGCAGATTTCGGAGAATTTTGCCCTAGCAGAGGTGTCCGTCCTGCCAGAAATTACGGGGAAGAGTCTAGTGAGTGTCAACTTTCGGCAGCACTACGGTCTGAACGTCGTTGCCTGGCGGCGGAGCAACCAAGATGAGTTCCAGTTTGTGAGCGGCCCGGACTTTGTGTTTGAGCAGGGCATGACCCTGCTGGCGGCTGGTACCGACACTGACATCCAAAAATATGTGGAAAAGCGGGGAGCCCGCCCCTCCCGCAACAAGAGCCTGTTTGCCAATCTCTTTGTCCACCACCATCGGTGAGCCGGACAGTTCCTCACAGAGGGTGTGGGCCCCAGTCGGCACAAGAAAATTTTATCTTCCGTTAAGGCTTTTCAGCTCAGGCTTCGCCTATGCTTGGAGTAGAAATCTCTGAGGAGGAGTTATGAGTATCAGAAAAGCCTTGTTTGCATTTGTCTTGACGCTTGCCCTGTCTCTGGGACCTGTGGCTGCCCAGCCTGCAAAATCCGCACCAGTGTATGTTACCAGCTCCGTAAAGGGACTGGGAACTCCCATATTGTCCGTTACGGTGGACACACCGCAGTCCATCCTGAACTGGTTCAAGGACCACGGAATGCCGGTGGACACGGTGGGGACAACCCTTGTCTCCATGCCGGTGTCCTACCGCAACGAGCTGCGCAGGCTCTATGCGGACACCAAGTATTCCGACGAGCTGCGCAGGCTGGCGGTGGATGCCCTCAAGCCCTATTTGACGCCGGGTATCATCGAAACCGTCACCACCACCTACGGGCCGTTCACCTGGACGGTCTCCTACAACAACGAGGAGCAGGAGCGGCTGGTGGCCCCACACAGGCACAAATAGATGGTTCGCCCCTTGCGGCCAAACTTGCATTTGATTCCTTCCTCCATGCCTCCTCCCGTGTCCTTTGTGGCAGGGAGGGATTTTTCTGGATTGGGCCCCCTGGTAGCCAGTGGGTGCAGCGGTGCTAGGGCGGCTGCTCACTGCGCCTCGGAAAAGATGTAGCCCATGTTCCGCACCGTGCTGATGTAGCCGCCGGGCATCTGAGGGGTTTTAAGCTTTTTCCTGAGCCAGGATACGTGGGTGTAGATGGTGCCGGAGGAGACCGCCTCTCCGTAGCCCCACACCATCCGCATGAGGTCGTGGGTGGAGACTATGGTGTCCCGGTGAATCACCAGGTACATCAGCAGCTTGCACTCCATGTAGGAGAGGGGAATCGGTCTGCCCTCCTTCAAAAGCTGCACCCTGGTAAACACCAGGCGGAAGGGGCCAAAGGCAAAGTCTGGCTGGTGGATAAAGTCCACCATCATGCTTCCGGCAGGAGCGGGCAAGGCTTCCGTTCCGCCATGCTCCGAATTCCTTTGGAAATCCTTTGTGTGAATTATGTCCAGGGCCTCCGTCTCGTTGGCCGCAACTATCACCAGGTAGCCCTCCTGCCTGAGCCTCTCGGCAAGGCTCGTTCCCTCTTTCCTGTCATGGTTGACAACAAGAATCTTATCCATATTTAAAATAATAGCGGGTTGTGGCGGAATTTTCCAATGGCGGAACAAAGGGGCCGGACTCAGGGACACTGCCGCAGTCCGTGGGAAAGGCTGCTGCCCCGATGCCTGCGCTGAATCTGTGTGTTTTACAAGCCTATAATTCCTCGTTAAGGATGTCGGCCACGGCCTGCTGGATTTTCTGGACAAGGGCTGCCCGTCGCTCTGGGCGGATGGATTCTTGGACACCCCTATCCGACTCCTGCATGAACAGCTGGAAGGGCTGGACATCGAGAGCCGTGGCGATTTTCTGAATCATCTCCACAGAAGGAAATTTCTTTCCAATCTCAATCTCGCCAATGTAGCTGGTGGAGGTGTCGCACCGCTCGGCAAGCCCCATCTGGGAAATCTTGCTGTCCTTTCTATACCGTTTCATGTTCGACACAAAAATCTCTCTCAGCTCCATAAAAAATATGCTATCAGCATATAAAAAGAATTGACAATTGGCTTTTAGCATGGTAATTTTCTGTTGTGGTAGAAAAATTATTTGCTAATGGCAGATATTGCCAAAAGGAGCGGTGATGAAAAATACAATGGCGCAGGTCTCGGCAATCCTGGTTGCAATCATCCTTGGCCTGGTGGGATGCTCCCACGATTCTGGCGACTCAGAGCCAAGGTACACTGTCTGGACTGACGTGGGCACCTATTCTGACTTTCAAAGCAGCTTTCAGAAAACTTTGAATGACGGCATGTTTCTTTATGCGGAGTTCACCAACCAGCAGTTTGCCCAGATAGCACCGACTCTCAGCGGTGCCAGTGACCACAAGCATTCTTGGACAAAGGCCCAGCTCAGGGACTGGTTCGTGGGCCGGGGGTTTGACAACTTGTTGACAGACGAGTCTTCTCCGAGTATATTGATAACTGTACGGTTTAATGTACTTAAATCAGTACGATTTATTTTTTGGAGAATGCTATGACTATTGTAAAGCAGATGGAGCTGCGCTCAAACATCAAGAAGTATTTTGACCTGGCCTTTGGCGGCGAGGCTGTGATTGTTCCCCGCAAGGAAAACAAGAACGTGGTCATCCTGTCGGAGCGGGAGTACAAGGAGCTGGAGAAGGCCCGCAACAACATGGCCTACCGCGCAAAGCTTGATTTGGCAGATGAGCAAATTCGTCAGGGGCGGGTTGTCGTGAAGACGATGGAAGAGCTTGAGGCCATGGCGGAAGAATGAGTAGAATCACATTTGCCGAGGAGGGGTGGGCCGACTACCTGTATTGGCAAAGTCAGGACAAGAAAACCCTCCAGAAGATAAACCGCCTGCTCAAAAGCATTGGCCGCGAGGGGCCTTTGGAGGGCGAGGGCAAGCCGGAGAGACTCAAGCACAGGGATGGGGAGTTCAGCAGGCGGATAGACAACGAGAACCGGCTCGTCTATGAGTTTGCGGACGACACAATAATCGTAAAGGCTTGCCGTGGCCATTATGATGACTGAAGCCTTGCGTTTACGAGCCCTCCACCACGGCGATTCCCTCCTCCGTCAAGCCGTACAATTGGTAGACAAGCTGGTTGCCGGTGGCGGCTATTTCTTGTGCCAATAGTCGAAAATATATTTTGTATCCCAAAGTCCTAATATAAATTGGCATCAAGCAATTTCCGCCGCATCAAAATTTCTAAGGGTTGTAATTGCAGGATAAATTTGTTCTAAATAATTTTGAAAAAATTGATTTCTTTCTTCATCAAAATTACTGTGAATAACCTCTCCATTGTTTTTAAGAAGTATTGATTCTGCAGTATTTTCATCTTCGAAACATACATCATTGTCTGTATAAGAAATATAGATTCCATCTTTTGAACAAAATTCTTTTCTCATGCCAATACCTCCTACGGTGAAAAATATACCGCCACTTGGGATTTCTTGCAAGCCTCGCGTTTACGAGCCCTCAACAAGGGAGGGTGCCATGACCACTGAATTGGTTGCTGCCGTGGTGACGTGTATCGCCGCCGCCACTTGCGGTTTCTTGCAAGCCTTGCGTTTACGAGCCCTCCACCACGGCGATTTCCTCCTCCGTCAAGCCGTACAATTGGTAGACAAGCTGGTTTATCTGGTGGTCGGTGGCGGCTATTTCGGCAGTCAGGCCTTGGCAGGCCGATTTGTATTCGGCAAAGTAGTCCTCCCATTCGTCCTGCTGCTTGAGGGAAAGCCTTGCCTTTTGCTTTGAAAGCTCCTTCACAAAATCGGCAAATTCCATGGCGTAGAAATTTTCCAGTGCCCCGCTGACTTTTGCCGGATGCAGGTTGTCCTGTACCCGCTTGAGGAACCGCTGGACGGATTTTTGCAGGTCTGCATTGAGGGAGAGCATCTTGTCGGCAAGGGAGGATATAGGAGTGAGGAGCGAGGACTTAGAAAATTCAGGATTGCCGATGTCAGGAATGGGGAAATCACCCAAGGTGTTTACATTGATTTTTGGGAAAACAGATCTGTCAAGATTGACATTTGTGCTTTTCAAATAAAACGCACAGAGACGAGAGGCTACAATCGCAAACAATGCCTTAATCTGGCAATCTTCTTTGGGGATGAGATTGAAAACGTCGGTGTTGTTTATGGCTGTGTAGTCTATAAAGCAACAATCAAGACAGTTCTTTGATATAATTCTGTTTGCAAGAATACGCTCGCCCGCAAACAGTTCCATTTTGCGTGGTGCGGCAAGGTTCTCTCCGTACTTGATGAATTCCTTGTGGGTGCGAATATAATATCGCTGCACATTTACGGCTCCCAGAAGTGGAAAATAAGTTTCGTCAATCTTTGTTTCCGAATTGTAGATTCGAGATTGCATCATTTCTTTTGTTTGTGGCGGGTTTCCCTTTCCCTGCTCATAAGGCTTCATCCCTTGATAAAGTGAGAAGTAGTCTTGAAGTTTTTTTTCGGCTTTGAGAATAAGTGTCTTTGAAAATGAGATGTGAACGTCTTCATCGTTGTCAGAAAATTCTCTTTCCCCTTCAAATGCCCACTCATGCTTGGAAATCAGTTTGAGTCTTTCTAGAATTGTCTTGCAATTTCTATCTACGCTCAAAATTCTGGTTGGGAATTGTGGCATCATCTTTTCCCCTATAGGGATTACAGTGTCAACTACCGCATCCTCAAAAACATTATAGGTGTTCAAAATTGACTGCATATAATTTTTACAAAAGACAATCTGGCGTAGATTCTTGTCAAATTTTGTCGAAAGCCAGTAATTTGGAATAATCATTCCGTAGAGTCCGTTGGGCTTCAGAAGTGAGAAAAGCCTTTCCATAAACAATGCATAAGTGTTTATCTGGTATTCAGCTGTCTTAAAGTGATGGTAATAAAACTGCTTTTCTTTTTCTGAGATGGAACGGGAAGGAACATACGGAGGATTTCCAATCACCACGTCAAACCCATTGCCTCCAAAGACCTCTGGGAATTCCTGTTCCCAGCAGAAGGCTTTTTCGCCGGCTACCTCCGGGTCGTCTATCAGACTGTTGCCGCACTTGATGTTGTTGCTCAGGGTGGAAAGCTTGCGTCCCCTTTGGGCGGTGTGGAGCCACAGGCTCAGCTTTGCAATCTCCACCGACTCCTCGTTTATGTCCACGCCGTACAGGTTGTGCTCCAGAATGGCATTTTCTACCTCTTGGAAAACCAATGTGTCGCCGTAGAGCTTGGCCTTCAGTTCGTCTATGAGGGCGTGCTCGGCCTTCAGGAATTGCAGGGCGGCGTTCAGGAAGGCGCCGCTTCCGCAGGCCGGGTCGCAGATTTTCAATGACAGGAGCCACTGACGGTATGCTTTGAGCTTTTCGTCAAGCTCGGCCCTTTGGCTTTTATTGCGGCGTTTTTGGGCAAAGGCCGCATCGTGTATTCCCAGCTCCGCCTTTTTAGCGTCGCACAGCCTCCCGATGGTGTTTTCCACAATATATCTTGTAATGTAAGCTGGAGTATAAAAAACGCCGTCCTTTTTCCGCTTGCTGACCCTATTTCCTGCCTCCTCACTCCTAATTTCTTCCTGTATTTCCTCTATTTCCGCTAGGCTGTGCTCAAAGATGTGCCCCAGAATGTCAACGCTTACCTCGCTCTCAAAGTCGTATTCCGAGAGGCGTTTTGTGTGGATGTAAAGCACATCGTCTGAGACTCTTATTGTATCAAGGATTTCGTCCGGCTTGAAAAGGCCGCCATTGTAGGCAAAAATCTCATAGCCTGGGTTTGCCTCGCTCTTGTAGCCTGTGTTTATGCGGTTGAAATAGTTCAGGAACCGACTGTACAGGGGCTGGTATGCGTCCAGCTCCCTCAGCTTCTGCCACTGCGCTATGATGGTGAGGATTGAGTTTTCCGGCAGGATGCCACGATCCTCTGCAAACAGGATGAACAGGATTCTGTCAAGGAGCTTCTGGGTCTTCTTGAACAAGACGAGCTTGTCCAGTGTGCCTGCCCTTTGCGTGGGAGCATTGTTCGTGCAGATGTCGTCAAACAGGGTCCGCTTGAAGGTGGAGTAGTCGGCGTACAGCTTGTCGGTAATGCTGATTTCTGCGCTCAGCGATTCCCGCTTCAGCTTGAGGGCGGTTTGCGCCGCAACGTTTTCCAGGCTCAGGCAGAGGTAGAGCAGTCCAAAGTCCTCCCGGTTCATGGTGAAAAGATTGAACTCCAAAAAGTCGCTGGCATCCTCTATATACAAGCGGAGCTTTTCAAAGTTGCTGATGATGACCAGGTGTGCGCCGGGATTGTGGGCCTTGTAGCCGAATGCTTGGTTTTCCACCTTGGAAAGGTCGGTGGTGTCGCAGCCCTTGAGCTCAATGACGGCCACAACCTTGTCTTCCAGGATGATTGCTCCGTCGGCCTTGCGGCTGTCCGAGTCATTTTTCTTTTCCGTAATCAGATTGTAGTGTGGCTCCGGGTTGATGGTGTAGCCGAGGATGGCGCAGAACAGGTCCCGCAGGAATCCTTCCTGATACTGCTCCTCCTTGGAGTCCCGTATGTGCCGGATTTTCTCCGGGTTGTGAAAGATGGCCCTGTACCCTTTGTACCGCTCGTCCGTTTTCGCTGGGTCCAAGTGGGTGCGAAGGTATTTCTTTACGATGTTCTTCTGTAGCATGTCCGTTCCCCTGTCCTCTGAGTGTTCTCCGAGTGTTGCCCGCTATTATACCACAGGGGCAGGATTCCCACCAGAACCGGCTACACCCCCGGAAGCTCCATCTCAAAGCGGGCTCCACTCCTGCCGTCCCTGCGGTTGCAGGAGCGGATGCTGCCGCCGTGCAGCTGGATGATGTGGTGCACGATGGAAAGTCCCAGCCCCGTTCCGCCAGTCGCCCGGCTGCGTCCCTTGTCCACCCGGAAAAAGCGCTCAAAGATTCGCTTCTGATATTCCACAGGGATTCCGTTGCCTGTGTCCTCCACCACAATCTTGACCCAGGGATTGCCGTCCTGGTCCTGGAGCCGCCGGGCTGTGATGTGAACCTCGGAACCGGAGGGGCAATATTTCACCGAGTTGTTCACAATGTTGCCTAGGGCCTGGCTTATGAGCCCTGGATTTGCGGACAGATGGATGACTGCATCCTTGGGCGAGAATTCGTAGCTTATGGAAATGTTGTTTGCCTGGGCCAGATAACTGTGGCTTGCCAGCACGTCGGTGATGATGTCCAGCAGGTTTACTGGCTGGGTTTCGATGGTGGCCCTGGTTTGCTCCAGCTGGGAGAGGGTCAGCAGGTCGTCAATGATGTTGCTGAGGCGGGAGGACTGCTGGGCCATGATGTCAAGGAAGTGGCGGGCGGTGGCCTGGTCGTCAATGGCACCGTCCTGTAGGGTTTCGATAAAGCCGCTGATGGCGGTGACAGGGGTTTTCAGCTCATGGGATACGTTGGCCACAAAGTCCTTTCGTACCCGCTCCAGCCTCCGCAGGTCGTCGCGGCTGCGGGAAATATCCGCAATGTTCTGCTGGATGGTCTGCCCCATGGAGCTGATGTTTTCTGCCAGCTCTGCGAATTCCTTGGGTGAGCTGACCACCGGCCGGTAATCGAAGTGCCCCTCCTCATAGAACCGGGCGGTTTTCTTCAGCTCGTTGAGGGGGCGCAAAATCTTTGCCGCAATCGCAAAGCTCACCAGCAGGATGGCGGCTAGAATCACCACCATGGAGACAATGCTGTTCTGTCGCACATTGGAGGCAAAGAACACGTTCCTCCCAATGGGAATGGACAGTCTCAAGGCCATGCTGCGCCCCTGGAAGCTGAAGGGAATGGCGTAGTACACCTGCATTTCGT
Organism: uncultured Treponema sp.; assembly: GCA_937876905.1. Lineage (GTDB taxonomy): Bacteria > Spirochaetota > Spirochaetia > Treponematales > Treponemataceae > Treponema_F. Next base: position 28,208 of record CALEFI010000064.1, read on the forward strand.
TATAGATGGAGCTGGAGCGTATGTCCGCTGCCTCCCGCCCGGCAAGGGCCTCCACCACCTCGTGCCGGTTCAGGTGGTTTTCCAGCTGCTCCAGGTTGGCATCCGAGTCTCCCACCACAACACCTTCTCCGTCAATGATAGAAATGCGGAATCCCGGATCATGGGAGGCGGTATTCTTTACGAACTGGTCGATGGAGACTAGTCCGTTGCCTGGCTGGATGTCCAGTGTTAGGTTCTGCTGGTTTTGCAGCAGCTGCTTGATAGAATAGGCGAAGGTCCGCAGGTTCTGTTCCGTCTGGGAGATTGCCGTTTGCTCCAAGGCATGAAGGCTAATCAGAATAAAAATCAAAAAGCCGCAGCACAGGGCAATGCCATTGATAAGAAAGAGATAGAATGGCGTGGAAAGACCGGCCCTCTTACTGCCCATCCTGCTCCAGATCCTCTGCAAAGCGGTAGCCCACGCCTCGCACCGTCTCTATCATATTGGCGGCAGAAGGATTTCCTGCGGCCTCAGCCAGCTTCTTTCTGATGCTGAGAATCTGCACGTCGATGGAGCGCTCTGTCACCGGATAGGAGGTTCCCTTTATATCGTTGATAATTTGCTGGCGGGAAAAAACCCTGCCTGGCTGACACGCCAGATGATACAGGATGGAGAACTCTGTAACGGAAAACATGATGAGGGCACCGTTGAGAGTGACCTCAAACTTATGGGGGACAATGACAAGCCCATGGATCGCAATCTTGTCGTCGGCCTGCTTGGGAGCGAAGTCCGCCTGCTCCTGCTGCTCCCTTGTCCGCCGCAGTACGCTGCGCACCCTGGCCACCAGTACCTTGGGGGAAAAGGGTTTGGTGATGTAGTCGTCGGCACCGAGCTCCAGCCCGGAAACAATATCCGTATCGGCACTCTTGGCAGTAATCATAATGATGGGGATGTGGACAGTGGTCTCGTCATTCCGCAGGATACGGCAGATATCGAATCCGCCCATGTCAGGCAGCATCAGGTCTAGCAAAATCAGGTCCGGCTCCGCCGCCCTCGCAATTTCCAGCGCCTGGACACCCTTTTCCGCCGTCAGCACCGTAAAGCCCTCCTTCTGAAGGTTGTACCGAATCAACTCAAGGATGGGAAGCTCATCGTCAACTACAAGGATGGTCATGGCTGAATTGTATCTGGAAAAAAACGCTTTGTGTAGACAGTTGCAGGTGATTTTCTGTGAATTTTCTGTAAAGTATGGTGCGTCGGGCAGGTGAGGTGGAAGGGAACGCCTTCTGAGCTGAGGGGGACAGTGACGGCAGACTCTTCTGCCATTCCTGTCGGCATGGTGCCTCCCCCTTGATTTTACCCAAATCTGGGATACAATATCCTTATGATCCACATCGACACAAGGGTGAGGCTGCCCTTCCTGTGGGGAAAGGCGGCCTTCAAGAAGAGCAACTGGACGCAGGTGAACCTCATCGTGGGGCCCAACGGCTCCGGGAAGACACTTCTGGCCAACGAGATTGCCAACCAGTTCCGCAACTACGATCTGGACGTTGCCTTCCTGCGTTCCGACCGCATCCCGGAGGACCAGGTGCTGGCGGTGCTGCGTGGTGATGTGCAGGTAAAGGAGCAGATAGAGTCCGTGCTTTCCGGCATGTTCGGCAAGTCCATCACCTTTCGGGAGCGGGAGGACGGCAGCTTTGTGCCCATGGTGGTGAACAAGGCCCGTGGTGTGGAATACAACCTGAAGGAGGGCGAGTGCCACGGCCTCAAGGAAATCCTCCAGCTTCTGATTGCCCTCTACAACAGCCAGGGGGACTGCCTCATCTTTGACGAGCCGGAGCTGCACCTTCACCCCCAGTTCCAGCTCTTCTTTATGAAGGAGATTCGCAAGGCCGCCGCTGAGGAGCCGGGAAAGATTTTCTTCCTTATAACCCATTCCCCCTTCTTCATCGACCTGCGCTTCCCGGAAGACCTGATGGGTGTCATCGTCTGCCATGTGAACCGTGTCCCCACCCACATAGACCAGCTTTCGGCCGAGGATGAGCTCTTGTTCCGCCGCTTCCTGCCCCGCTTCAACACCTATCACAAGCAGTTCTTCTTTTCCGACAACCAGATTTTTGTGGAGGGCTACACCGACCAGCAGCTGTTCTCCCACCTGCTGGAGCTCACCGACAGCTGGTACGCTTCCGTTGGCACGGGCATCATCGATGTGGGCGGCAAGGACGAGCTGGGAGTCTTCTGCAAGGTCTGCTCTCTGCTGGGAACCGACGGCCGCATTGTGGGGGACTTGGATTCCCTGTTCAAGGGAAAGCTGCGGGATGTGGTGTGCCAGGACCCACGGCCCGCCCTGTGGCTCCAGCGAAAGGAGGAAAAGCAGCTGCCCTTCTACACACAGCTCTTTTCCCCCGCCAGCCTCAAGCGGGGAATCACCCTGGAAAAGCTCATCACCCGGCTGGAGCGCTATCTGGTGGACCTGGGCAACGTGCTGTGGGGACTGGACGGTGCTGCTGTTCCTGCGGAGGTGGCGGCACTGGTGGAAAAGCTTCGGGAAATGTATGACAAGCACCAGAAGGTGGAGGATCTGGACACCTTCAAGACTGTGGTGCTGCAGGGGGTGAACAATGTGGGCCACCTGCTGCCCAGCCTGATTCCGCCCCATCTGGCGGCCACCATCCCCCTGATAAGGAACCTGGCCTCCCTGATTTTTGCCGCCGCTGCCGCCGCCCGTGTCTACATCCTGCCCAAGGGCTGCATCGAGCATTACTACACCCGCAACAAGGTTTTGTACATGCCCATCGCCGGCAAGGATCGCCTCTTCCATACCGAGCAGGAATACATGACCCAAGTGCAGCCGGAGGTGCTTCGGATGGAGTACCGGGAGCTGATTGAAATCTTGAATCAGGCCTGTATGCGGGATTCTGGCTGACGCTTGCAGTGGGGAGTGTCGCTCGAAAAAAAAATCACTTTTTTTTCAAAAAAAACGCCCAGCCCCCTTTACAAACTTTGTGTGCTGTGATATATTCATTCTTGCTTGGTGGCCATGGTAGAGGTGTCACACCCGTTCCCATCCCGAACACGGAAGTTAAGCCCTCCAACGCCGATGATACTGCATTCGCGGGAAAGTAGGTAGCTGCCAGGCTTTTTTATTTTAAATGTTTCCCCCTCGGCGGGGAGCGTAATACCGCTAATAGCATCTAATACTTTGGACAATATCTATAATAGAAGAGGGCTTCCGTTATGGAAGCCCTCCTTTTTTGACCACGGTGAGGTGACTATCGTATCTTGAACTTCTTTACCTCGGCGGAAAGCCGCCCGATGGCCTCCTTGTTTTCCTGAGTGATGTCCTGCACCTCCAAAATGGCCTTGTTGATTTGGTTCGTTCCGGCGGCCATCTCCGTCATGCTGTTGGAGATTTCCTGCGTCAGCTGGTCAAGGTTGCGCATTTCCCGTGCCATCTCGTTGCCGTTTTGCAAGACCTCGTTGGAGCCGCTGCGAATCTGTGCGGTGATGGCGTTCAGGTCCTGGATGGTTTTCAGCGTGGTCTCCACCTCCTGCCGCTGCTCGTGCATGGCCGCCGTGATGCCGCCGCTGTTAGAACTCACTTGGCCGGAGAGATTTGAGATGGCGGAAAAGCTTTGGTCAACGGTCTTTGCGGCCTGGGCAAGCTGGTCAATGTCCCCGGAAAGCTTTTTCAGGGTGTCGGTGATGGCCTTGCCCTGGCTGCTGGATTCCTCCGCCAGCTTTCGGATTTCGTCGGCAACAACGGCAAAGCCCATTCCCGCCTCCCCAGCGTGGGCAGCCTCGATTGCGGCGTTCATGGCCAGCATGTTGGTCTGGCTGGCAATATGTTGGATGATGGCGCTCGCCTCCAGCAGATTTCCCGACTCTTGGGTGAGCTGCTGGGTGATGGCGTTGGTGGTTCCCACTGTATCCTGCCCGTTGGAGGTTGCCTGGCTCAGGGAGGCGATGACCTGCTCGTTGTCCTCCAGTAGCTGGGTGGTCTGGGCAATCTTGGAGAACATCAGCTCCATGGAGGATGAGGACTGGATGACATTCTCCGATTGTATGGCGATGATGGAGTCCAGCTGGCCGATGGTGCGGATGATTTCCTCCACAGCCGCCGCCGTCTGGGTGACGCTGGCCGCCTGGGACATGGCCTGCTTCTTCACGCCCTCTATGTTGCTGCTGATTTCGTAGACGGCGCTGGCGGTCTCCGTCATGTTGGAGGCCAGCTCCTCGCCCACGTGCCGCATGGCATCGGTGCTGGAGTCCACCGACTGTACGGTTCCCTGAATCTTTTCTATCACCCGGTTGAAGTACATGGCCAGCTCCGTCATCTCGTCGTTGCCCTTTTCCTCCAGCCGCACCGTCAGGTCGCCGCTTCCCTCGGAGATTTCCCTCAGGGCGGCCACGCTTCCGGTGATGGCCTTGGTGACAAACAGCCGTATGAAGATGGTCAGGAAGACGATGAAGGCCACGATGGTGGCGACGGAGATGAGGATGGTTTTCAGCAGGGAGCTTTGCTGGGCTGCGATGATGTCGTCTATGGTGAACACGAATTTTGTGTAGCCGATGACCCTGCCCGAATAATCGTTCAGCGGGAAATATGCCTTGGCCTCTCTGCCCTCATAGCTGACAAGCTGTCCGCCGCTCTGACCCAGCCGAGCAAGCACCTCCTGCGGAATCTCCTCGTCCAAGTCCTGGAAGTTGGCTCCCGTCTCGATGTAGGTTCCGTCCAGCGTCGCCGAGATGACGCTGATGTTCAGCCCGCCGTCCAGAATTTGAGCCGAGCTGGATGCCACCAGGTTTTCCAGAAAGGCTGTGTTGATGGCACCGCTGCATTCAACCGAGCCGACGTGCCTGCCGCCACTGTCCGCAACGGGAGTGACAACCCGGTAGCCCAGACCGCTGGGGCCAATCTCCGGCCCCACAATCAGCCTCTTCTGGGCGTTCGCCGCCTTGACCGTCTCCCTGGAGGCGGAAAGGTCGCCGCCGTAGGAGCCGGGATTGTTCGCACGGAAGAAGGTGGTGATTTCCGGTGTGTGGAAGTGGAACTGGGCAATGTGGTACTTTTCCCGCATGGACTCGTACATGGGGATGGTAATGGCGGCCAAGGTTTCCCGATCCCTGCGGGCAAAGGCATCCACAATGGCTTCGCTGGAAAGCTGGAGAAGCGCAAGGATGAGTCCGTACATATTGTTTACATCAGATGTAATACTTCTCTGGATGACTGCCGTATCCGCATTCAAATAGTACTCATAAGGACGCTCCATAAAATTGATCATCATTCTGCGCGACGTAGCAAACTGATTGGTATAGACAAATTTCAGCTGCACTTTCTGCTGGAAAAATAAAAACATATTTTTCACCGCAAAAATAACAACAAGTCCTACCATTACCAAAATCATAAGACTTCTTGTATCTTCATAGCCAATCCGGAAAACATCACAGATTATTTGCAAATATTCATGGTTTTGTACGGCATTTTCTTCCATTACCACATCCATAACCGGCAAAATCATGGATACGCCTAATGTTTCAAGTACTGCTCCTATGAGCATCAGAAAAATCAGAACAATCATTTTCCGTTTCTGCTTTTTATCCAGTAATATCATTAATTTCTTGAAAATTTTAGCCATAATTTCCTATCGTCCTTAGAATATAAAATATCATTATATTTTATCATAGATATAAGTTAGTATTCAACACTTTTTCATCAGCTCTAACCATACTTCCGCATGCAATATTTTTGCTTATGGATAACCCGTGTTACTCAAGGCGTCGAAAATTGTCATTTATTAAATCTTGAATTAATTTATTCGCGCATCTTTCATCACTTTTTCCCTTATTTGCGCCTATGGATTATCTTATCACAGATTTTTATTTGAATGCAATGAATTATAGTGTATAATCATAGGTATTAAGGAAAAATTAATTTTACAATTTCATTTTGCAAAAGGAGACGGTCTGCAGGACCGCAAAAACACTATGAAAGAAAGAATCTATGTATGTCACACGTTCTATCATGCATATGTGGCATGTTTAAAAGAATTATATCTGCCTAAAAAAGAGCACGGAAAAGCTACTTTGGTTTTAAGTACCATGTCCAACAACTTCGGCACTTTACAAGACCGTGCCGAAGAATCAGGATTATTTGAACAGGTTGTTATGTTTGAGGAAAAGTCCGAAGAACATTTTCCACAGCTTACCAAATACCGCAAGGACAGAGGCAATATCGCCCTTAATATGCTTGCCCGTATACGCTTTACCAAGCTTATGGGAAAATTACAGGAGCCATATATTCCAGTGGATTTTAAGCAGTATAAGGACATCTATGTTTTTTGTGATTCAGACCCAATTGGTTTTTATTTAAACGCCAATAAGATTTATTACCATGCCTTAGAGGATGGATTGGACTGTCTCAAAAATGGAGACTTGGCTCATTTAGATAACATTGGACATTTTAACATCAAGGCTTTCATGTCTCAGAAATTAAATTTGATATTTATTCAGAATGGATATGGAAAATATTGTCTGGATATGGAAGTAAATGATATTTC